>CAYIYX010000042.1:0-9774 GCA_964367775.1 uncultured Candidatus Saccharibacteria bacterium | reverse complement strand
TCAAGACTATTTTTGGCATTGTCGGTCAAAAACTGTGAAAAATCTACAAAACCTTCTGGCATTTCAGGCATAATTGAAACCCTCCTTTATGCTTGCGTGGTGAACAATGCCTCTATTTTAGCGAATTAGCACTCAAAGGTCAAGAGTGCTAATTTCTTTTACTACTCGATTGGATTTTTCTAAATTTTACAGACTTGAAGCAGTATTTCTAATCGCCTGTTCGGGGATATTTTGACCCAAATCTAGACAAGAACCCGTACAAGACGCCCATATCTCAGTAGCGCCACCTTCGCAATCATCAAGACCTGTCCGCATACTACAACCAAAAGGTAGTCCACGAGCATGTATACAAATTTTACGTCCTACTTCTAAGACCATGTTCGGAATTTGCCGTATCTCGTCCGACCCCAGAAGCCCTTCAGGTATCTCCGCGGCTGTTTTCGTTTTTGGGCAGCCGGGCGCATCGTCCTGGTCTTTTCTTTCGGCACCTTCCTTGATACCTGTTCTTCCATTCTTAAAAGGCAAGGCATCTACAAAATAACGTTCCACAATCATTACATTATATCACATTATTGGTCATAATGCAATGTTTCGAAGTTGTTATTCCGCGGCTTCTTCGATAGCGCTCAAAAGGTCATCTTCAGCGTGTTTCGTGCTTCGCTTTGGCGCTGGAGCTGCTTTTGGCTCGACGTTCGCAGTTTCAATGTCTAGTTCATAGCCAGTCAGCTTTGAGGCAAGACGTACGTTCTGACCCTGTCGGCCGATGGCGATGCTCTGCTGATCTTCGTTCACGAATACCCTGGCTCGCTTTTCAAGTTCATCAAGCTCGATCTTGAAAATCTCTGCTGGCGAAAGCGCATTGGCGATAAAATTCTTGATGTCCTCGTCGTAAGTGATGATGTCGACTTTCTCTTGGTCGCCGATCTCATTCATGACCGCATTGACGCGCGTACCGTGACCACCAACAAACGTGCCGACGGGGTCAACGCCAGGAACGGTCGAACGTACAGCCAGTTTCGTGCGCTTACCAGCTTCGCGAGCAATGGCTTTGATCTCAACTGCGCCGGTTTCCATTTCGGGAACTTCTTGGCGGAACAGGTATTCGACAAACTCTTCGTTAGCACGACTAAGAATGAGTTGTGGACCGCGGTTTTCGCGGTCAATGTCTTTGAGGTACACCTTCATACGAGACCCGATACCATAATATTCACCAGGAATCTGTTCGCTTGCCGGAAGAATACCGACAGACTTGCCAAGCTCGATACGTACCAGTCTAGGCTCGACGCGCTGCACCGTACCCGTCAAAACTTGGCCGATTTTGTCAGCAAACTCAATCATGACGACTTCGCGCTCGGCTTCACGGAGCTTTTGAAGAACAACTTGCTTAGCAGTTTGAGCGGCAACGCGGCCAAAGGCGCTGGCTTCGAATTCTTCCTCAACGACGTCTCCGAGTTTTGCACCCTTTTTGAGAGCCTGGGCCTCATCGACAGTCATCTGGTTGGCTTCATTTTCAACTTCTTCGACAACTTCGTATTGGACATAGACTTTCGCAACGCCACTGTTGGTATTGAGTTCGGCTCGAACGGTTTGCTCACGGTCGCCGTTGTCACGACGCCAAGCAGCGGCGATGGCCTGCTGCACTACATCCATGACCGTTTCTTCTGGTAAGTTCTTCTCGTCTGCGATTGTTCTGACAGCGAGGACTAGTTGTTTTACGTTCAAATCTTGCATAGTTACTCCTTTTTATCCTTTTCTATGAAAAAGTCCGACCTGCGGGCCGGAATACTACACAACTTATTATACCAAAATATTTAGCCAACGCAAGCTGCTACAATAGTATATATGCAAACTGTTAAACGACTCTACGATCAATTTCACCCAGAGCATTATTCCGTAACCTTCGACTTAACCGACAAGGACCACAACCATACGTTTTATGCCACCACTATGATCACCGGAGAAAAGCTATCTGAAAAACCACTACGACTCCATGCCGTCGACCTGAGCGTTAACAGTATCACTATTAACGGAGAGGTCGTCAGTAGCTATAGCCAAGAAGGCGACGAACTAGTCATACAAACGAATCAAACTGGCCGTATAGTTGTTTTTATAGAAGTACAGGGAATCGCCACCGACGCCATGCACGGCATATATCCTTGCTACTACGAGATGAACGGCGAAAAAAGAGAATTGTTCGCAACGCAATTTGAAAGCCATCATGCCCGCGAAGCATTTCCTTGTGTCGATGAACCTGAAGCCAAAGCGACATTCGATGTAACGCTCATAACAAAGCCTGGTGTTACCGCCTTGTCAAATATGCCCGTTCTGAGATCTCAAGTCCTAGATTTCAGCTCTTTCGAGACTGTTTTTGAACGATCACCCCGAATGAGCTCTTACCTGCTCGCATTTGTCGTGGGAGATCTTCAAAGGCGATCTACCAAAACCTGGCGTGGTACCGAGATAAACGTCTACGCGACACCGGTACACCCTGAAAAAAATCTTGCATACGCCTGTACGTGGGCAAAACAAAGCATCGAGTTTTTTGAAGACTACTTTGACACACACTACCCTCTACCAAAATGTGATCAAGTTGCACTACCCGACTTTAGCGTTTCTGCAATGGAAAACTGGGGACTTATAACGTACCGTGAGGCGGCCTTACTCGTAGACCCAAAGCACGCCACCAGCGAGACAAAGCAACGTGTTTCGACAGTCATTTCGCACGAAATCAGTCATCAGTGGTTTGGAAACCTTGTCACCATGAAATGGTGGGACGATCTATGGTTAAACGAAAGCTTTGCAAACCTCATGGAATACATAGCGTGTGATGCGTTGCAGCCTGACTGGAATATCTGGGACGAATTTAGCGCCAACGAATGCCTCATAGCCCTCAGGCGAGATGCCTTTGACGGCGTCCAGCCCGTCAAACTAGCCGTACAAAATCCTGGCGAGATTGAGTCGCTATTTGACCATGCCATAGTGTATGCCAAGGGCTCTCGTCTTATCCGTATGATCCACGAATACATTGGAGATGACGCGTTTCGCTATGGCTTGCGAGAGTATTTTCGACAGTTTGCATACCAAAATACTACCGAAAGTGACCTTTGGAATTCGCTCAGTGCTGCTTCTGGAAAAGACATTGCAGCGTTTATCGGTAACTGGCTCACGAAACCTGGATACCCCCTTGTGACATTCAACAATGGCCGACTGTCCCAAGAACGCTTCTTTATCGGTTCACATAGCGACGATGATACCATTTGGCCCATACCGCTCCTGTCAAATGCCATAAACTTTCCAAAAATACTTTCAACCCGAGAGCTTGAAGTCGAAAACAACCTTACGATCTTAAACATGTCCGATGGTTCACATTTCGTTACGAACTACGACGACACTCAATTCGCACACGTCGTACATGCGATATCTCACGACAAGCTAACACCCACAGACACATTACGCATTTTAAACGAACAGCTCCTTCTTTCTGTCGCAGGAAAAGTAGGTGCAGATCGCCTCATAAACGTGCTCAAAGCAATACAGAACAATACCAGCCCGAGCGTATGGAAGGCAGCTCTAAACATCTTTAGCCAACTGAAATTCGTCGTCGAAGAAGATCCCATCGAAGCGCCGTTGCTGCGTCAATTCGCCCATGAACTCGCAACAAATCAACACGTGAGGCTTAGCTGGAAACAGACACCCAAAGAGTCAGAGAACAACACGCGACTGCGACCACTCATCTTAGAGGTCATGGGATATTCCGCCTCTTCCGACATCGTAAAATTTGCAAAAGCCGCCTTCAGCGCTGGCTTCGAAGATATGACACCTTCCACTCGCACTCCAGTGTCGCGTATCGTCATGTACAACGGTATCGAAGACCCTGAATTTGCTGAACTTATAGAGCTCTACCGAACCACGCACTCCCCTGAACTACAGCTCGACCTTATTGCCGCTCTATGTGCAACGCGCGCGCCTGAACAAATCCAAACACTCCTCAACTGCCTCACCGACGGAACAATCCGGTTACAAGACATCAGACGTTGGATACCCCAACTACTTGCACAAAGCGCCTCGCGTGAAAAAACATGGGAATGGATATCGTCACACTGGGACTGGATTGTAAAAAATTTCAAAGGAGACGTCACATTCGACAGCATACCGACATACGCCGGACGCTACCTCACGAAGCCGGAACATTTAGCCCAATACAAAGAGCTCTTTGAGCCTTGGAAATTTGAAGCCGCAATCATACGAGCCATCGAGATCGGCGAGAAAGAAATATCTGCAAATATAGCCTATATTGCAAATAACAAAGAATTGCTTACAGAAGCTTTGAAAGGTGTAAAGGAGATTAATACATGACGCATTTCGACGCATCCGTTCGTCCACAGGATGATTTTTTCGGTTACATCAACAACTCGTGGCTAAGCGCAAACCCTATACCAAACACCGAAACTACTTGGGGAACTTTTTACGTACTGCGCGACAAGTCATGGGAAGCAGTGGACGAAATCGTGAAAGATTTAACGAAAAGTAAAGAAGAGAAACTGAGTCGCGACCAAAAACTCCTCAAAAACTTTTTCGCTTCGTCACTAAACTTTGAAAAACATTCCCAAGAACAGGCGGCTACGGTCAATCACTTGCTCGATACCGTTGACGCTGTTGTGAACCTCGAAGATCTTGCCCATACCCTCGGTCTTTTGCATCGCCTCGACATTAGTGCTTTTTGGACGTTATACGTTTCCCAAGACGACAGAGACAGCTCAAACCAAGTTTTACGTTTTTACCAAAGTGGACTCGGACTGCCGAACCGCGACTACTACCTCGACCGCTCAAAGCGCATGGTCACCTACCGTAAAGCCTACGCCGAATATTTTAACGATTTTAAAACTACTGCTTCAGACTTCAAGCTTAGTCCCTGGACAGCGGTTTGGAAGCTGGAAAAACAACTGGCTGAAGTTTCTTGGACTGACGTAGCCTTACGCGACGTTGAGAAAAATTACGCTCGCCTAACACAAGCTAGTATTAAAAAACAGATTCCGAGTTTTGACTGGACGTCATACTGGTGCGGGTTGGGCTGGCAAAATCCCACCGACAACATCGTCATAGACCAATTATCTTTCGTGCAATCATGCGTCAAGTTACTAAACGAATCTACACTCAAAGACATCAAGGCGTACCTGAAATGGCAGATTGTAAACTCGTATGCCAGCTGGACGTCAAAACAACTCGCTGAACTTTCCTTTGATTTTTATGGTAAGACTTTGAGCGGTCAAAAAGAGATGAAACCACTTTGGAAACGAACGGTTTTACTGGCCGACCGACTCATTATAGGCGAAGCCTTGGGACGAGAATATGCCGCTAGACATTTCCCAGAAAGTTCCAAAAAGGCCGTACAGGGTCTCGTCGAAGACATTCGAAAAGCGTATCACACCCGCATGGACCGCTTAACGTGGATGAGTGAAAACACGAAAAAAATTGCCCACAAAAAACTCGACAACATACAAGTATTTGTCGGATACCCCACGGTCTGGAAAGATCTGTCACGTCTCGATTTTTCCGAACACGACGTCGTATCGAATATTTTAGCCGCCCGCGTTCATGCTTCAGACATTGAACTGGCCAAAATTGGTAAAAAACCTGCTGACGAAGAATGGGAGATGAACGCCCATACCGTCAACGCTTACAACCACCCAAACCGCCTCGAAATTGTTTTTCCCGCCGCTATACTGCAAGCTCCTTTTTACGACCCTAAGGCAACCCACGCCGCCAACCTTGGTGGCATTGGGGCCGTCATAGGACACGAACTAACGCACAGTTTTGACGACGAAGGCTCAAAGTTCGATGAGTTCGGCAACGTGAACCCATGGCAAACTAAAGCTGAAAGCAAAGCTTTCGACAAACTAGCCGAAAACATTGTTCACCAAGCCGACACATTCGAAACCGTTCCCGGAACTTTTTTGCAAGGACGCCTCATACTTGGCGAGGCCATAGCCGACGTCGGCGGCCTGTCGCTTGCCGTTGAAGCTTTAGTATCCCAGAAACCAGACGAGCTTAAGGACTTGTTTGTAAACTTTGCGACCTGCGAATGCGGCCAAGCCACCCCTGAAAGACTTGTCGAACTCGCCAAAACCGACCCACACCCACCGTCACCCTTCCGCGTGAACTGTGTCGTCAACCATGTCGATGCGTTTTATGAAACTTACGACGTAAAACCAACTGACAAGCTGTACCTACCGCCCGAAAACCGAGCGAAGATCTGGTAGTTTAAGCCCTCGTCAGCTCTTTCGAACTTGACTATACTTATTCATAATCCCGTAACTTGCGCCTATAACAAACGCTGTTTTCATAAGGGAATATGGTAGCAGATTTGCATAGTTCAAAAGAAGAAGACATTCACTAGACAAAAATAATGCGCAACTGGTATTTATTCCTTAACCACGTAGCCTGGGAGAAAATCGGGGACAGACCTACGGCAACTTAAATGATACCCCCAAGAGTTATTCGAGGTATCTTTACCATATGCTATATAGCACCGCACTCCATTCTGACCAGGGTTTAAGTCGATACTAGCGGTCCTTTCCTCGATGTCTACATCCGACCCTGGATTAAGCTTACTGTCATTTATAGCACTTCTAATAACTTGACCCGCTACTCGCGTACTAATATCCTTGTTCAATGCTATATCGGCACCTAAACCGCAAGAGATACTTTTACTATACGGGCCAACATAGGCAAAAGAACACTCATTGCGGAAATACGATACTGATACGTCACCCATGTTTTCTTCAAGTATATTTTGATATATAACCCTTAGTTCTTTACTAACCGCCTGCAGGTCATTTAGAGTTTTTTGCTGTTCGTAGTACCGGTATATGAAAGTACTCATTATGCCTACTAGAGCTATGCAAAAAATCGAAACCAAGATTGGATGTTTCTTTACTACATTAAGAAAACTTCGCTTACTTTTGGCTAATATTCGTTTATGGTTTGGCATAGAGTCTAGCGTATTTTAATCCGTGACTATGTAGCCCGGGAGAAAGTCGGGGACAGATTCACGACAGGTCATGTAGTATGTAGAACTAGTTGCATGATTAACGACACAATCAATCTTCATACTAGGATATCTAAACTTTGTGTATATTTCTTGCGCACTAGTAGAAGTCTCCCCTGTTTCAATCAAACTTTTTAAATTATTAGCGCTAGCAATGCTATTTAGCGCTTTTATAGCATCATCGACCGCAACACCCGATTGTAAATTTATATACCCGCTTGGACCACACGCTATTCGTCCTCCCCCAACCTCAACACTAGACTCACTGCACTCATTTCTAAAGTTAGAGCTACTGACATTGCCCCCTTGAGAAGCAAGAAGGTTATCATATATCACTCTCAAATCCTTGCTGGCCACTGACAGGTCATTTAGAGTTTTTTGCTGTTCGTAGTAACGGTATATGAAAGTACTTATGATAGCTACTAGGACTATGCAGCAAATTGATACTAAGACTGGGTGTTTCTTGAATACATAAAAAAAGTTTTGGTTATTTTTTGCTGGGACACGTTTATGGTTTGGCATACGGCCTATTTTACCTTTCAATCCTTCTTTTTGAAATACGCTCTTGTTTCAGAATAAAGACTGCTAGCAATGATATCACAAGTAAGCCAGCTCCTATTTGCAGTGGCAGGCTACTAACCTCCTTCGTTTGATCTTTTGGTTCATGTCAAGCGCTGTTTTCATACGAGTCACTCTAGGGGTAATTATTATTGAGCCCAGGAGTTCTCAAGATCTACAGGATACGTAAGATTCTTTGGGCAATAGATGCCGATAGATTCGACCGGAAGGCTCGACTCAGCAAAGACCTTGCCTGTGCGTCGTTCCAGCGTCGTAACATCTGTGTAGATATAGCTATAACCATGACATATGAGCTTTGTCGAGATACTATCAAACAGAAAAACGCTATGTGAATATTTTTCACCCCCTGCATTACTTACGCCAGTTTGCAAACCACGAGCGTGTGTAAACTTCTGCTCAAGTACTAACACCTCGTCTGTGCGCGCAATGATACTATCTTCTGCATTTTGTTTGTATAGATATATCGCAGGTCCGCAACTATATGCCTTTGAAAACGGTCCTGCGTAGCTCATTGAACATTCATTCTGAAAGTTTGACCAGACTACATTTGGTAATGTAGATTTGAGATTGACGTAAACTTTATGTAAATCAGTAGCTACTTCATTTAGCTGACGGGCAACTTCCGCATGCTCTTTTTCGATAGTACATCGACTATAGCCATTCACTCCGACGATAACCGCACAGGTAGCCAGTAAAACAAAGATGACTCCATACCTAACCCAATGAATCTTACGGGGAGTCTTTCCGCTTCGTTGCCTGGAAGCTGAAACGTCTGGCTTCGTTAATGCGTTCGATGCTTTATCTTTACGCGATCTATTCATGGCAAATCTCCTTTTGGTGATTCATACGCTATATACA
The DNA here is from genome assembly GCA_964367775.1 of uncultured Candidatus Saccharibacteria bacterium. Taxonomy (GTDB): domain Bacteria; phylum Patescibacteriota; class Saccharimonadia; order Saccharimonadales; family Saccharimonadaceae; genus JAPUDS01. The sequence goes on along the minus strand of CAYIYX010000042.1, from coordinate 1,289 downwards.
ACCTTTACATAAACGCCTGGTAGAAATACTTAAAGCTCCGGGAAATATTACGATCATAGCTTCGCAGCTTAATTAATGACGCTCAAATCCAGGAATGTAATTAAGGAGAGTTTTTGTTGAACAAACTGCCCTAATAGCATTCACGCCGTTATGAAAGCTACTATTGACGTATACTTCTTTAAACTTAGCATCTGGATACATAATCAAGTCAATTGAACAACTAAGACTACTCCTAACGTCATTGAAAGAATAGTGTATTGACGGTACAGAATAATACACCTTCGTCTGTACGATTTCTGTAACAAGAAAATGCTCATGATTTTTCAGCAAACCATCAACTTTCTTGCTGATATCCGGGTCATCGATCGATGGTAATACGGTAAAATCAGCACCGCATCCAATCGGTCCATTTCCCATAACATCACTGGCTCGGCCACAGGATCTAGTAAACCTGTTTATCCGTTGATTAGGGTATGCAGTATTCAAATTGTCATACACATCACGAAGGTCGTCCACGCTAGTTGTAATCACTATAGCCTGCTGCTCGAATGCCTTTTGCTCTTGCTTCCCAATTTCATCTGACTTTATTTTTTGAAAAATATACACACCCATAGTCAAGGCAAGAACACAACCGATAAGCACAAGAGCCCTCCTGAAATTGCCACCTTCAATCAATAAGGTTGGTTTTCTCATTCTTCTGGCGACCGCTCCACTAGAAAACCGCCTTCGACTCATATCTTAGTCTCCCTCGTACGATGTTTATATAAATATATGCTAAATATGCTTAAAAGCAATAACACTACACCTAGTGTAACCTGAGTAGCGTATTGAGACAAAGGCTGCCGAGTGTTGTGTTCCTCGGTTATGCTATTGCCGAAAGTCGGTTCGGGTATTTTTGGGCTTGAGTTTCTGCTTTACTGGTGAAGTCAGAAAATAGTGCAGGAATAAATAATATTTTAACTAACGTTATCTATCCAGGTAGTTAGGGAGCGGACCAGACGTGTTTTCATTGCAATTCATATGGTATCCCCATGTATTATTACGGTACTCTTTTCCGTATGACACGTAGCACTTGACGCGGATATTCGTAGACTTCAAATTCAACCCAATGGATTGTTCGTGTGTATCAACTGGTATTTTTGGATCTAGTGCATTACCCTGGGGCGATTCGGAAATAATCTGACTCGCAACCACATTCCCAATTTCACTATTAAGTGTGATATCTGCTTGTGACCCGCACGAATACCGTGTCACAAAAAAACCCGTGTAAGAACGAGAACATTCGTTAC
>CAYIYX010000041.1:0-9944 GCA_964367775.1 uncultured Candidatus Saccharibacteria bacterium | reverse complement strand
TATCATAGCACTTGAATTCAGGGTAAAATAAAAATGAAACCACCATCGAATAGTCCAGAAACCAATCCATTTACGCAAGGTTCAGAGCGGCCAGATACAAGCGGCCATGTTTTTTCGTCAGAGATATCTAGTGCTGAGGTTGGCGATTGGGCTGTCTCTGCGCATGAAGCAGCGGATGGCGCGGGTGGCCACGCACTCGAGGAAGCTGCAAAATATTTGCAGACTAACCCAAATGAGCCGAATAAATTTGGTTTTGCGCAGCGAGCGATGGAGTCAATGCTTCAAGCGGGTGAATGGTCAGACGAAACGCGTCAAGCGGCAGAAGATATGAATACGGCACAACGACTGAAGGACGGCCGTCCCGCGAAGGCATTCGAAGGAGCTTTAGCAGAAATGTCTTCTCATGCCGAAACTTGGCTAAGGGCGAGTAATACAGACGGCTCGGCTGATGAGTGGCTAAAGCAAGAGGGGATTACACTAGCGCACAACGTGAACTTGGCGGCTAGTGGTAGTGTTGAGAGTGTTGATTTTTTGCTAAAAACCGTCGAGGGACTTTTAGCCCATAGGGGTAGACTGACAGAACAAGAAAGACAGTCTGAGATGTATCGTGATCTGCGCGATGCGCTGTTTGAGAAGAAAAAACAGCTCATGGCAGCTGAAGCGTCTAAATTGCATGAAGACGAACAACGAGCGCAGGTGAGTGACGCGCGTAGCGCTGTTGAATCCGTGTTTACAGGGCCCAAGCCAGAAGACACTATTGGCCAAGAAGATGTTCCAAAGCCGGTTGAGCTTGACACTAAGACCCCTGAAGAACGAGATTTTCTTAAGGGTTTGGCATTGATTCGTGGTGATTTCAAGGTGTCTCAGATCGCCGAGCTGGGCTTTACTCGAGCGGTTTTCACTGGGCTTACGACCGAACAACAGGTTACGCTGACGGGTATATTTAAGGATGCACATCATGCGCGTATGCATGCGGTGGGTCCAGAGGCTATAAGACAAGTAAAGGACGTTCTGGTACAGCGCATTGGAGAGAATGTGAAATTATTTCCAATCAAATAGTTAACTGCGGTACGGGCTGAAGAAAAAGAGGCTATATCTATAAGCATATGTGCGTGTCTGATATAATGAATTACGTAAATAATAGTTCGTAGAGCGTGATAGCTGGAGTTGTTCGAAGTTCGAGCGCCTGCACCTGTTACACTCTATGGCAAACAAGAAGGAGGCTCAGTAATGAGTATTATCAACCCGAACGGAAAGGATATTATTTCCGTTTCAACAGATTGGTGCGGCAAGAAGCTGACGCTTGAAGTTAACCGCGTCGGTTTTCGAACAACCGCAAGCGTGCTCGTGACCTACGGAGATACCGTGGTGCTTGGAACGGCAATGGTTGGCTCAAAGCCAGTCGTGCTCGACTATTTCCCACTCAGCATCGACTATGAAGAAAAAATGTATGCAGCCGGCAAGATTAGCGGCAGCCGCTTCATTAAACGCGAAGGTCGCCCAAGCGACGAAGCAATTCTTATCGGTCGTCTCATAGACCGACCAATTCGTCCGCTGTTTCCGAAAGGCTACCGCCAAGAAGTACAAGTGGTTTCGAGTGTTCTTTCGATGGATCCAGCTTTCCGCCCGGACATGGTAGCAATGGTGGCAGCCAGTGCCGCACTCGCGCTCAGTGGTACGCCATTTGATGGTCCAGTAGCTGGTTTACGCGTTGGCCGAGTCAATGGTGAGTTCAAAGCCTTTTTGACCGCAGAAGAGCGTGCCGAAAGCGAGCTTGACCTCGTCGTTGCTGGTATAGAAAGCGGCATCACTATGGTTGAAGCTGGTGCGAAGGAAGTCAGTGAAGAGATGGTTGGTGACGGTCTGTCATGGGCGCTTGCGAACATGCAACCAGCCATAAAACTTCAGAAAGAACTTGCCGAAAAAATCGCGCCAGTGGCTCAGCAGTACGAGCTCGTTCTACCAAACGAAGACATTCAGAATGCAGTCAACGAATGGGTGAAGGGGAAGCTTGGCGATAAGATCCGCAAACCGTACCCAGAACGCAATGAAATGGTCAATGAGCTTCGTTGGGACTTCCACGAAAAGATGCAAGAAAAGGTTGGCGAAGAATACGCTACTTTGCATGATGAATACGACGAAGCCTTTACCATGGCGGTTCATAAAGATGTTCGTGAAGGAATCATTCAAGACGGTCTGCGACCAGATGGCCGTAAGCTGGAAGAGGTTCGTTTACTCAGTTCAGAGGTTGGGGTGTTGCCACGTACTCACGGTTCAAGCATCTTTACGCGTGGTGTGACGCAGGGGCTCAATATCGTCACTTTGGCGCCACTGAGCTATGCGCAGATGGTTGACACGATGGAAGTAACTGACGGTGAACGTCGCTACATGCATCACTACAACGCGCCTGGCTACACGGTTGGTGAAGTGCGTCGCCTTGGTTCACCGGGACGTCGTGAAATTGGTCACGGGTATCTTGCAGAGCGCGCACTCGAGCCAGTACTTCCAAGTACTGAAGAGTTCCCATACGCTATTCGTTCAGTCACCGAGATTATGAGCCAAAACGGTTCAACCAGCATGGCTGCGACCTGCTCGAGCTGTTTGGCACTCATGGACGCAGGCGTGCCATTGAAGGCGCCGGTTTCCGGTGTCGCCATGGGGCTCATGATGGACGGTGAGACACCGTACGTCATGACCGACATCGCTGATGCGGAAGATTTCGCAGGCGACATGGACTTTAAGGTGACGGGTACGAGCCGGGGCATTACCTGTATTCAGATGGATATGAAAGTTCATGGACTGCCAATTTCTATCTTGAAAAAGGCCATTGAACAGTCTGGCCCAGGACGCAAGACGATCCTTGACCACATGCTCACAACGCTTGACGGTCCACGTGACCACTTGAGCCCATATGCGCCACGCATTGAAAAACTGATGGTCAACCCAGAGAAGATCGGGGCTATCATCGGTAAGGGTGGCGAAACCATCAACAAGATTACCAAAGAAACTGGCGCGGAAATCGACATCAAAGACGATGGTCTTGTGACTGTTTCGGCAGTGGACACAGCAGCTATAGAAAAAGCTTTGAACTGGATCAAGTCACTTGTTGAAGAGCCAGAAGTTGGCAAGATTTACGAAGGTAAAGTTGTCAAGATCATGGAATTCGGCGCCTTTATAAACATCATGCCAGGAATCGACGGCATGTGTCATATTTCGGCCATGAGCGAAGGTCGCGTTGAAAAAGTGACCGATGTCGTCAAAGAGGGTGAGATTGTTAAGGCTAAGCTGGTCGCTATCGACGACCGCGGACGCTTAAGTCTCAGCATGAAACCGAGCGACTTAGGAGAATAAGTGGCTCAGCCGAATCTTCAAAAAGTGTCGGCGCTAAAAAAAGTGAACGTTAGAGAAGGCGTCGTCTTGCGTCCGTTGGAAAAAACGGATGCGACGGCGCTTCTTGGTATTCTCGACGATGATCCGGCTATACGCGAACGGGTTGGAGTGGCGGCGAGACTCAAGTCGTTACAAGATGTTGGAAAACTGATTGATAGGGAAAAGAACGACCCCGATATCATCCGCTATGTCATTTGCGAATACGACAAAGTGGTCGGTATGGTGAATTTTTGGCGAGCCGGAGACTATTTTGGTGACAAAGCCGACCCGAATGATTATGGGTTTGGCTATTTTCTCGCAAAGTCCGCTCGAGGTAAGGGGGTCGTAACGAGTTGCTTGGAACGGTTGATGGACATAGCAACGAACAGTCTGGACGTGCATGCATTTGCGGTTTTCTGCGAAACCGACAATACAGCCAGTAGTGCGGTCCTAGAAAAGGTTGGTTTTAAGCCGACCGGCGATGCATGGACAGAGAAAGATCACGGTTGGCAGGAGCAAAAATATCAACGCGATGTCACGAGATAGTGTACAATAAAGGTAACGTTTAATAAGGGGGAGTATGGGTCCACAAGAACCACAAGTACCACAGGTGCCACAAGAACCGGCGCCACAGCCACAGCAGCCTATGCAGATGCAAACACCACAACCAGTGCAGCCGCAATTTCAGCAACCGACGGCGCCACAGCCCAGCACATTCGGGCAACCGCCTCAGCCAATGATGACTCCGCAACCTACTATGTTTGGGTCTGCGCCTCAACCAGTCATGGGTATGCCAGCACCGAAGAAGGGACTAGGTAAAGGGGCTTTGTTTGGGATTATTGGCGGAGCAGTCGGCCTGGTGCTCCTTATAATTGGGTTAATTCTAGCTCTTACTATATTCGGCGGTCCATCAAAAGATGATTTCCGTAAAGCGGGCGACAAGCTGAATGAAGCGACGACGTCTTATAACACAATGACTAGTCTTCAGTATATTTCAACGTATAGCGCTACTGAAACGACGGTGAAGAATGACCTGCAGAAGATTAAAGATGTGAAGGCAAAGGTTAACGCCACTGTTGACGAACTCGGCAAGATGAAAGCAGTGAACGACAGCGACGTCAAAGACGCGTACAACAAGCTCAAGGACAAGATGGCGGCTTTCGACAAGACCATGGACGCCGGCTCTGAAGTATATGAAAAAATCATGCCCGTCATGATCAAGCTCACAAAAGCGACGAGTTCGTATGCCTCTAGTAACGACCTCCTGGCGTCTTTGACAGATATCCGTAAATCTTTGGAAGGTTTAGATCTAAAGACTGACATAAATAAGACCTATGCTACAGGTCTTGTCGCACAGATAAAGATTCTAGAAGACGTTTTACCAAAGAAAATCGCTATGAGCACCGACTACACGAAGTACGATTCAGCGGTGTCACAGAAGTATTACGACGCCATAGATGAACTCAGTAACCTTGACGATGACTGGCAGTCGAATCTCGATAAAATATCGAATGAGGGTGAGATTAAAGATCAGCTCAACAACCTCGGCACCCTTTTGTACGACAAATATCTCGGCATAAAGAAGTAGTTATGTACCTAATGCGAATTATCTCGCTCTATCTTTAGGGCGAGATAATTTTGTAAAATAGGCATATGACGAAAGCAAAAGACCTCAATGCTTTGGCGCAAGAGATCGTGGCAGATGTGGTGTGTGCCCAGCTTGCCGCAACAGCGACACAGTTAGTCATGGGCGACGGGGATGCAAATGCAGACATCGTTTTTATTGGCGAGGCACCTGGCAAGCAAGAAGACGCACAAGGTTTGCCGTTCGTGGGTGCGAGTGGCAAGTTTTTGAATGAAATGCTGGCCGCCGCCGGTATGAAACGTGAAGACGTCTATGTAACAAACATCGTCAAATACCGTCCGCCAGACAACCGCGACCCATTGCCAGAGGAAAAACAGGAGTTTTGGCCGTACCTTATGCGCCAGCTCGAGATTATAAACCCGAAAGTCGTTATAACGCTTGGTCGCCACAGCGGCATGCGTTTCATTCCTGAACTAGTCATTTCGCGAGACCACGGGCAAGCGCGAAAGGTGCAGTTGGAGGAACATGAGTTTCTCGTCATACCGCTGTATCATCCGGCAGCGGCACTGTATAACGGTTCCATGCGCCAGGTCCTGATAGATGATTTTTTGTCCGCCAAGTCACTTGTAGACAAGACGCTTGCCTAAGGGGAAGAGTTTTGCTATACTAGACGCAACTTTGAGAGAGGGACGACCGTACTTGCCATATCTCTCACCCCTGATTTTGAAATTATTTATTTTATCGAAACATCGAAAAAGAAAGGAAAAGAATAATTTATGGGTCAACGAAGACTCTCTGGTCCGCAAGGTGATGATATATCAAAGCGGCCACATCAACCAAAAAAAACCAATAACTCGGTTTTAAACAACACAAATACGCGTCGCGGCGAGGTATTTCGTGCTGCTAAACGGACGAGCGATAGCGTCAACATGCAAGCTAGTCAGCACCAGATAGATATTCCGGTGAACAAAAACATCTACAACGGCTACGCCGGCGACCAGTTTAGTATGGCGGCATTTAAACGTCAGCGCGCATCGAACCGACCAACCTTACGAGTCATTCCTATAGGCGGTCTTGGCGAAATGGGCATCGGCAAAAACATGATGGCTGTCGAGTATGACAACGACATTCTTGTTGTCGACATGGGCTTTTTGTTTCCAGGGGGAGATTACCCGGGAATCAACTACATCACGCCAGACATCACTTGGCTGAAAGAAAACAAGCACAAAATCCGTGGACACGTCTTTACGCATGGCCACCTTGACCACATCGGCGCATTCCGTCACCTCGTGCCAGAAATTCCGGCGCCAGTGTATGGTAGTAAATTTACCGTCGGTATGTTGAAACGAAACATGGAAGAGTCGACGAGCGACTACGAGCCGGAGTATCACATCCTCGACCCGCACTCACGCGAACAAACGCCAGTGGGCGACAGCTTCACCATCGAACTCGTGCGCGTGAACCACTCTATACCAGACGCAACGGCCGTCGTCATACGAACGCCTGTTGGTGTACTTATTAACACTGGCGACTGGCGGTTTGAACCAAACCCTATAGACGGCGAATTGTTCGACCTGCCGCGTCTCACGGAGATTGCTTCCAAAGAGGGCATTTTGCTACTTATGAGTGACTCAACAAACTGTGAAACTCCAGGGACAAATACCGTAACGACCGAGTTTGACATTCAAGACAGCATAGACGCAGTCATGAAAAAATACCGTGGCCGAGTTATTTTGTCGAGCTTCTCTTCGCAGATTCACCGCATACAGCTCATGCTTGAAGCGGCTGGAAATAACGGTCGTAAAGTAGCCTTTGCTGGTTCGTCGATGATTACGAACCTAGAAGTAGCCCTACGGAACGGTACTATTCGCGTTCCGAAGGGTGTTATCGTCAAGATGGACGACATCGTGAAGCTGCAAGACTCGCAAGTTGCGATCATCTGTACTGGTTCTCAAGGTGAGTTCAATGCCGTGCTGAACCGTATGGCAACAGGGGCACACAAACACATCAAGATTAAGCGATCAGACGTCGCGGTATTTAGCTCTAACCCAATTCCGGGCAATGAAAAATACGTCGTCAGAACAATCGACGGACTGATGCGTGAAGGTTCTAATGTAATTCAGAACGGCAAAACGCATTTGACTGGCGTTGGCCCGCTCCATATTTCTGGACACGGTTATTACGAAGACCACGTTAAACTCATCGAGGCATTGAACCCGAAGTACTACTTGCCGATTCACGGCGAGTTCCACATGTTAGCTCACAACGCCGAACTGGCCGTGGCGGCCTGTGGTATGTCGCCAAACGATGTTTTCGTGAGCGACTCAGGAGACATTCACGAGTTTTACCACGACGGTAGCGCCAAAAAGAATGGGCGTATTCCAGTCGGTGGCATTATGTACGACGACAGTGGTGCAGTGGTTTCAGAAGTAGTTCTGAAAGATCGCATTCATATGAGCCTAGAGGGCATGTTTATCGTCATGTTGACTGTTTCAAGAGGGAGCGGACGGTTACTCACGAGCCCAGACATCATCTCGCGTGGGTTTATCTACCTCCGCGACAGCGAAGAGCTCATGAACCTCATTCGTCAGTATTTGAAGCAAAAAGTAGCAAGCGCATACCAAGGGCGAAGAATCGACCTTGACCAGTTGAAAAAAGAAATTCGCGAAGAAGTCGCACATATTTTGTACGACCAAACGCGCCGCATGCCTATAGTCATACCAGTTATAAATGAGATTGGTATGGTTCAGAAGCCAACGGCGCCAAGGCCAGCACAGCCTCGTCCTACCGGAAGAGTGCCGTTTAACGTGCCGCCTGCGCCGAAACTCCCGCCAAAAGCATACCCCGACACCGAGGCAAATATACCAACAACGCAGCCAAGAGTCGACTATAGAGGCTACTAGGAAGACGTAGCACTTGCCAAACGTTGCGAATTGTGCTACAATTAGATTGTTCATTTAATCTCGACAGGGTAGAGTCGAGCGACGTATAATAGAAAAAGATTATGGCAAAAAAGCATTCAAAGAAAAAATCATCAGGAAAAACCAAAGGGCTAAAGTTCGGTTCAAACAAGCCGAAGCATAAGCTACCAGCTGGCTTTTGGCCGCAGGTTTGGGCATTTGTACTGGTTATCATTGCCTTTTTGTTGGTGCTAGGATTCCTCAATACTGGCGGACCTTTCCCCGTTGGGACGATGCAGTTTGCTGCATATACCTTCGGCTGGGCGATGTACGTGTTGCCGCTCATTCTCGTATTCCGCGCCGTACAGGTGTTCAAGGTGGAGGAAAATAAAGTTCCGACAGTCGTAACGGTGGCGACGGTCATGTTCGTTTTGTTCGTGGCTGGTTTTATGCAGCTCATGAGCCCTGACCCGACAATTCTCGAAAAATCTCAGGCCGGAAGTGGTGGTGGCGTGGCTGGCTGGTTGGCCGGACAGGCGATTCTGACACTTGTCAGCGCTCAAGTCGGTGCGCTCATCATGATGTTCGGAGCGCTGATCGCGAGCTTATTCATTCTAAGTGTGTCACCGCAAGCGATTGTGAGCGCCATCGGCACGCTGTTTAAGCGTGAAAAGAGTCCGACGCTCGACAATAACGCGGCCGTGGCGGAACGTGCGAAAGAAATGGATGCACCGCGGGGCCTTACCGAGTTCAAGATGAACGAAGGTGTGCCGACAGTGCAAAGCGACGACAGGAAGGGGCGCGGCCTTACTACTTTGCGCAATAGTGTTGTTCAGGACAAGGCGGCCGAGGAGCAGGCTGCTCTGACGAGTCGCGCCGACCCGAATTGGCAGTGGCCAAGCCTAGACTTACTCGAGAAGAAGCAAAGTCCTGCTGATGCTGGTGATGTGAAATACAACGCGCAGGTCATAAAGGACACGTTACACGAATTTTCCATAGACGTGGAAATGGAAGGGGCGAACATCGGTCCGAAAGTAACGCAGTACACGTTGAAGCCGCCGAGCGGCGTGAAACTGAGTCGTATATCGGCTTTGGAAACAAACTTAGCACTGAATCTGAAGGCGCAAGCGCTCCGTATAGAAGCGCCTATACCTGGTCAAGCGGCGGTTGGTATAGAGGTTCCGAATGAAAAAGCGGCGGACGTGCGTTTGTATGGCATTTTGAACGCCAAACAATGGAATCAAGCAGTTGAACCACTCAGTTTCGCTATAGGCAAGGACATCGCCGGAGAGGCGGTGGTGGGCGAGCTCAACAAGATGCCGCATTTGCTCATTGCTGGACAGACTGGCTCTGGTAAGTCCGTTATGATCAACACGTTGCTTACGAGTTTGCTGTACCGAAACAGCCCGTCGAACATGCGTCTTATACTCGTCGACCCAAAACAGGTTGAGATGGCGCCGTACGAGAGCATTCCGCATCTTCTTGCCCCGATTATTACCGAGCCAGAAAAGACTATTTCGGCGCTCAAATGGGCGGTGAACGAGATGGAGCGACGCTATGACCTTTTGGCTGAAGTGAAAGTGCGCGACATCAAGAGTTACAATGCCAAGATGGTTGAAGAGGCCATGCCGTACGTTGTCATCGTCATCGACGAGCTCGCTGATCTTATGATGATTGCCGCGCGTGACGTTGAGGCGCTGATTGTTCGTTTGGCGCAAAAAGCTCGTGCGGTTGGTATACACTTGGTTTTGGCGACGCAGCGACCGAGCGTGGACGTTATAACAGGGCTAATCAAGGCCAATATTCCGGCACGCATTGCCTTTACGGTTGCGTCACAAGTTGACTCGCGAACCATTCTTGACCAGATTGGCGCCGAAAAACTGCTCGGCCAAGGAGACATGCTTCTCTTGACGCCACAGATGAGCAAGCCAAAACGCATCCAGGGTGCCTGGGTGACGGACGACGAAGTTTTGAAAATAACTGACCATTTGCGCATGCAAGGACCGTCACAGTACAACGAAGAGATCATCACGCAGCCGGTGCAGCTCAATGGCCGCGGCAGCATCATCATGGACACGCCGAGCAACTCT
>CAYIYX010000040.1:0-10057 GCA_964367775.1 uncultured Candidatus Saccharibacteria bacterium | reverse complement strand
TGTTTGAATTACCTCACGAAGTAGCAGACGTGGTACGGCGTTTCTTGTAGGGGCTAAAGGGTTCGTCTTGATTCGCGGCCGAGGTCGCGTTGTTTTATGGTCTCTCGTTTGTCCCAGAGTTTCTTGCCTTTGGCGAGGGCAACGACGAGTTTTATGTAACGACCAGTGTTTAAGAGTTTCGTTGGAACTATGGTCATTCCCTGTTTTTTTGCGGCCTCGAAGTGTTCAATTTCCTTGGTATGTGCAAGAAGTTTTCGTGGGCGGTCGTCAACCGTTTTCGTTACCCCACCCTTTTGGTTGTTGGCAATGCTGAAAGAAGCGTTATGGAGTTCCATTTGTCCATCTTTGGCCGAGACATAGGCGCCTTTTAGTTGGATATGTCCGTGACGAGCAGCCTTGGTCTCTGGCCCCGTCAAGCTTATGCCGACGACCAGTTCTTCGCCCAATGCGTACTCAAACCGCGCGCTGCTGTTGACGACATTGGCTTGGCCGGTCCGTTTCTTTTTCATAATAACCATTGTACCAGAGGCGGCAGAATTCGGTCGTGGCAATATGCTTCTGATGGTATACTTATCATCAGTATGAAAAAGCTCAGAGTCGATATGATTTCAGAAAGTGAGTTCACCGCAAAGGCCCACGGTGTGCACACGGCATACGTTGAGATGACAGATGCCTTGAGAGCGCGACAAGATGTCGATGTACAAGTGAACGTGGTTCGTAAAAATGCCGATATTATGCACGTTCAGACTATGGGGCTGTATTCGCTTAAGAAATTACGCGCAACCAAGGCAAAAAAAGTGGTGTCAGGACATCTTGTTCCAGCGTCCTTGGTCGGGAGTATCAAGGGTATGCAGTATCTTCAGGGCTTTGCGCGGTGGTATATGCGGTTGTTTTACAATCAGGCCGACCTAGTGCTCGCAGTGTCAAATATGGTGCGCGACGAGATGATCGGACCGATGAAGCTGAAGACGAGAGTAGAGGTGTTGTATAACACCGTAGATATGAGTCGCTACAAGCATACCGAAGAAGACCGAAAAAAGGCGCGAAAACTGTTAAAAATCGACAAAGATGCATTTGTCGTGGTTGGAAACGGTCAGGTTCAGCCAAGAAAACGGCTTGATACTTTTTTTGAAACAGCGACGAGACTGCCGGAAGTGACGTTTATATGGATTGGTGGGATTACGTTCAAACATCTTGGAGCAGAGTATGGGAAGATGCAAGAACTCGTGAAGACGGCTCCCGAAAATGTCATCGTGACTGGAGTGATTGATCATGCTGATGTGTTTACACATCTTCAGGCGTCTGACGTGTTTTTCCTTCCGGCTGAACAAGAAAATCATCCGATGTGCGTGCTTGAGGCGGCTGGTGCAGGCCTGCCTATCATCCTTCGTGACCTGCATGAATACGATGACACATTCCGCCCTGATGCCCAGTTTATTCGCTCGACTGAAGACTCGGTTCTGGCGGTTAGAAAGCTTCGCGACGACACGGCGTTTTATACAGAGCAGCAAAAAGCTTCAGGCCGGATTGCAGAACGTTTTGACAGTGAAGCTGGCGGTGAACGAATGGTTGCGTTTTACCGCAGTTTGCTATAGATAACCTGAGTCTGAATCCCTTCTCACGTTCTCGCGATTTTCTGATCTTTTGCGTTTCTTCCCGCTTCCGTCGTTACCGCCTTTGGCGGAACGTAGGTCGCTTGGCGCGGGTCCTGCCGCTCGGTCCGCCCCGCCGAGCGTCACCCGCTTATTACAATACTTAACGCTGCCGCAGGCACGAGGTGTAAACCGAGCTTTAGCGAGGAGGAAGTCTATTTTCGAATTTACTTCGAAAATAGACTGGAGGAGTAGAACTCCTCCTCAATTTTGATGGATTTCGTACTTCACTTTTTCCCAAACAGTTGGGTCACCGTTGGCTTTGCGCCAGTACCACCACTCGCCCCCCCAGAGGTAGATATCTTTCATGCCAATCTGTCTGGTGTACTCTATGCTGTCGTGAATTTGCTGCAAGCTCATAGATTTGTTTTGTTCTGTAACCGACAAGTTTTGCGTCGCAGTTGGTCCCCATGGCTCGAGTTGCATTTCGTGAATGAATATGTCGCGGTGTGTGTAAGATTTGATGATTGCGGCTCGAACCCGGTGATACCAGGTTGGCGTTGGGTACAAGAGGTAGGTATTACCAGGCGGGAGATTCGTGTTATATACCCAGCGGTACACTGAAAAACCGTATCGGTCTGGCGTTGGTGAGCCGGTTGGGTAGCTGTGTTGGTCACTGAGGCTCATCCAGACAGGTTTTGTTGACCATTGTTTTACCAGGTTAAATTCTTCGTTGAGTCGCTGCACATCCACTGCGCCACAGGTGCCGAATGACGAGTTATAGGCTTCGTTTTCTAGTTGCCAGCTTATGACAGTTGAGTTATTTTCATACCGTTTTACGACTGATTCCATGAAGGCGTAGAGGGCTTGTTTCCAGGTGTTGCCTTTCAGGTCGTATGACCAAGTCGGAGCATGGCATTCTGGCCAACGTGGTTGACGAAGACCTATCGCGAGCGAAACCGTTCCACCGTGCTTACCTACTTCGTTCACTTCCCAATCTAGTTCCGTAAAGTCAAACTGGCCGCGGCTTTTTTCTACCTCGTCCCAGTAGCTCATGAGACGATAATTTTTTATACCCATGTCCGTGAGGAGTGCGTCAAGATTGGCATGAGGATCGACACCAAGTTCGCGGGTTTGTTTTATAGAAAAACTTACGCCGAAATTCGGGTCTTTGACAGGTGTAAATGGTATGAAGTTTAACAACCAGCCAGCGGACCACATGGCTATATACCAAACAAGAATTGCAACGAATACCAGCTTGGTTATGCGACTATGAAGGATCTTTCGTAACCAGTCTGGAAAAGAGTTGGTCCAGTGTGGAATAGAGGGGAAAGCAAACTTTTTGAGCGGTTTTTTCGTACTCTTTCTTATAACCTGACTATTTTTCTTTGGCTTAAGCGTTTTCATCTTTGTTATAGTGTATCGCAAAGACGTCACACTCACAAATACTAAAGACCTTTTGCAAAATTTGGTATACTCTAGGTAGCACATATGCGTATTGGATTGTTTACCGACACCTACAGACCAACTATAAACGGCATTGTTTTTGTCGTCGAAAGTTTGAAGAACCAACTCGAGAGTCTTGGTCATGAAGTGTATGTCTTCTGCCCTGCCAGAACAATGACCCCTAAGCGTAAGCCTGAGTACATACAAGAAGACGATCGTATCGTGAGGATTTCAAGTTTCAAGAGTGGCTTTTTCGACGATTTTGACATTACTCTTATATTTCCGCCGGTGATGTTGAAGCGTATAAAAGAATTAGACCTTGATGTGATACATATTTTCACTCCCTCACAAGTCGGACTTCTTGGTATAAATGCGGCCGTAAAACACGATACGCCGCTTGTTGTGCAGCATTGTACTGACTTGTATGAATTCGTCGAGCATTACCCGAGCGTGCTTCCGGGTGCGCTCGCTCTTGTTGGTATAGTGTTTCCTATGAGCGTAAAGCTGAACGGTAAGGATGTTCGCGAGATTATAAAGCTGTACCGGCCACACAAGAGTGCGACGAAATGGAACCGAGCGATTATCTCAAAAGCCATGACCATGCTGTATAGCAAGGCTGATGCGGCCATTGCGTTGAGTCGGAAAAGCTACGAGCAGCTACGGTCGTGGCAAGGCAAAGATTACCCGTACAATTTGATCATGTTGCCGAACGGCGTCGATGCAATTCCCTTGCCTTCAGCGACGAGTCTGGCCGCTTTCCGTACTCAGTGGGGCTTGTCCGAAAAAGATGAAGTTTTCGGTTTTGTTGGTCGGCTTGGCGAGGAGAAGAACTTACCCGTACTTATAAAGGCCATGGACAAAATAGGTAAAGAACGACCAAAGGCAAAGCTTATATTCGTCGGGGATTTTGAGTTCCGTGCGACCCTTGAAAAGATGGCAGCTGAGTCAAAATACCCTGACAGGATCATTTTTACCGGCGCTATGCCACGAGAAGAGCTCGGCGTTGTTTATGCGGCGCTCGACGTCTTTACTTTTCCTTCACTGAAAGATACCCAAGGTTGGGTCTTGCATGAAGCGGCGCACGCGCATCTGCCAATTGTCCTTATAGACCGAGAGTTGTCAGAGGTTGTTGCAGATGGCGAAAGTGGCTATTTTGCGCGCAATAACGCGACCGATGTTGCTCGTAAGGTTGTAATGCTTTTAAAAAGTCCTGCAAAGCGAGCGAAGTTTGGCGAGTATTCTAAAAAGTTAGCAGTGAAATATACCGAAAAAAAGCAGGTTCGTAAACTACAAAAGGTATACGAAACTGTCATACAAACACATGGCGCGAGCGTCCCTGAGCCTAAAAAACGTACCGCACGCTCTCTTTTTCTCAGATGGCGCTAGGAAACATAGCACGGAAGGATTTGCCGTAACTAAGGGTACCGCCAAGGCGGTCCTTGAGCCCTAGTAGTCGATGCCCTTGTTTGCTATAAATCCATCATCGTAGTGGTGTTTTAGTTTTTTCATCTCTGTTGCTATGTCTACTTCGCCAAGAAGCTTCTTTGGAAAGTTGCGACCTGTTAAGCAAAGGCTGGTGCGGGGAGAGCGTTTTTTGAGCAGTGTTTCTAGGTCGCTTTCTTTGAGCAACCCATCATGAACGGCGTTGTTAATCTCGTCGCAGATAACAAGTTGGTATGCGCCGCTCGTGGCGGCTTCGAGCGCGAAATCAAAGGTCATGCGGGCGTATTTCTTGTGCTCTTCAGCGCTCGCGTTGGCGCTAAGTTCTCCGGCTTCGTAAAATCCTAGACCACCTTTATAGAAGTCGAACTGATCTTCGTACAGAGGCATGATTTTTTGTATAAAGGCGTGTTCAGACACATCCCAGAGTTTTATAAACTGAACGTAGGCAACTTTCCAGCCCGCCCCAAGCGCACGCACGAGTAAACCGAGGCTGGCGCTCGTCTTCCCTTTTCCCTCGCCCGTATATACAACTACGACGCAGTCTTTAGTGTTAATACTCGCCTCCGGTAACGCTGTAATACTCCTCAAGCGTCTCTATGGTGCGAATATGCATGTCAGTGGCAACCTCGACGCCGACGTAGCGCCAGTGCCACGGTTCATATACATAACCGGTAATATCCGTTTTGTTATTTGGATAGCGTAGCACAAATCCGTATTTGTATGCGTTGTTTTGTAGCCAGGTGAACTGAGCTGTGTCGGCGAAAGCGTCGTCTATGGGGCTGAAATCTATCGCAAGCCCTGTCTGGTGTTCGCTGTAACCGGGACGAGCACTGAAAGTGTCGGCTTCGGCTTGACCATCTCTTGCGACGTATGAGCTATAGACGCTGACCTGTTTTTCGTATGACCTATAGCCGCTAGCGGCTATAAGAGAAATGTCTGGGCCGGAGTCTTTCTGCATCTGACGGACGGCTTCAGCGGGCGCGCTGCGCATTTGTTGAGACCCGATGACCACAAGATCTGAGGGAGCGTACGTGAGCGGCGAAAGCGGATGTTTTTTGTTGGCAATAACACTATACGATGGATCACTCGGCTGGATCGGGGTGAATTTCGCGGTGTCTTGTTGCGTTTTGGTCGTAGAAGCTATGGTCTCGGTTACCTTTGTCGGTGCAACGTAACTTAGTCGCCATAGGACAGCGGCAGTCACGCCAGCAAGAACAATGAACACAGCGCTAATTAGTATGACTTTGTGTGGCCGACTATGTTCGCGGCGTACCGGATACTTCATGTCCAAAGGCATATATCCTCAATCGATGGTTAGTTTGTTGGAATACTGAAAATTGTTCCACTGCCGCTGACAGCGTTTGGCATCTTGCCGTCCCACTTGTCAATTGCGAGTTTGCGGAGGTAGTTTTCACTGAGCGTGGCGCTTTGTGCGGCCTGAGCCTGAGCATCAGTTTGGGCGGCGTCGAGGTTAAATTTGGCGCGCTCGGCATTTTGTTGGGCGACCTGTTTTTCTTCGATAGCTTTAGCGAAACTGTCTGAGAATTTGAAGTTGGTGATGCTCACATCGTCGACAAGAATACCGTATTTACTCAGGCGTGCGTTGAGTTGGTCGTACACATCTTTTTTCACCGTGGCGCGTTCGGTGATGAGTTCGCTCGCATTGTATTTTGCGCTTGCTCCCTTGAACGTCTCACTCAGGGCTGGAGTGATGATACGATCTTTGTACATTGCACCGATAGTCTGGTGTACTTTGCTTACTTCTCCTCGGTTCAGGTGATAGTTTAGTACGACTTCAGCGGTGACATCCTGAAGGTCTTTCGTGGCAGCTTGCGTGTCGGCAACTTCTTTTTGGACTTTTACGTCGTACACCGTGACGTCATTGACGCCAAACGGCAAAACGGCAGAAAGACCTTCGTCGAGTTCCCTACCGGTGACATGACCAAATTGAGTAACGACCCCAACTTTGCCGGTATCTATGGTCCGAAAGGTAGAAAATAATCCCCAAAGGACTACGAACGCCACGACAATCCAAACTATTTTTTTATAACCTTTAGTATTTGGAACGGAAATAGTGACCATGTGAACCCCCTTTAGCTATAGATTGATTATAACACTAGAAGACGGCAGTACGAAGATTGTCTACTTGAGTAGTACTACGACAGCTTCGGTGAGCGACCTAGTGGTCGGTAAAAACATTCAGGTTACTGGTACGAGCAACAGCGATAGCTCAACGACGGCGAGCCGGACAACTATAATACCGTAGGTTTTACCCTTGTCAGATGCCAATTGTGACATTGGGGACAGTAGTACGTAACGAGCTCTAGCTCGGGTTGCATGATGCTTTTTTCCTCCACGACCAGTTCGGCGTCTTGACGAGTGCGGTAGCAATATTTTCCACCACATTTTGCAGGCGAGTTGAAGTTTTGTGGGATGGGTTTTCTGACGCGTGACATTTTCTCTATTTTAACTCTTGAGTCTAGGTAAGTCGAGCTGTTATACTGTTAGATATATATGGGACAGCCAACTGACAAGCCGCCAGTTACTAAAGACGCCTCAAGTGCCGATAGTTTCATGGTTGTCCTCGAAACTCTTGGTGATACGACTTGGCGCATGTTTGTTCCGTCGGTTGGATTTACGCTCCTTGGCGTATGGCTCGATAGTATTTGGGATACCAAGCCCTGGCTTATGGCTCTTGGCATACTACTGGGGGTATTCGGGGCTTACCTTTTAGTCTCGAAACAGTACGAGCAAATTAAGCGGAGTAATACGCGATGATTTCTGATTTCGCCGTAACTGGGCCGCACATTTCAGTTAAAGCGCAAGAAGTATTTACTATTTTTGGTGTCAGTATTACGAATTCTCACATGCTCGGCGTAATAGGACTTGTCGTATTGGTGTGGCTTTTACTTCGTGCAAAATCAGCGGTTATTGGCAAGAAGAAGCACAACTTTGCAACACGACTTCTCGTGTGGGCGTTCGAAGGTCTTTACAATACGGTTCTGCAAATTATTCCTGATCCAAAATGGGCAAAAAAAGTTGCTCCGCTGACGATTACGATGTTTTTCTTTGTGATTGCACAGTACTATATGGGGTTATTGCCGTTTGTTGGTTCGGTAACTATTGGCGAAGGCGTTCATGCCATACCGTTGTTCCGCGGGGGTGTAGCTGACCTGAACATGACCTTTGCTCTCGCAATAGTAACGATAATTGGAGCGCAAGTGTATGCGGTGAAGTATCTAGGCGTAAAAGGTAATCTTGGACGATACCTCTATAATCCTCTGAAAGATCCTATCATGGCTTTTGTGGGCGTACTCGAAGTGATTGCTGAACTGTCCCGTCTTCTTGGTCTGAGTTTTCGTCTTTTTGGCAACGTGTTAGCTGGCGAAGTGCTGCTTATCATGATTGCTTACTTGACGCAGTTCGTATCACCACTCGCTTTGCAGCCTTTCTATCTGTTCGAGTTATTCATAGGCGGCATACAGGCGTATATATTCTTCATGCTCTCAACGGTCTTTATCTCTCTCGGCATGGAGCATCACGGCGGTGATGACAAAAAAACGCACGATGAATTGCATCCAAAACCTGTCTCTGCTATTGCGGCACAGGAAGGATGATAAGTAACTGGTTTATAACTAAATAATATAAGTACAAAGGAGAAATAATATATGGAATCACTCGCATTTACTCTCGCATATGCCCTACCGGCGGCGTTTGCTGCAATTGGTGCAGGTCTTGTTGGTAGCGCTGCTATGAATGCAGCAGGACGCAACCCAGAAAAAATCAACGACTTGCGTACGATGATGATTCTCGGCATCTCATTTATTGATGCCCTTGCAATCATTGGGTTTATCGTCGCTATAGTCGGTAAAGTTATGTAATCTGAAGAGGTTGCTTAGTGAATTATTTGACTCAATATGCGAATGTTGCAGCGTCTGAAGTAAAACAGGACATGTTTTCTTCTATAGGAATTGATTGGAAGTTGCTGATATTACAGACGATCGGCTTTCTGTTGTTACTGGGGTTCTTGAAAAAGTTCGTCTACCCTTCGCTTCTAGCCATGCTAGATAAGCGAGAAAAAATGATTGAAGAGAGCGTCAAAGCGGCCCACGATGCCGAGAAAAACGCAGCAGTATCGAAAGAAGAAACGGCTGAATTAATCAAAAAAGCGCGTCATGATGCCGACGAAATGCTTGCAAGTGCGAAAGCCGAAGCAGTCGCAATGGTTGAGCTCGCCGAAAAACGTTCGAAAGATCGTGCCGAACAAATCATCTCGAGTGCTGAAGCGGAGATTTCCCGTAATGTTGCCGCAGCCAAAAAGAGTCTTCGTAACGAAACGCTCGGGTTGGTGGCTGAAGCTACAGAAAAAGTTGTCGGTAAAATGGTCGATGTAAAAGTTGACAAAGCCGTTGTTGCAGAAGCTGTTAAGGAGGCCGAAAAAGAATGATTCGCTATAGCCGTCGACAACTTGCCGCCTACGTCGCCAGTGCGATTTTGAAGGGTGAAGATGTCATTCCAAAACTAGCCGCTTACTTGATCGACAACAAACGCACCAAAGAGGCCAACTTGTTAGTTTATGACATAGAAAAAGCCCTTGTTCGTAGCGGTACGGTGGTTGCTCATGTAACAAGTGCCCATGAGATAGACGTATCAACTAGTAGCGCAATCGAGAAACTTTTGCAGTCAAAGTACGGCATGGCCGACATAGCTATGCGGTCGGATGTTGACGTGAGTTTGCTTGGTGGCGTGGTAGTACGTGCGGCAGGCGAAGAGTTTGACGGTAGTTTGAAGCGAAGCATTAATCGGCTAAAGGCCCTGAAAGTTTAGGAGAAAGTATGAAAGATATAAAAGTAGCAGAATTATCTGAAGAGCTCCGTCAGGCGATAGCTGGACTGGAGACCGACGCCACTTTCGAGCAAGTTGGCGTTGTGACGCGCGTTGGTGATGGCGTGGCCTGGGTTCATGGACTCGACAAATGTGGCTTTAATGAAGTTGTTATTATCGAGACGAAAGAAGGCGATGTTGAAGCCTTCGCCCTTAACCTCATGGAAGACGAGATTGGCGCAGTTCTTCTCGGCAGTGACGAAAAAGTCGCTGCTGGTCAGAAAGTACGCTTAAAAGGCGAAGTTCTGTCTGTTCCAGTTGGCGAAGAGCTTTTGGGTCGCGTTGTAAATCCACTTGGACAGCCGATTGACGGTGGTCCAGCGCTGACGACAAAAAAGCGCGGACTTGTTGAGCGTTCAGCCGTTGGCGTCATGGGCCGTAAACACGTCCACGAGCCACTCATGACCGGTGTCATGGCTATAGATTCAATGTTCCCTATTGGCCGTGGTCAACGCGAGCTCATCATCGGCGACCGTCAAACAGGTAAAACCGCCATTGTGCTCGACACTATGATTAACCAGGCCAGGCAAAATACTGGCGTGGTGAACGTGTATGTTGCCATCGGGCAGAAGCTTTCAAAAGTGGCGCGTTTAATTGAGCGTCTCAAGCAAGAAGGCGTTATGGAACAAACCATTGTAGTAGCGACCGGTCCGAGCGACCCGGCTTCCCTGCTCTACTTGGCTCCATACGCT
>CAYIYX010000039.1:0-10065 GCA_964367775.1 uncultured Candidatus Saccharibacteria bacterium | reverse complement strand
AAGGCTCGACTAAAGACATTGAACTCACAACTTCTGACAACGTCGACAACATGCTTGGCGCCGTTATTGCCCCTGAAAACTCACTACTCTCCCTGACGAACGGAAGCGCCAACGAAACGCAAGTCGCAACGAACGGTGAGGTTCAGGTGCTTGTTTCTGACATAAACGGGATCATTCGACGCGGCGACCATATCACCGCCTCTCCCGTCTCTGGGGTCGGCATGAAAACAACTGACAATGCCCGGGTTATTGGCATTGCTCAGGGAGACATGATCGACGCGGACAGCAGCAAGCAAACCTATAAAGACAAAGGCGGAGCTGAACATAGCCTCAAAGTTAGCACTGTTTCGGTACAAATAAGCATTTCATACTATTTCAAGGAACCGGACAAAACCCTCGTCCCGAGTGCGCTCCAAAATATCGCAAACTCGTTCGCCGGAAAAGCAGTCAGCACTATGCCGATCCTTATAAGTATGGGTATTTTTGGCGTTATGCTAACCATTGTTGTCATCATCGTCTACTCAATGATTAAAAGTAGCATCATCTCGGTTGGTCGTAACCCGCTCAGCCAGTCAGCCGTGTTTCGAGGGGTTATACAAATATCCGGTCTTGTTCTTGCTATTCTTGCAGTTGGTATAGTATCAATTTATTTAGTGCTCACGAGGTTATAATATGAACAATACTCTTTTTCTCCAAATATTCATCCTCGTCAACGCAATCGCACTGGGCGCCATACTGACGCTCGCCGTCCAGCATGGACGAGCTCATAACGAACAAAAGAAACTCGCGAACACGCCAGCTCCGGAACAGCCCGAGCCGGTTCAGTTTGGTCAAGCCATAAAGGAAAAAATCATAACTGAAGCCGAAGTAAGCTTTCATGACATACTCGACAAATCGGTCTCATCACTCGAACACGACCTAACAAGTACGGCAAATAAACTTCGTAACCAACTGGAAAAGTTTGGACATGACGCTGAAAGCGAAGAAGCTGAAAATTACCACAAAACTATCGCCGAGCTGCACGACCAAGCAAAAAGCATCCTAGGAACTGCTCAAAATACCATCATCACTCACCAAGCAGAGATCACTGAAAAACTAGCTGCGCGTCAAAGCGAGCTTGAAAACGCACTCGTCACTAAGATCACTCAGATCGAAGAACAATTAGTTGCCAGACAAGCTGAACTTCAAACCGAACTAAACGAAAGACAGGCCGAGCTCGAAGCGAGACTGGCCAAGCACCATGCCG
Organism: uncultured Candidatus Saccharibacteria bacterium; assembly: GCA_964367775.1. Taxonomy (GTDB): domain Bacteria; phylum Patescibacteriota; class Saccharimonadia; order Saccharimonadales; family Saccharimonadaceae; genus JAPUDS01. The sequence goes on along the minus strand of CAYIYX010000039.1, from coordinate 8,819 downwards.
AACTACGCACCGGTTTTAATGAACGCCAAGAAAAAATTGAGGCGGAGCTGGTTCAGCATCAAACGGAGCTTGAGTCGGCACTTAAAGAACGTGAAGCATCGCTCGCCAAAGTACAGACCGAACTCGACGCGTCACTCGCGAAGCGAAAACAAGATCTTGAAGCAAAGCTCGACGAAGAAATGACAAAAAAACGAACATTCATAGTGCAGCAGCTAGACGCCAAACTCACCGACGCAGTCACGTCATTTTTGCTCGAAGCGCTACAGCATGATGTCGACCTAGGCGCTCAAACACCGCTCCTCACTACCCTTCTCGAAGAACATAAAGCCGAGTTGCTAGAAGTGGTGTCAAAAGATGATTAAACTACCTGATTCTGTCTGTTCTCCGAACGATTTAACTGCGCTCATTTTAGAAACCAGGGAATACGCGAAATGGTACGAGCATGAGCTCATCAAAAAAAGAGCGGGGTCGGCAGCCAGATCAGTTCCGCCGATACTGTCACCGACGACTGGATTATTTCTCCGCGGATTAAACCAAAGCGGCTCGTTGATGCGCGCAAAGCTCGAACAAACCCTCGGCGAACTAGAGGCGTATAAAAAATCGGCTCCGTCTATCACCTTGACGTTGGCCGCACCTGCTACTGAAAGTGTCAAAAAAGTCCTGACCATCTGGTGTCGTAAGGAAATTTCACCCGACATACTCGTGTCTTTTGAATTCAACCGAACTCTGCTTGGCGGCATGGTAGTACGCTATGGTAGTCATGTTCATGATTGGTCTTTTCGCCGTCAACTACTTAACAACAAAGTGAGATTTAGCGAGGTACTGGCTAGTGTTTGACAATGCCGAGTTTCAAAAGCTGGTTGAAGCCGACAACTTGACCGGTGAAGTTGTTGCAACAAACCGCTTCCTCGTCGAAGTAAAAGGGCTCGAAGGCGTCCGCATTGGCGCCCAGATACTCTTTGAAGACGGCCAGCGCGGTTTTGTCCGCGAAGCGTACGGCGACAAAGTTATTCTCTACAATATTGATTCTGAAAGCTTAACCCTCGGAACACTCGCTGTCGTGCAGCACGACCTACTCCAAATACCCGTTGGTCATGAGTTAGTCGGGCGTGTCGTGAACCCACTGGGTGAACCAGTTGACGGGCTTGGACCGATCACCGCCTCTGTTTCTTCGGGGATATTTAACCCGGCCCCTGGTATCATGGACCGCAAAGTTCTCGACCAGCAGCTCGTAAGCGGCGTCACTGCCATCGACAGCTTCTTCCCTATCGTTATGGGCCAACGTATCGCCATACTTGGAGATTCAAAATCGGGGAAAAGCACTTTTCTTTCGCAGATGATTGCCAACCAACGAGGCACCGACCGCATTGCCGTTTATGTGCTGGTTGGTAAGCGAAAAGTTGACATAGAACGGCTACTTTCAGAACTAAAAACCTCCGGTGCTATGGAAAACACCATCGTTGTCTTAGCAAATATATTCGACTCCCTCACGCAAAGTTACCTGGCGCCGTACTCAGGCGCTGCCATGGCAGAATACCTTTGGCAAACAGGCGAAGGCCGTGACGTAATCATCATGTACGACGACCTGTCAAGTCACGCCGAAGCGTACCGTCAGTTAAGCCTTTTGCAAGAGGTAGATCCAGGTCGCGACTCGTACCCTGGAGACATTTTTTATACCCACTCATCCTTGCTCGAACGTGCCGGAAGGTTATTTACCAACGACAAAACGCTTTCGAGCTTACCCGTAATCTTAACGCCAAACGACGACATCACCGCGTACCTCTCAACCAATGTCATGTCCATTACAGACGGACAAATTATTTTTGACCTAGGGTATTTCCGTAAAGGCGTGCGTCCAGCTGTCAATGCTGGTCTTTCAGTGTCCCGTGTTGGTGGACAAGCTCAAAATAAGCGACAAAAGCAACTCTCGACCGCACTTTTTAAGGCCCTTGCTCGGTATCATCAGGCTGATGAATTTTCGCACTTCTCTTCCCAGCTTTCAAAGGAAACTCGGACCGACCTAGCGCGAGGGAAACACTTGTATGCAGCTCTGATGCAGCCGCCAGAAGAGCTCCTTTCGCTGCCAGAGCAGCAACTCATGCTCGAAACTATCATGCTTTCACCCGATGACCGCGCGATTGACGTCGCGGCACTTAAAAAGGCTGTTAAGGAATTAGCTCCCCAAGCAACTGACGACGACTCCTACGACAGACTTGAGGCTCAACTGCTCGACACGTATGGAGCGAAGCCGCTCCCTGTCAAAGCGCCAGTGGATGACGCCCAGGGGACCACTGACGAAGATCCAGAATCAAAAGAGGAAAAAAGTGATGCCGGAGGTGCCCAGTGAGACGCCCAAATGTTATCGAAAAAGAAGCCGATGGTGTTGAAACGCTCCGAAACCTTACGAATGTGTTTGAAAGTCTTGCAAGCACGCAGGTCGCAAAGGTTAAAACTAAAGTCGAGCTTTCGAAACGGTTCTTCCAGCTCCTCTGGGAACACTACACGGCCATTCGTATTGACCCAAAGAAACGAATCACCAACCACGGAGAGGAAGGTAATGGCAAAAAAGCTATGATCCTCATCTCGGCAGAAGGCGGTCTGTCTGGCGACCTCGACCAACGTATGATTGAAAATATGCAGTCTGAATACAACCCCGACGACACCGATATCGTCGTCCTTGGAAGCCACGGCGCTAGCCAACTCACACAGCGCGGTATTCCGTACATCCGATTTTTCCAAGTTCCAGAAACCGATCATTACATAGATGTTACCCCTGTTATAGAAGCTGTTCTGCCCTACTCAAGCATTAGTGTTTACTACGAAGAATATCTTTCGCTTGGCCAGCAAGAAGTCAGAAAAATCGACCTCATTTCTCACATTCAAACTATGAGCGAAGGCATCGACGGCTATGTCATAACCGACAACGATACAATCTTTGAGCCATCGCTCGACGAAATTGCCGACCAGATGGAAACCATGATGATGAACCTGGCTCTGAGCCAAACGATCCTTGAATCTGGTCTGGCCCAAGCAGCCAGCCGATTCAATGCTATGACCGTTGCCGAAGATCGCGCCGGAGAGATGCTCGATGAATACCGAATGGAGTTTCACCGCGCGAAACGAGCCGAAAATGACCGTCGTCTACGCGAAGTACTCGTTGGCATGAAGAAAAAGAAACGCACAGCTGCTGCAGCGGGAGCAAGATAATGGAGCTCACCTACCAACAAAACGACTTCGTCGGCGTCATCACAACCATTCGCGGCCTGACAGTCGAAGCGGAAATTGTTGGCGTACGACCTGAAACTAAAGAGCTACTCGCTGTCGAAGGATTTCCGGGTGTTTTCATAGAAGTAAACTTCTTTAAAAAAGGCCTGGCCATATGCCTTAATCTCAATAACGACCAGGTGATTCACTGTGGTCAACGGCTTTTCCGTAGCCGTACGAAAGTTACTGTGCCCGTTGGAAAAGCGACGATGGGACGAGTCTTTAATGCACTCGGTGAGCCACTCGACAAAGGACCAGCTGTAACCGAAAATCGCCGTCCTATCTCCGTTCCGAGTGGCACGACCAGCTACCGCGAGAGCATAAACCTCGAGCTACTCGAAACCGGCCTAAAGGTTATCGACTTTCTCACGCCATTCGTCAAAGGTCGCAAAATTGGCGTTATCGGTGGTGCTGGTGTCGGCAAAACGGTTCTTACTATGGAAATGATCCACAACGTAACCCAAGGCAAGGCCGACAAGTCGCTATCTATCTACTGTGGCGTCGGCGAGCGCATTCGCGAAGGAAATGAGCTGTACGAAACCCTCAAAGAAACCGATGTCCTCAAAAATACGGTCATGTTCTTCGGTCAAATGGATGCCACGCCGGCCATTCGTTCCATGGTTGCCCCCGCCGCTGCTACTGCTGCTGAATATTTCCGTGACGAAGAAGGCCGCGACATTCTGTTCTTTGTTGACAACATTTACCGTCACGTCCAAGCTATGACCGAGATGTCTACGAACCTTGGGCTCATTCCGTCAGAAGGTGGGTACTCGCCAATGGTCTTCTCTGACCTACGTCGCCTTCAGGACCGACTCGCGTCAACCAAACAAGGAACTATCACCTCTGTTCAAGCAATCTACGTGCCGGCTGACGACTTATCCGACCCAGCCGTGCAGGCTATCTCGCAGCAGCTCGACTCAGTACTCGTGCTCGATCGTTCCATTGCCGAACAGGGCATTCGCCCAGCGGTTAATTTGTTGAAAACGACAAGTTCCCTACTCACGCCAGCTATCGTTGGTGAACGGCATTATCATCTGGCTGAAAAAGTGCAGTCTGTCATGCAGAAATACGACAGCCTTAAAAACATCATCGCCATCGTCGGTGAAAACGAACTGTCGCCAGCCGACCGCGAGGACTACCAGAATGCCAAAAAGCTCATCCAGTTTTTCTCGCAAAACTTCGCCGTCGCCGAAAAATTCTCTGGTCACCCTGGCGAATATTTTACGCTGGAACAAACACTCGATGGCGTCGAGTCAATCCTAGCTGGCAAATCACTCGATGGAGTTACGTCAGTCCTGAACGGCGAATCACCAGAAGAAACTACGGAAAAGCCACAAGAACAAGCTGAGTCAAAGGAAACGAGTGGACAAAAATAAATCCCTAACCGTTATTGCTCGAGCACCTTTTGAAGTCTACTACGAAGGCCCGGCTGAGGTAGTTTCCGCTCGGAACCAGGTCGGGCAATTTGACGTTCTACCTGGTCACGCCGACTTTTTCTCTGTACTTGAACCGTGCCAAGTCGTTATAGACACAGGGGCGGAAGAGCTAGTTGTCTTCGATATCAACGCCGGCATCATCACTGCCCGCAATAACAACGTACACCTCTTTGTAAATATGTAACGACGACTCGTTATTAATAGTTGAAATAGTTACTGTAGTCGAAGTCAGAACTGCTTGGTGTTACCGTACTGCTATGTGCTTTGATCGGCACCGTTATAAGCGTTGCAATTAGCAAAGCGCCGGCCAGCGACAGTAGTACGATAGTCATAAGACCACTGAGGTTTCTACCTTTCATAATCTTGAAAGCGGAAAAGCCCATAACCCCGACCACGGCGGCACCAAGCAGTGACGGCAGGAACTGATTCAGGTATAAACCACCGATGTCCGTACTTGTTCCGATCAGTAGTAACGAAGAAATAAGAACCGACAGTAGCTGAGCCACATACACAACAAATGCAGTTGCGAGCACTGCAAAAAGACCCTTCGTTATAAAGTGATACACCGTGGTGTTGACGTACTCTGGTTGAGCAGCGATGTCTTTCGTAACTTTTTTATATAGCAAGAAGGCCACTAACGCAAACAAAACAGCCGATATAGCCGACTCGACCACACCGATATAGCCGCCTGACAACATTAAACTACCCGCTTTGTCAGTCCAGAACCCGAACAGACTAGACAGTACTGTCCCAACGCTGTAAAGCGCTATAAGTACTGATGCTGCTGCGCCACCATATTTCAGTGTCAACGTGCTTGAAGAAGCGTGCGAAGATTCTGTTGCCATAGTCGTTGTCCCCCTTAAATTACACTTTCATTGTACCACTCGGCGGGTTTTACTGCATGACAATATAGTCAAATGCATATCCGTTAGGCGCCAATGCCCCGGCTGCAGATATACTAAAGCCATTCGCTGTACGATTAATGTATATATTCGCGGCATTTCCTACTGGCGTCACGACCACGTGCGGCGTTGATGCATAGGCATGGACGAACGTTACTGACACGAGTAATCCATTACCAGCACCCGTACCGGCGTTGACTGCAACAGTTCCGGAAGCGTCATTACCACTTATAGAAACTGTGCCATTCGAGCCAATACTACCACCGGCTGATACCCCAGGAGCGCTCCCCTTTGTAATTACATGCCCGCCTATAGTAAGCGTCGAGTCTGCCGTCAATGTACTCGCCTGAAAATTGCGTACCGACAGAGTACCGCCAACTGCTAAACTACCTACAACATTAAGATTATTGTTGACGGTAAGTAGCTGCCCGATCGTTACCGTCCCCTGTAATTTCGCGTTGCCAACCACGTTTAGGTCTTTCCTGGTGTTTACAGTCGCAAAAGTCCCATCTCCATTTGCGTTCAGCTGGTCAACCTGAATACTTCTGGCTTGTAGCGTATACAAATTGGCACCGTTCGCCTCGAGTACGCTGTTCAGATTTAGTTTTCCGGCAACGCTGACATTGCTACTCATAGTGACCGTGCCACCAAATTTGGCATTTGGCCCAACCACGAGTTCGGTGCCGGCGTTGTCTACAGCGGTTTTGCTCATACCTAATTTGTTCAGCGTTTCAGTGCTGAGCGTCACCGTCTCTTTACTTACTTGTTGTGACGACGAATCTTGCCCTCTCATAACAAAAGCAATAGCCCCAATGTTCACCGCTACTATCAGCCCAACGACCAGCAGTCCGATGAATGTCGCCCGGCTATTTGGCTTATACGATGCATGTCGTGGGCGAATGGCATTGTTAAAAACCGACGCAGTCTTTTGACCGTCAGTCTCTGTACTATTGTCCTGCGAAGCCTCGCCCTGAACCCCAAGTTTCTCTGGTTGCGGTTGTTTCGTTTCGTCTGGCATATCCCACTCTTATTACTTGGCTAAGTATATTGATAATGCGAAACAAACACAAGCACCTACCCCTGTTAGCACTTGAAAAATATAGAGAAAAACGTAACAATTATGAGCATGAGGCAACGTAGCGCGTGGGGAATGGTTGTATTAGCGACTTTTTTCGTCGTTTTTTTGACTGCACCTACCTCTCGAGCCCTCCAGTCAACAAATTATAAGATAGATGAAGACGCCATAGGCACCGGCAACATGCTCCAGTCAAGCTCGGCCAACTACCAAGCTCGAGACGGCATAAACGACCTTGTAATCGGAAACAGTAGTTCCGCAAACTACCAGCTCCTCGGCGGCTCGAAAACCGACCCTTACCCCTGGTTGTCGTTCGCTATAACGTCGTCAAACGTCGGTCTTGGAGTCCTGTCGTCCTCGACCACTTCCACTGGTACGGCTACTTTTTCGGTACTCAACTATACCAGTTATGGGTACATCGTCCAGATTACAGGAAACGCGCCAACAAACAGCGCTCACACTATCGCCCCCATGAACATCGCCGGCAGCTCGCAAACAGGCGTTGAGCAGTTCGGCATAAACCTCGTTGCAAATACACTGCCAGTTTCGCTCGGTGCCAACCCCGACAATGGTCAGTTCGGCTACGGGTCAGTCGACGCGAACTATTCTGCAACAAATAACTACCGGTACGTGAACGGCGATATCATTGCTCAGGCCCCAAAAAGTTCTGGCCTTACTAACTACACCATAAGTTACATCGTCAATGTTACACCGCTCACCCCTGGCGGACAATACACGACGGACCAATCGCTTGTCGTTACTGGAACGTATTAGACATAAAAGAGAGATTTTCCAAAAATAGTGTTGACACGGCTTTCATGCTTATGGTAGCATAGGAGGTGAAAGCACTAAATTAAACAAAAACCACCATGAAAAAACACCACATAAAATATTCACGTATTGTTGCTGCCGTTCTCATTCTCGCAGCAACTGTTCTACAAGTAATCCCTCAGGACAGAGCGTCTGCTGCGCAAATTACCCTGCGTAAAGTAACTCTTATGGCAGGTGCGACCGATGGTGGATCAATGCCGAGTGGTGTGGTGAATCATTTCTTCGAGTTTACTATCCCCTCTACCGCTACTGCTATAGGTTCCATCAAATTTGAATACTGTACCACCGCGGCAGACTCAATCGTCAGCCCAGTATGTATCATGCCAACAGATCTTGACACTACTCTTGGCGGAACTGCTCTTGGGTCTGAAGCTGGAAGTGGCGCAACAGGATTTTCACTGAACAAAACGATCAACGGCGCACCATACCTTACCAAAGGAGCTGCGACCGTACCAGCAAACGGCAACTTGAAATTCCGACTCGACAACATCGAGAACCCGAGCACTAAAGGACCATTCTTTATACGCATATCTACATACAACTCTACGAACGCAACTGGTTCACCTATAGACACCGGTACGGTAACAGCGGCCACTAACGAACAGATTATACTCACCGGTATCATGCCTGAGTCACTCGTCTTTTGTACCGGAGCAGACATCTTAAAGACTGCTGGCGTGCCGGACTGCGCAACTGCAACGAGCGGCGTGATCAGCTTCAACCAATTATTCAACTCTACCGACACAGCGAGCGCTATCAGTAAGATGGCCGCCAGTACGAATGCAGGATTTGGCTATGCTATCACCGTTAACGGACCTACTCTGACTTCAGGCGGTAACACCATTGCTGGCTTGACCACACCGTCAGCAAGCACGAAAGGTGTCGCTCAGTTTGGTCTCAATCTTCGAGCCAATACAATCGCTGCAGCACCCGGATTTCCAGGGGCTGGCGCGACCGCCAGTGCGGACGTAGACCTGGTGAGCGATGGAGTCAGCCTCAATGGTCGCCCGACAACAGATTACGCCGTGACCGATACCTTCAAGTTCATAAGCGGTGATATCATCGCCGACAGTAACTACGATGCGGTTGGGAACGCCGATGCATCAGACGCGCAGATATATACCGTCAGCTATATCGCGAATGTCCCAGGTAGCCAGGCCGCAGGTAGCTACACTACTACCCTTACCTACATCTGTACGCCGACCTTCTAGCAACATTCTGTCAGACAATATTGAAGATTGTCGTTGACCATCAGGAAATGCTTGTGCTACACTAGCACTCATGAGAGATGTGAGGGTTCGTGGACGACTT
>CAYIYX010000038.1:0-10188 GCA_964367775.1 uncultured Candidatus Saccharibacteria bacterium | reverse complement strand
GTCGAGTTCGAAGGAATACTACCAGGAATTTATGATGCGTTGGTCGTGAAGCGCGGTGACGAAATTATTACACTAGAAGTCGAGCAGCATCTTGACGAGCATACCGTTCGCACCGTCTCTATGCAGAGTACGGATGGCTTGAAGCGCGGCGACGAGGTAACGGCGACTGGTTCGCCAATTTCCGTGCCGGTTGGCGCAGAAACGCAAGGACGCATGTTTAACGTGGTTGGCGATCCAATCGATGGCAAACCTGCGCCAAAAGGCAAGAAAGCGCCAATCCACCGCGACCCGCCAAGCCTAGAAGAGCAAAGCAACAAGACGGAGATTCTTGAAACGGGTATCAAAGTCATTGACCTCATTGCGCCTATTGCCAAAGGCGGTAAGGTTGGGCTGTTCGGCGGCGCTGGCGTTGGCAAAACCGTGCTCATCCAGGAGCTGATCAATAACATCGCAAACTTTCACTCTGGAAACTCGGTTTTCGCTGGTGTCGGTGAACGTACTCGTGAAGGAAACGACCTTTACTACGAGATGAAAGAGTCCGGCGTTTTGGAAAAAACTAGCTTCGTGTTTGGTCAGATGAATGAGCCACCAGGCGCACGTCTGCGTGTTGCTTTGAGCGGTCTCGCCATGGCCGAATCTTTCCGTGATGACGGTAAAGACGTTCTGCTGTTCATCGACAATATTTTCCGCTTCACCCAAGCTGGTTCAGAGGTCTCTGCCCTACTCGGCCGTCTGCCTAGCGCCGTCGGGTACCAGCCGAACTTACAGCAAGAAATGGGTGCACTACAAGAGCGTATTACCTCAACGAAAAAAGGCTCTATCACCTCTGTTCAAGCAGTGTATGTGCCAGCTGACGACTTGACCGACCCAGCACCGGCCACAACCTTTGCTCACCTTGACTCAACTATTGTTTTGAACCGTGGTTTGACGGAGATTGGTATTTACCCAGCGGTTGATCCACTTGACAGCAACTCGACAATCCTCGACCCAGAAATTGTCGGTGAAGAGCACTACAAGGTGGCACGCGAAGTGCAGCGAGTCTTGCAGCAGTACAAAGAGCTGCAGGATATCATCGCCATCCTTGGTATGGAAGAACTGTCCGATGACCAGAAACAAACGGTCAACAGGGCTCGTCGTTTGCAGCGTTTCCTTGCTCAGCCGATGCACGTGGCCGAAACCTTTACTGGTCAACCGGGCGTTTACGTCAAGGTAGAGGATACCGTTAAAGACTGCGCAGACATTTTGGCCGGTAAGTACGACGCCAAGCCAGAGCAGTGGTTCTACATGGCTGGTTGTCCGCTAAGCGAAAAGAAAGACTAGACGCCAATGAAACTGCGACTTATAACCATGAATGGTCAGCTTGTCGATAGTGATGTCTATGAGGTTATATTGCCAACTGTTGATGGGGAGATTTCAGTTTTTCCTGACCATGAGCCGTTAGTAACAGTGGCGAAATCTGGCGTCGTAACGGTTCGGTACGAAAAAGGTCACGGGATCGAACATGTAGAATACTTTGCTATTAGCGGTGGCGTTGTCGAGATAACCGGAAAGTCTGTTCGTATACTTGTAGACGAAGCCGAGCACGGTGATGACATAGTAGAGGCCGAGACTACAGCCGCTCTTGAACGTGCCGTCAAGATGCGCGACGAAGCAACCGACCAACTTGAACTCGAAAAAGCTCACCAGCTCGTTGACCGCCATATGGTTCGACTTAAAGTGGCCGATTTGCACCGCAGAAGACGAAAGTTATAAGCATACAGAGGGGGGGGCTATTCGGATTCATGAGGCCTTACTGTCCTGGTAGCAGCTCTCCTTAGGGCTGTGATGGCATAAATAGTCATATCAAGGGTTATTTTGCGCGCTTCGGGGTTGTCCGGCATTTTGTTTACCCTATTCAGAAGCTCTCTCGCCAGTTCAGGGTTCTCTTTCGCAAATATGTGCCACCACTCAGTGTGGCTCGGGTCCACGGCTTCTTCAACGATCATTCCTAACAAATCATCTTCTGTAACATGAGGGAGTTGTTTGTCGCCATGAATTTCACTTGTCATCACATATTATTGTAATCTTTTCAACTACGATTTACAAATTATAATTCGGGCGTACAATAGAGGAAGTTGATTATTAAAAATTTGAGATAAAGAGTTATGACTACAGAACACGATTACGAAGAGTTACGGAAAGGAACGCTTGTCGACATGAAAGAACGTACCGTTGAAGGCGTCGCGCTATATGTAGGTCGCCTCGGAGACCTCGGTCTCGGAAACCCTGAAGGGATTCCTTCGGACATTGCTGATATGGACAATGAAGAGATGCGAGGGTATGCCAATGAACTCGCTGCGCAATTGACGGAGATTGAAGATAGAGAAGATCTTTCATGCATTGATGGACGTAATGTACTGCAGAACACAGACGGATCTCCTGCCGCAACTCGCATGCGACGCGTTGGCGGGAGCGCGAGTAATCTCGAAGTAGCGCACAATTCGGATGCATCAATAGTCGATACATGTCTTGATAAGCCCATGAATGAACAGATCAACATTATCGATACAGCCATAGAATCGGGAACCGGTTTTAAGCGATCAGCTCACGAGGGCGGATGTGGTGGAGCGATTGGAGCAAAGGAAGATAACGAAAACATCGCTACGAATCCAAAAATTATAGAGGGAGTGAAAGCGCTCATGGAGATTCCGGAAGTGCGTATCGCTACAGGTGTTGACTTCGAGCCTTCACTTGCTGATGAAGTAGTGAGTAACGCCAAACGAACAGCAGCCTTCCTTGAGGCGAGTGGCTGGGATGGAAGAAAGTATGTCGAGGGTGTCCGCAAGGACAATCCTTACGGTGACGAAGATCTCGCTGTTGACCATGACGACCATAGGTTTCATGGACATAACGAACGTGCTATCGTAGTTGTCCTTGGTGATAAAACACTACCAGTCGGAGTCACCGATGTGTTTGTTTGGAACATCGAAGCGTCGATACAGGTTGCGAACTCCCTCGCAGGACAGCGCGGTAAGGCTGGCTATACACAAGCGCTTATCGCGGAATTTGCAAAGCATATCGCGGTATGTGACCGCCTACCAAGCAAGAAAACGCCACTTCTTGTCATTGGGTAATCCTGAAAAGGTTGAGGATTACGAGTCGGTCTGAAGCGCTTCAAAAAGAAGTTTGTGTCAGTTAGTTTGTCGTGAAACTCACGAGGTGATTAAGACTCTTGAGATTGTCGCATAAAAAATCCGCCCCCGCATTGAGTAGTTCATGTTGCGTGCCAATACCATGAAGTATGCCGATTTTCAGGCCAACATGCGCGCGTTTTCCGGCGATGATATCATACGCATGATCGCCAACAACTACGGCGTCTTTCGCAGTAACATCGATGCGTTGGAGTAACTTAAGGATTGCATCGGGTTCTGGTTTGTGGGCAAGCCCTGCATCGGCAGTGGTGATAGCGTCGAACAGTTCCCGCACGTCCGGGATTCCTGCAGCAGTAAAATTTCGTGTGATCATGCGGTCGTAGCCAGATGAAAAGAGACAGAGTTTTACGCCACTTCCCTTCCATGTCTCAAGTAATTCTCGGGTGTGCGGATATGGTTTGATATAGTGGGTTATGGTGTCTTGTACGGCGTCTAGCTCGTGAGCCAATTCCGCTGGAGACAGGTGTGTTGCATGCCCTGCTATGATTTGTTCGAATGTTTCAGCAGTCGGTTTCCCGAGACGTTGCCGAATATACTGGTCGTTTGCGAGGTGCTCCAGGTCGTGATTTTTCAGAACGGTTTTGTATCCTTCAAAAATCATCTGGCGAGTGTCGAGGAGTGTGCCGTCGCTGTCGAGGATAATTGCTTTGATTGTTTCACTCATGTATGTAGTATACCTTTCTTATTTAAAATGTGACGGATCTCTCGTGGTTTTGTAATAGCTCGCGGACTTCATTGGTTGTGTGAGTCAACATGAGTGCGGCGCGTAGGTCGCTTGCGCCGTCGAAGTCTCGGATGTAGATTTTGAAGAAGCGTTTGAGCGTTTCGAAGGGTCGGCCAAGCTCAGGTTCGTACTGGTCGAAGAGGTCGAGATGGTACTTGAGAAGGTCGAGTAATACTTGCTTGTGCTCGCTCCCGTCGTCACCGCCTTTGGCGGCACGTAGGTTGCTATTCGCGGGTCCTGCCGCTCGGTCCGCCCCTAAAATAGTTTCGTCGGACGAAACGTATTTTGGGGCCGCCCCGCCGAGCGTCACCCGCTTGCTGGTTTCCTGTGATTTTCTAAGATCTAGTTTTGTGAAGCAAAATGGATTACTAAACACACTTCGCCCAATCATGACGCCGTCAATAGCGTATTTTTCTACGAGTTCTAGCCCGTGCTCGCGGTCGCGGACATCTCCGTTTATAATGAGAAGGGTTTTGGGTGCGATGTCGTCACGAAGTTTTTTGATCTCGGGTATTAGTTCGTAATGTGCCGGCACTTTACTCATTTCTTTTTTCGTACGGAGGTGGATTGTGAGAGCCGAAATATCTTGTTGCAACAAAGTCGCAATCCACTCGTGCCATTCGTCGGTGCGAGTGTAGCCGAGTCGTGTTTTGACGCTAACCGGCAAGCCCGCGGTTTTTGCTGCAGCGATAGCGGCGATGGCAACTTCTGGTTTACGAATCAGGGCGCTGCCGCCACTTTTTATAGCAGACTTAGCTGGACAACCCATATTTATGTCGATGCCGTCAAAACTAAGTTCTGCGCAATGTTCTGCGAAGGTTTCCATATCACCGGGTTCCCCGCCCCATATCTGCGCAACTATGGGATGTTCGTCGTCAGTCTTAACGAGTCGTCCGCGAATAGCTTTGTCACCAGCGTGTACCCAGCCAGTAGCGTTGGCAAACTCCGTGAAAAATAAGTCTGGCGCGCCAGCTCGCGTTACCACATGACGAAAAACGACATCCGTCACCGCCTCCATCGGCGCCAACGCAAAAAAAGGTCGCGGTAAATCGTACCAAAAATTTGTGATTTTGTTATGTATTCCATAATCCATAATCTAAAATCCATCCCTACTTCGTCATAAGAGAACTCTCGAACTCGAGTATCCCCTTAAAATTTGTAGAAAGTTCGGACGGCAAAACGAAATCGAGTGTTTGTATGTGACGCCATACGGAAGTAACTAAATGTTCAAATTCATTTAATTTTTTGGAGTCATACGTATAGTCCAGGAGTGTAATCTCACCGCGAGGGTCGGGTTCAACGAACTCTAGTCTGGCCCCGGTGACGGTGTAACCGGCGAATTGGCGTGAATGTTCGATGAGGAGTTTGTACAGCATAAGTTGCTGTTCGTATTGATGCAGTTTGATTTTTTCGTGCTCGTCTTTACCGGTCCAGCTGCGGGCAGCTTTACCTGTTTTGTAGTCAGTAACGAAGATAGTTTTTTCGTCGTGGTCAATGTCTATAAGGTCGAGGGCTCCAGTAATAACGGCTGCTCCAAGGGTGACGTATTCACCAGCGAAGTTTCTTTCGACAAGCTGACTTTTGGTAAAGCTTCCGTAGCGTTTTTCAAAGAAAGTTGTCAGAGCTTTCATGCCACGTTCCGAGAATTTCTTTTGGTCGAGTTCCGACAGCTGCCCTTCTTTTAGCTGTGATTCAAAGTCTTGAAGAATATCTTCAACGGGGCGTTTTTTGCCTGTTGCAGATAGGTGTTGATGGGCGCGTTGCAAAGTGGCATGAACGGCCGATCCAAACGTAGCACTTGGCGACATAGCTTCTGGTATGCGAAGAAGATTGTGAAGCAAGAAATACTCCGGCCCTCCTTCTGTCACATCGAGAAAATTATTTAAATGAGTCGCGCTCAAGCGATAATTTTCAAGTAGCGGAGCGAGGAGCTCTTTTTTGTCGGTATTTGGTAGCTCAAGTAGCGGCGTGTACCAACTATTTTCGAGCGCACTCGCGGCTTGCTCGATTGCGAAGGCCGGTTCTTCGACAAAATGTACCGAATCATTCGAAAATGCGCCGATTGGCAGTAGTTGTTTACCGTTTTCGTTAGAGCGTGCCGTAATGACGACGAGTTGGTCGCGAGCACGCGTCAGCGCAACATACAGCAAGCGAAGTCGTTCGTCGTTCGTGTCGCCGGCTGGCGACAGCGGCAGATTGGACGGGAATTGGAGCATGCGGTTACGAGAACGCGCACTACTGCCCCAGACGGTTTCCACGGCCTCAGTAATGTAAACGGCGTCATACTCGAGACCCTTCGCTTTGTGAGCGCTTAGGAGCGTCACTTTTGAAGACGCATTGTCTAGTGCGTTGTTCGCCGAAATGCCGAGCTGTAGTTCGCGGTGTAGGTCGATGTACTCTATAAAATCTTGCAGTTTTAACGTCACCCCTGGGCGGTAATCGCGAAGACTGGAACGAATTTTTTGTAACGCTGAAAGATGCGACAAGTATTCTGCCGAAATATCCTTTCCTTCACCAAAAAAGTAATTTTTGTAAGGTGATGAAAAATCGTCAGTCTCGTGAATGCCGAACACGTAGTCGAGCATAAACTCGAGTGGTTCGGTGTGGGTCTGGGCCGATCCAACGATAAACCATTCGGCGATCGCTTTTAGGCTGCCGTCTTTTTCGAGCATAACCTCGAGCCAATACTTTTTCTGACGGTGAGCCGCGAGACTGAGCTCCCAAATGTCACGGGCGGGAATCTTCCAAGCTGGGTGGGCTAATACTTCGGCCAGGTGTTCGTTAGCTTCGTCGAATTCCTGCAATGCGAGGTGCCAGATTACATGGGCAGTTTGCTCGAGTATATACACAGGTTCGCTGCTGAGTACGTCTTCTTGACGCTCGTAACGAACTGAGACACCGGCGGCTGTTAGGTGTGGCAGTAGTTCTACTAATTCGCGGTGATGACGACCAATGACCGCTCTGGTTTGTTCAGGATGCTCGGCAGACTCACTGGCAATACGATTCGCCAATGCGGCACGGGCTTCAGCGGTTGTTTCGTAACTAACAGCGTCGATTTTGCTCGACTTTGAAACGTGATGCGGTGATAAAATTTTTGAAACGTCTTTGAGGGAATTCTCTAGTCGTTCTTCGGCTTGCGTTATGACAGTACGTGCAACCTGTAAGATCTCGCTCGAAGAACGGTAATTATCTGTTAGCGTGATCACTTTTACG
This sequence comes from uncultured Candidatus Saccharibacteria bacterium, assembly GCA_964367775.1. Classification (GTDB taxonomy): domain Bacteria; phylum Patescibacteriota; class Saccharimonadia; order Saccharimonadales; family Saccharimonadaceae; genus JAPUDS01. The sequence continues at coordinate 3,060 of CAYIYX010000038.1, read as the reverse complement.
TCTTGGTAGCGCGTGGTAAAGTCGAGTATGTTGCTGAGATTAGCACCCTGAAAACGGTAGATAGCTTGGTCATCGTCACCGACTACCATAAGGTTGGGACGTCCTTCGGTTACTGGGTTGTTCGTAAGGTTCCACACGAGGCGCATTTGGGCGTCGTTCGTGTCCTGAAACTCGTCAACGAGTATGTACTGATACTGTTCTTGCAAACTGAATCGTAACTCATTGAAAGCTTCGAGGGCGTGCACAACGCGGAGTATCATATCGTCGTAATCATATAGCTCGTTCTTTTGCATGGAAACCAAATAGTCAGCATATACCTTGTTGAGGGCGTGTAGTTTTGTTGCGCGCTTCTCGTCCTTTAGGGTCATCTTGTAATGGGCGTCCTTTTCAAGGTATGCATTTTTCCAAGCTGTCAATGGTTTGGTTTTGGAGGTTTCGTTGCAAGCATCTAAGGCTCTCGCAAGTGTTTGCTGCACAAGTGCAGAAAGCGGATGATACCCAGAAAGTTCGAGCGGTTTTTCGGTATAACTTTTGAGCTCTTCGAGAAGTGATTGAACGCCTGAAAGCGTCTTTTTACTTATGGGAGCAGAAAAAATTTCAGCGAGTTTTGGTTTAATCCACGATATGAACGCATCGTTATGTACCAAAATTTCGTCTAGTTCATCTGGCGTAAAACCACCACGTTTGAGTTCGGAAATAGTCGTTTGAATGTCGCGTAAGTAGGTAAATTGGTTGTTAAATTTGCTTGAAAGTGGGTTGTCATGCGAGAGCTTTTCAAGAATCGCGGAGAGCACTTCGTAGCTGCTGAGCTCGTCGGCTGGCCGAAAATGGGCACCACTATAAAAATATTCGCTATGTTGGTTTATAACCTCGCTACCGAAACTATGGAACGTATGTATGGCGACTTTATATGCGTCGGCGCCCAGAAGTCCCGTTAAGCGTTCACGCATAGCCACCGCCCCGCTGTCGGTAAACGTCAGGCATAAAATGTTTTGCGGCAAGGCGTCGGTTTTGTCGAGTATATTGGCGACCCGAACGCCAAGGAGTTCAGTTTTGCCAGTACCAGGACCGGCCACGACCATAACCGGCCCGTCTATGGTGTCAACGGCCAGCTTTTGGTTTACGTTTAATTTGCTGTAACGTGTCGAAAACTCTGTCATTACAACCAAGTATAACAGATTAGCCGGCTTCGACCTTTTGCTGGAGTTGGCCATTTACAACCTGGAACCGTATGAGATAATGCGTGAAGTCGAAGCATAGCACGGTGACGGATAACTTAACGACTAGAGCTGGAGTTCTTTAAACGCCTTTGTAAGGAGTAGCATGAGTTGTTCGTAATCGCCGCGCGCACCAGTTTTAGGCGCGTAGAAGTAGATGGTGTTGTCAACAACTTCTATATTTATGTCATTAAAATTATCGTACAGATAAGCCATAAATCCCGGATTCAGTAGTTCGAATGTGGCGAGACGACTTTGGTCTGTTGCGTACACGCCATAGCGGCTGTTGAAGTCTGGCCATTCAAGATCGTACTTTTGGTAGCCTTTGGGCGCAAACATGCGGTGGATCAGACCTTTTTTACGTTCAATCAAGATGCCGCCATACTCTTTTGGAACCGTAATTTGACCAACAAGGTAGTTTTTAGAATTCTTGTTGTTGTCGACGATTTGCTTGTAGGTATATAACTGAACAAGATGGTTGTTGTACAGTCCAATAACATGGTTGTTGATGTCGCTTTGGCCGAATGACCACTTACCATTGTTGAACAACTCGCCACGCGTGGGTATGAAAAGCCATCCCATGTCGAGGCTGTAGTACATGCCGTACGTGGTGGCAAGCTGGCGCATGTCGGCCTCCATCATGTTCTGCGCTTCAGTTGTTTGCCTAATGTTCGCGAGTAGCCATGTGCCGTTACCGCGCTGGAACGTCCATTCTTCAATAAACGGATTATTGTCGGTGAAAAGAGTTTTCTGTGACTCATCCATGAGGACGTCGTTGGCTTGAGCTTCTATTAACACGGAAAAAAAATCTTGCGTGTCGTCTGGGTTGTCATAAACAGCGCTCGTGTCTATGCGGATTATCTGAAGATTGTTCATGACATCGAATCGACGTAACTCAGTTAGAGCTCGTACCATAAGGGTAGCCTGTCCGGCATAGGAGGGTGTCATGTATTCGTAGAAATGGCTGGCGTCACGCGTTGACCAGTCGTACTGGTAGCGCATGAAGGCCTGCGAGGCGACTTGTTGCAGCTCGGTTTCATTCCATCCAGCTTTTGCAAGGTCGTCGTCGGCTTTTTTGAAGTTCTTTTTCATTCTATCCCAGAGACTGTACATTTGCCCCGTCCAGCCCATCCATATGCCAATGATGAATTCTATGCCAAACCACCAGCCAATGAATGTACTACTGAGAGCGGCAATTACGATGGCAAGAATAGTCAGCGCGACTGCTATAGGGATTGTAACGATAAACGCCGTTTCACGAGGCAATAGTTTCTTAAACGGCTTCGCAGTGTAGAACATGACGACGTAGCCTATTGCTATAAAGCCACCAAATCCGCCACCACCACTCCCGCTACTACTTGACCCCCCGCCGCCACTACGCGCGAAGAGTTCGACAAATGAAATCAATGACGCAGAATACCACATTGCCATAAGTATAACAGCCGCGCCGTGGTTGGTATAGACATCATCGGAGTATTTGTGAGTGTGACGTCTATGCAAGAACGATGTACAATTGTTCGTAAGATGCACGATGAAATGACACATGATATTGCCGTTGAGAAGCTCGTGAAGTCGCACTTTGGCCTTCAGGTTGACGTACAGCAGATGATTGCTCGCGAAATGCCGGTGAGCCATACCGCGACAGCCAGTGTGTTTTTGACACCGAAACACCAAGTTTTTGCGCTCATTCAGGCTCATTCGTCCTTAACGTTGGGTGAAGTGAGAAAGATGGCCAAAAAGATGAACCTTGAGGTTGAGACATTCTTGCCACCCGGACACGATGACTCGTATTTTAACAAAATTGCACGGGAAAAATTCCGCTTAGTGTTTCCTGGGCGACATG
>CAYIYX010000037.1:0-10198 GCA_964367775.1 uncultured Candidatus Saccharibacteria bacterium | reverse complement strand
CCATGAACTGTTGGTTCCGTCACGCCTGACCCTGCATGGATATTCTCGCCTCCAATATAGCAAAGTCCGGGTGCGTAATCTGATATATACCGATACCCGTGTTTCCCGTTCGCGTCTGCATGTGCAAAGTAGTCATTTCTCACCATATCGTCGGCCTTTGCCTGTGCCGACCGGTTCAACCGTTCATCTAAAACTAATGCAGGAACGCCGACTTTAGCTCGTTCTGCATTGATTGCTGCGAATAGGCTTTCAATGGTCGCCTTCGGCCATTCAGCAACAGGCTTGTATACTGACCCTGGTGCTTCCACCTCCTGAACCGCTACTGGCTTCGGCGCTTCCGCCTTCACGCCCCACTTAGCCCAAGCCCCATACCCACCACCCGCAATCGCTAGGACTACCAATACGATGAGTAAAATGCGTTTCTTCATGCCCCTACCCTATCATAACAGGGGTCATTTATCAATCGGTATGAGTATTTACACTGCCCCACCAAGAGGAAATGCTTCGCTAGCGCAAGGCGAAAACCGCCTACACCATTTAGTGTGAATTACCCGCTATTGCAAGTTTTACGTATAGTGGTACGATAATGATGATGGAAGAGGTCATGAAGTTTTTGCCCCAGACGACAGCGCGGCGGAGGGTGCGTAAGCGGTCTATTCTGCTGTGTCCGGGAGATGTGCCCCGTCAGGTGTTTATGGTTCGCTCGGGCTGTATAAAAGTCTACCGCATAGGGAATACAGGAGAGGAACAAGTCGCTGGTTTTAAAACTGCGGGCGATGTGTTCCCCGAATGCTGGGCGTTTGGACACACATCGAACACCATGTATTACTATGAAGCTGTCGAGGACAGCGATGTTATGATGGTCGACAAGGACGTCTTCTTGCGCATGCTTGAAGCTCGGCCGGAGTTGAAGGCTAGGTTATTTGACTATATGGTCAGAAACTATACCGGCCTGATGGTGCAAGTGTCTGCTCTGGAGCAGTCGCTTGCTGTCGACAAGTTGCTCATGATGCTCTACTACCTCATGATTCGCCATGGGGTTGAAAAAAAGCCAGACGTATTTTGGCTAAATATGAAGTTACGACACGCTACACTGGCTGGACTAACGGGTTTGACTCGCGAGACAGTTACGGCCGAACTAGGTAGGTTGAAGAAAAAGGGTGTTGTAAATTATACCTTTCGGCGTTTCGTTATATATCGACTCAAACTGAGAGACATGATCGGCGTAGACGCCTTTGCGGAGATACAACTTAGCTGAAAATTTCAGATTTACATAAAAGCTCAATCTAAGCTGTTACGGTGAAATAATAGACACTTTTTGAGTAATATTTCTTATAGCATAGATTTTTTTGTTCCCGTACAGTTGTAAGTGGAAACGTTTTCAAGTGGAGTTTATTGCATAACTGGTCACGTGAGTGACTGGAGATTTTGGGAGATTGTATATGACACGTTCTCGAAAAATCACAAAAAAGTATATTTCCGTTTCTACGATTGTTTCTACGTTCGCGGGCATGATGATGGCCGTTCCTTTCGCCTTTGCCCTCAGTTCACCAGCAAATAACGCATCAGCCGCTCAAGCCGGACAGACCGCCACGGCGCAAGTGACTACGGCGGACTTTGCAAAGTATGCCTACGCATATAATCAAGGCTATGACGCTCGCGTTGCGAGCGCATCGACAGGTAGCTTGGCAACCTGTTCAGAAGCTTCTGTCCTAACACCAGGCTCTGGTGCTGGCGGCGGAGTTGTCGCGAGTGCGTCAACGAGCGAAGCGGCTCCGATGCCCGTCAAGCGCGCAGCTAAGCCGGTCGCGGCCGATCACCGAATGGCGTCGATGGTTAATTCGTACAATACGTACACATCGATGATTCACAACAGCTCGAGCGTAACAAATACGAACAGCAATAACACTGTTGGTTCGAACAACGCCACGACAACAGAAGTGAAGGTTGAAGACTCGAAGGGTGTGATGATTGGAGTCAGTAACGACCCATCGGCAACCCTGATGGCAACCAATGACAGCTTCAACAAAGATTCGTACAACACGAAGACTGACACGACAGTTGTGAACGACTCGTTCAACAAGGAAACGAATCTCGCAATTGATTCTGGAAACACCTCGACAGAAACCGAGACCGTCAATGTAACCAAGACAGAGACGAATACAGTTGATTCCAACAATACGATGTCTCACGAGATGAACATGACAAGCGAAGTCAATAAAACCGAGAATACAGCTATCGACTCATTTAACACGACCACTGTCGATACGACTATTAGCCCTGTGCCGGTAGATTTGGAGCAACAAGTATAATACGCTAAATCAAATCATCCGTCGGTAATTCCGGCTAGCCACTTTCATCACCATACAGCCCCGCTTGCAAGAGTCGGGGCTGTTGGTATGTAAACAAGGGTCAATGAGTGACGCGTAGCTCGGTCGGGTCTTTCTTGACGGTGGGTAGTTTAGCGGGAGTTTTGTCGTGAGGGATTTTCACTCGTGTTTCAGGTACTAGGGGCTTACGAGCCGGTTCGGGCTTTGGCGTAGACGTAACGGCGCTAGTCCCCCCTGCTTCGCTTCCAGGGCTCTTCTTTTTAGAATGGCTGCGGGTGCGTTTACGTTTCGTTGGCGTAAGTTCCTGGGGGGAGGTTAACAGAAATTGGGCTAAAGACTCTGACGCGGCTGCAGGAGGAGTACTTCCCTGCTTTTGGTCGTTGCTCATAGGCGGATGTAGCAGATCTGGTAGCGAGTGAACGGCGACAGGTTTCGGCGCGGGAGCTGGTTTTGTCGTCGGCGTGACTCGCTCGGTAATTTCTTGCTCGACGTCAGTACGATTTCTCGAGTATAGATGACGGGAATTGTCGATGATGTGGCTGAAATAATCTGTTTGCGCCGTCGGAATAGTGAGGGTTGTCGCACTAAAAGCAGGCGTTTTTTCGCCTTTTATGACCATGTTGATGATAAAGCTGCGGTTGTGCATCTGCAGGAGGTCGCCAGGTTCAAACTGTGGCTCGAACTGCTTTGACAGCATCGGCGCATCGTCTGCGGAGACACGGAAGCTAATCATGGTGCCGACGTTGCCAAACACGGCATCCCGCACCGTCTGTTCCATTTGAGAAATGTACTGGTTCGCAACTGTGAGATTGAGACCGTACTTGCGAGCTTCCGACAAGATAGTCGCGAAACTTTCCGTGGCGAAGTTCTGAAACTCGTCGACGTAGAGGTAGAATGGACGCCGGTCTTCGATGTTTGGAATGTCGGCGCGACTCATGGCAGCAAGCTGGATTTTGGTGACTAAAAATGCGCCCAGTATGCTAGCGTTGTCTTCGCCGATCAAACCTTTGGACAGATTGACGATGAGAATTTTGCCCTGGTCCATAATCTCACGGATGTTGAAGGTACTTTTGGGTTGGCCGATGATGTTGCGGATGATGGGGTTCGCGACGAAAGCACCAACTTTGTTAAGAACTGGGGCGATTGCTTCAGACTGGAATTTGTCATTCCAGCTGGCAAATTCGATGTTCCAGAACTGTAGAACGACCGTGTCTTTACAGGTGTCGAGCACTTCTTTACGGAACCGTTTGTCGGTCAACATACGAGTAATGTCGAGCATGGTGGTGTCGGGGTGGTCGAGAAGAGCCAAAATGGTGTAACGGAGGATATATTCGAGTCGCGGCCCCCAGCTTTCGCCGAACATACGCTTCAAAACGCCGATGATTTCTGAGCTGATGTTGTTTTTCATGCCCGGGTTAATGACTTCCATAGGGTTGAATCCAAGGGGGTATGCGGTGTCAGCCGGGTTGAAATACACAACGTCTTTTATGCGGTGAGCCGGTATAAACTTGAGGTTATTTACTGCGAAGTCGCCGTGTGGGTCGATGATTGCGAAGCCTTGGTTGTGAAACACATCGCTCAGCGCAAAGAGTTCGAGAAGTCCTGACTTTCCTGCTCCGGTCTGGCCGATGATATACACGTGGCGTGAGCGGTCTTGTCGCCAGAGGCCGAATTGCTGGTTGAGCCCACGGAAATTCGTGAGGCCAAAGACGCTGATTTGCTCATCGACCGAGCTGTTTCCGGTAGGAACCGGTAAGTTGGACGGCGGTTCGGCGGTTTTAACGTTTGCCCAGACGATATTTGGCGTTTCGACGTTCGTATGAGGTAAGTGGAAGACGCTTGCGAGCTCTTCGATGTTGAGGATAAACCCTTTGTCTATAAAGAAACGAGCCGTGTATTTGCTGATATCTTCAGTCTTAAAACTGGCGTTCGACATCTTGAAGCCGTTGAGGTTTGTCGAGTTGAACTGCTTGAAGGCGCCAACTATGGCTTGCATACGGAGCTTTGCGGTCGCTCGGTTGTCGCCGAGGTACGCGATGCGGATTTTTACTTGGTATCCAAGTTTCGTTGATTTCTTTTCTATTTCAGATATGCGCGTTTTGTCGCGTTCAGTAAGCTCTTTGGCGGCTGGTTTGCTACCACTACTCTCTGGTGGTTTCCAGAGAGCTTCAATGGCGCTCAGGAGATACATACCAAAATTTGCAAAACCGCTACCCATGGCACTAGCTCCGAAGAACGGAGTACCCTTTTTGATGCTTTCGGCGTAACCACTGGCGCGACGATGCCAACTGTCGGGAATCGGGCGTGCCAAAAATTGAATCCAGACCTCTTCGTCGTTGTCTTCGAGTTTCGCGAGCGTGGCTGTAATACCGGCAAGAGGGTCAACTTCGAAGCTCTGAAAGGTTTTTATAGGGAGCATTTCGTTGTCGGTTGGCACAAGTTCGGTCGTGTAGACTACGTCGTGAGTGATGTGTTTTTTCGTGTAGTCTTCGTCAGCGGCGCGTATTTGGACGGTAGGATATTGGGCGTAGATCTGCCCTTCTACGAAATTTTGTAGGTGTTTTGGTACCCACACATAAAACCGTATGAGCTTACCTATGGCTGCAACCTCAAAACTGACGTGTTCTTGCATGCCACCGCTCAGGCGTAGTTCAGTGCGGTCGCGTAAAATACCATGAAGCGAGGCAAACATCTGCTCGGCGGCCAGCTCTTTCTTGTCGTTCGTTCGGGGAATCTCGAGTATGAGCAAACGATGTTCAGTGTGTTCAAGGGCGTCTGCCTTCTTGTAGTTTTTGCGAGCCGTGTATATGAGCACAGCCACAACAGGCACCCAAATATACCAGAGTGAAAGTAGTCCAAAGAACAAGGAAATTAGTGTACCCATGTTTCGTATATATTATCTCGCAAAATGCTCTGTTTAGCAACCTGTTTTACAGAGGTAAGCGCTAGACTTTTGACAAGGGCTACGGAAAAATCAAAATCACCCCTGTTTGAGGTGATGTTGATTTGAGGTTCGAGCCTACGCTTGTTTTTCAACTAATGCGTAGGTTGCTTTGGCGACTCGTTTGAACTCTGACTTGCTCTGTAGGTTCAAAAGAATGGTTGTTTCGCGTACTTGACGGCTCTTGAGCACTCGTTTTACGATTTCGTCGCGGTGGAGCGGTCCAGCTTCTTTTCTTAAGATATCGGCGATAATGTCAGACACGGTTCCCTTTGCGTACCCCCATTCGGCGAGTGCGTAGATACCGCGGCCAATGAGTACGAAGCGCTTGTCTTTTATAAGTTCATTGTGAATTGCCTGTGTGGTAACGTCTTTGCGCTTAAAATCACTGTCTTTTATAGACTTAGAGATGTCAGAAAAGTGTAATGGTTTGCCGCCATCATTCAAGATAACGTAGATTTTGTCACGAATATTTTTTGGGTTTACGCTTGGCCACTTGAGCAGACCCCACATACCACGGAGTTCAGCGAGGTCCTTCGAAAGAGTTGCGACGCCACGAGCTTCGCTTGGTTTGTTGTAGCCACTTGTCTTTGAAAAGAGGGTCTCGAGATCTACGGCTTGTCCATTGTCTTTGATAGTCTTGACTATGTCGTCAACGGCTTTTTTAACCTTTTTGTCGTCTGCGAAAGCATCTTTGAGGGCTACGCCTTGGTAGTAATGATCATTTTCATCTACAGTCGTAAGTCGTGGAGAGAGTTCTGCGACAAATCCAATCTGTGACTTGAGTCGTTCGTCGGCACCTGGCTTGACGGCGTTGGCGAGGTCAGAAAGACGAGCGGCATTACCCATTTCACTGAGGTGACGGAAAAGTACTTTTTCTATATAGGCGACGTCTTTTTGCCCTTCGTCGGCGGCAATTTTCAGCCGTATAAGGATGGCTTTTTCAAGTTGACGAACGCGTTCACGGGTAATTCCAAGAAGCTGACCAATCTGCTCAAGAGTCTCTTTACGGTCATATAAGCCAAAGCGACGGGACACGATTTCGCGTTCGCGTTCTCGGTCGATGTGCGACAATATGGCTTCGACGGCAGTCTTGACATCGGGAGTGTTATCGGTAGTGCTAGGCTCGCTCATGAATTTCCTTTTCTTCTTCACTTAATTAATCATTGGTTTCGCGTCTGCCCAAGTGCGCGATCTATTTATATCTATTTTACAACTAACTGCACGCAATGTCAAATACATTTTGTTACATACACTTGTAACATGTATTATATCACAAACTTGGCGCTTATGGTAAATAGTTCTTTAGGGCTTTTCTGTAGTAAAAAATATGTTTAGCCTGTTCACGCTTTCTAGTTGAAGTCAAATTTATCTAAGCGGCTACTTGACGACGGACGCTGCTATATAGATCGTGGGCTCGTACGTCTACAGTGTCAATCGATACACTACCCACTGTCCGTAAGAGTCGTGCGTGGGCGGTCTCGATGCTTTCGTCGAGACCAAATGTACTATAACGATGATTCATGATTGTGGCGGTGATGGCGGTCTCTACAGTGCCGCCTATGCGTTGTTTTAGTTTTTCTGTGGTGCGCGAATGATCTCCTAAGTAAGCTCTGTTATATTCAGTTTTCATTCTATTCCACAAGGCTGTTCTTGTTGCTGCGTTTTGTTGCATCTGCAATGCAGTCGCAGCGAGCTGTAGTACTGTGAGCGTGTTGTCTTCTTGCTCTCGAAGGACCCCTTTATTAAAAAGACAGAAAGGTCCAGAATCTTCGGCCCACCACTCGAAGCCTGTCATGTTGCTTGGTATTCTTGCGGTTATACCAAGACAAGTACGAGCGACAGTTGGATCGCAGCTAACACCTTCAGCTTGTTGTATCTGACCGGATATTGCATTGACATCAGGGTATTCATCGTCAAAGGCAAGTAAAGCCAGGTCTATATCGGATGTTAAGGAAGCGGTTCCGTTTGCTCGGCTTCCCAGTAGTTGAACGCTTAGGAAGTTCCCGCCAATGACTTCCCCAAGTTTTTGGATAATGTGCCCGGTCTGAGCGTGAACTTCTGGTGAGATACCACAAGTAACTAAGGCTTCTCGTTGTAGGGACGAAGCAATTATCTCCGGTTTGTGCGTCAGGCAGGTCTTCTCAGGCATACTATTATTATAGCATAAGTTTTATTTTTTGTCCATTAACCGTGCATATGTGTTAGCCAATCTGTTATATGGCTACAGTGACTTTTTTGCGAGTTCGAGAGCGCGTCGTCTGAAGGAGGGGTGGTTTTCTGCGTGGTTAGCGAGAACATTCACCTGTAATGCGGCAAGTGCGCCGACCAAGTACCGGGCTTGAGCCCGCTTTTTTTGCATGAAGTTGAGGTTTGCGTTGCCCCGTTCCGTTTTGTGGGCAGTTCTGAGGGCTTTGAGAGCAAAGGCTTGCCCTTTTGCGCGGTCGCCGTGTAGTGACTCGTAGAGGCTCCAGGTTTGTAATGCGTCAATCTCGTGCTGGTCACTACCGGAATCTTTTTCCATGTCTGTTGCACGGGCAATGTCATCTTGCGCCAATTTAATGTATGGAATTTCTGTTTTAACGGTGAATAGCGGATGATTCAGCTCGAGTTGCACGCATTGCTTTAGTGCGATATTGCCGACAGAGGTTGCCGAAGCAGCTCGTTCTTTGAGCGACTCTGCGGTCGGTGCTGCGCCCTGGCTTTCAACGATTTCGTTATGTATTGCAAATGCGGCATCAGCATAAGTGACGGTGTCGTTTTGCCAGTGTTCAGACCATGTGTGTGCCGGGTCGTACAGTTTACTCGCAGCTCTGGCGACTCCGCGAGCGGCGCGACCTTTTGTGAGTGTCGCCTTTTCATCAGAGTCGTAGACATCTTTAAGCTCAGAGAAAGCGTCAACAAAATCTCCTTGGTCCAAGAGTCGTTCACCAGCAACAAGCCGCTCGCGGAACAGCGACGGATCGATTTCTGGGTTGGTAAACCCGGCTTCTCCTTCAGAAATACTTGACATACTCTTTATATTCTAGCACAAAAAACAAACAAAGTCAATATTTAGTACCATGAATCAGCAAAGTTGGCTAGGCTTTTTTCTTTCGAGTGAAGCGTCGTTTTGTGCCCTTTGCTGGTGCTTCAGACAGGAGTTTTTTGGCTTGTTCGTGGGTTATAGCAGCCGGTTCGGTGTCTTTCGGAATCTTGGCATTTTTCTTGCCGTCGGTGATGTATGGGCCGTAGCGGCCTTTCAAAACTTTTATACCATCGCCAAAATCGGCGATGTTTTTCTCGGCTTCTGCTTGGAGTTTTAGGGTGTATAGCTCGCGGGCACGTTCTTCGGTGACTTCGCGAGGATCGTCTTCTTTGAGGCTGACGAAGAGCTTTCCGACCTGAACGTATGGTCCAAAACGGCCAACATTGGCTTTTATAACCTGTCCATCTTCGGTGGAGCCGACGACACGTGGCAGCTCGAAAGCCTTCAAAGCCTGCTCAATTGTCACATCTTCGAGGCGTACGCCTTTTGGCAATGGTGCGAAAGTCGGCTTGTCTTCATCTTCGGTTTCTCCGAGTTGTAACATGGGTCCGAACCTTCCAAATCGCGCCAGAATGACCTTTCCAGTCTTTGGGTCGGTTCCAATACTGCGAACTTGAGCCACTTTAGAGCGGTCTATGTCGCTTGACTGTTCTATGCGGGCGTGGAATGGACCATAGAATTCGGTGAGTAGCTTGTTGCGCTCGAGTTTGTTGTCGGCTATGCGGTCAAGGTGGTTTTCTATGCTGGCGGTAAAACCGTAGTTCACGACTTCGTCAAAATGGTTCATGAGAAAGTCGGCTATGAGCTCACCCGACGGTGTTGGCACAAGCTTGCCTCGGTCTGCGCCGGTTTTTTCGGTTATAACCTCACGCACTAGGCTCTTAGCGTTTGTGTCATGCGATTTTCCAAGATCTAAGCTCTCAGGTCTAAGATCTGGCTCGAGACGGAGTTCGACGACATCTCGAGCAACTCCTTCGCCCTCGCCTTTTTCAACATAGCCACGAGTCTGTACAGTGCTGATGATAGTCGCATACGTTGACGGTCGGCCAATGCCGAGTTCTTCGAGTTTCTTCACGAGCGAACCTTCGGTGTATCGCGCGGGTGGTTTTGAGAAGGTTTGGCGCGCCAAGGCGTTTTCTAATTCAAGTATGTCACCGGAGTGTAGGGCTGGCAGTAGATTGTCTTCTTTGTTTCGTCCATAAATTTTCAAAAACCCATCAAAGACAACGACTTCGCCTTTGGCGATAAAAGCAGATTTTGGATTTTGGATATTGGATTTTGGAAGAATGTCGATGGTTACTTCTGTCCTTTCGAGTCGTGCTGGCGCCATCTGTGAGGCCAGTGTGCGGCGGCGTATGAGGTCATACAATTTCTGGTCGTATTCGTTGCCACTCGCGACTTCGCGCGCCATGTCGGTTGGGCGGATGGCTTCGTGGGCTTCCTGGGCGCTGGCGCTTTTCGTCTTGAAGTTTCTGACCTGGACGTAGTCTTTGCCGAATTTTCCCTCTATAAAGCTTGCAGCACTCGCCAGAGCTTGTTGCGACAGGTTGACGCTGTCGGTACGCATGTAGGTGATTTTTCCTTCTTGGTAGAGCTTCTGGGCGGCCGCCATGGTTGACTTTGAACTAAAACCGAGACTTGAGTTGGCGGTTTGCTGGAGCGTGCTGGTGGTAAACGGCGCAGCTGGATTACGTGTGCCGGGGTTCTTTTGAACGTGCGAAATGGTGAATGTTGCCCCGTCGAGGCTCTCTAAGAATGTTTTGGCTTCGGCTTCGGTCTTAAAGCGCTCAGGTAGTTCGGCTTTGACCTCTTCGCCTTCGTGCATAAACACGGCGGTAACTCGGAATGTAAAATCAGCTGCAAAGGCGCGAATTTCTCGCTCGCGCTCTACGAGCAAAC
>CAYIYX010000036.1:6001-10499 GCA_964367775.1 uncultured Candidatus Saccharibacteria bacterium | reverse complement strand
GGCTAACTAACATAGGCGGGGCCGAACAGGTCGTCAAGAGCCTGCACGAACTATTCCCGAACGCCCCAATTTATACGTCGCAGTACGTACCTGAAAAAATCGACTGGTTTAAAAATGCCGATGTTCGCACTGGCTGGATGAACCACTTACCAAAGCATATGCACAAATTTTTTCCGCTGCTACGCTGCTGGTATTTTTCCCGTCTAAATCTTCGCGAATACGACCTCGTCATATCGAGTACTGGCGCCGAGGCGAAGGCCGTCAAAACTAGACCAGACGCCCTCAATGTTTGCTATATGCACGCCCCAACTCAGTACTACTGGTCGCTTTATGACGACTACGTACAACAGCCCGGATTTGGCTGGTTAGACCCTGTGGTTCGGATTGCGCTACGACTGCTCATAAAGCCTATGCGCCACTTCGACAAAAAATTCGCTAGCCGTCCAGACTACATTGTCTCAAATTCACGGTACGTACGGGACGAAATACAAAAATACTACGGACGAGAGTCGACTGTTATATTCCCCCCTGTGAACACCGACAAATTTTCTACTCTTGCTCGTAAAAAGCGGCGTGGATTTGTTACTACAAGTCGGCAAGTTCCGTGGAAAAAACTCGACCTAGCCGTCAAGGCCTGTCTTGAAACTGGCGACAAGCTCGTCGTCGTCGGCGATGGCTCTGAGCACGAGAAACTCGTCGCGCTCGCACAGAACAAAGACAACATCACCTTTCTTCCAACGCAAGATTTTACGGGCGTCGCAAAAGCCCTGTCTGAAGCTGAAGGCTATATTTTTCCCAGTTATGAACCATTCGGCATCGCCCCTGTCGAGGCACTTTCGGCTGGTACGCCCGTAATCGCCTACGGTGCTGGTGGAGCGCTTGACTATGTCAAAGATGGCCAAAATGGTATCTTGTTTCGCGAGCAAACAACGCGTGCGCTCATAGACGCTCTGCACAAATTTCGCGCAACGACTTTTGACGAAAACCTGGTAAAACAGTCAGCAGTGTCATTCTCAAGCGACAGCTTCAAGAAACAAGTTACCGCTACACTACGCAAATGGCATAAGGAAAAAAATGAATAACATTAAACGCTGGCTCGGCGTGCCGAACATGAAGCTAACGCTCGCAGATTGGGCGCTCATGCCAATGCCTCTTTTGATCTTTTTCAGCTACTACCCACTCATAAACTTCGGTTCAGACCCCTACAAAACCCACTATGAGTTACGCCTTATAGAACTATACCTCGTCGTATTCGTCATGGTAAACCTCGTTTCGGTCTGGCATGCAAGAAAAAAACTTCTCGCGAACAATGCGGCAAGATTAGCTACGTTATTTGGCCTATACACCACGGTCAGTATATTTTGGGCGCCAAACAAAGGCAGGGCGCTTTTAACTGTTGGTATTATCTGGCTCCTGATTGCTACTCTCTTCAGCTTCCTCGCGAACAATAACCTAAAGAAACTCGTCGCACCCCTTTATCGTGTACTCATAGGCAGCGCCGTCTTCACCTGTCTATTTGCAATCTACCAAATGATCGCTGGAGATGTCAGCTGGCTCTACAACTGGTCGCTGTTGTGTAGGGGGTGTCAGGCCGACCAATTTGGCTTCGCCAGACCAAATGCTTTCTCTATAGAACCACAGTTTTTCGGCAGCCTACTCACCGCCCCTATATTGCTCCTCTTTCATAAAACTATAGTGAAAAAACAAAGCCGCAACACCTACGTCGTCCTTGGCTTGCTCGTATTTACACTGGTTCTGACGCTTTCGCGCGGCGCTATGGTTGGTGTCGCCGCAGGCACAATTTTGCTCTTTTTCCTAGACCGTCAGTACTATCGTCGATTCGCATCTATAGTCGCCATCTCCCTAGTCGGCGTCGTTTTTGCCCTTTTAACCCAAGGACTAGCAGCCCAACTCAACCCATCTGTGTCTGACACGTTCGGGCAAGCCATTGTAAAAAGCATCAACCAATTGTCGCTCGGAAAAATCAACCTGAGCGCACTGTCTCCAGCACCAGAAACACCCCCAACGGGTACTCCGAATTCATCCAGTGGAAAATCGTCAAAATCTTCGATATTTAGTGGGTACATCGAGCGCTCAACCGACGAACGAGTCGAAGGGTCGTGTCTTGCACTAGGTATATGGTCAAAAACACCGACGCGCATAATGCTCGGTACAGGTATAGCCGGTACTGGTTACTATTTTGGAACTAACCCCGTTAGGAGCAGCCTGCCATGGTGCAAAACGAATATCTAGAGATACTTTTAGAAACTGGCCTAGTTGGACTCCTTATTTTCATAGCCCTGGTCGTTGGCTTGTTTGTAAAAACCAAGCGAACAAAATACCTATGGCCGATCATCGTCGCATTTTTACTGCAGTGGTGGTTCTTTTCAGGCTACCCAAACTCACTACACATCTTCTTGTTCCTAGCATTTTTCTACGCCTACTCACAGGCGACCGAGAAGAAGAATTCTTAGCGGCTACTCAACCGTGACGCTCTTCGCCAGGTTCCTCGGTTGGTCGACATCGTTTCCACGGGCCACGGCCACATAGTAGGCAAGCAGTTGAGAAATAACATTTAATGCGAGTGGCGTGAGTAGTTTCAACTTGGTGTTGACTCGTATGACCGTTTCAGCGCCAATGCGTTTGTCTGTGTCGGTTATGACGAGTACGTGCGCTCCACGAGCATTCATCTCAATCAAATTGCTCTGACTTTTTTCATACAACCAATTGTCCTGTATGTAGCACACCTCAAAGAACCGGTCGTCTATGAGTGCAATGGCGCCATGTTTTAGTTCTCCAGAAGGGTAGCCTTCGGCGTGAATGTAGCTCACCTCTTTAATCTTGAGTGATCCTTCCATGGCCGTTGGGTATAACGTGTCGCGTCCAATGTACAAGGCATGCTCGTATTTTGCGTATTTTTGGGCAGCTTTTTTCACTTCTGCTTCATTTTTCTCGAGTACTTTTTCTATCTCGCCCGGAAGCGCCTCGAGTTCTTCTATATACTCGTGAAGTTCCTTCACACCAAGACCTTTCGCCTGCGCCACCATCAAGCCAAATATCGTTATAGCTGCAACCTGAGACGTGAAGGCTTTCGTACTCGCGACGGAGATTTCCGCGCCAACGTGAACGTATACGCCACCGTCAACTTCACGGGCTATGGTCGAACCAACGACATTCACTACTCCAAGACATCGCACACCGCGTCGCTTCAACTCCTGTAAACAGGCTAAGGTGTCGGCCGTCTCGCCAGACTGCGAAACTATGAGCGCCACGGACCCTTCAGGGACAGAAAAGGCTCTGTACCGAAGCTCTGACGCTATTTCAACTTGGACCGACACGCCGTCCAAAATTTGCTCGACAAGATATTTCGCCTGCATCCCTGCAAAATAAGCCGTGCCACACCCCACGATGATGATATTTCTCACTTTTCGAAGATCTGCCTCGGTCATATTGAGGCCACCAAGCCTCGCCCGATTTGTTTCTGCGTCGACTCGTCCACTCAATGTCGAACGCAAACTCTCTGGTTGTTCATGTATTTCCTTGAGCAGAAAGTGGTCAAAACCTTTCTTTTGTATAGCTTGCAAGTCGAGCTCGAGCGTCTCAACTTCAGCCTCAACTACCTGCACATCAACGTCATACAGTTGCACTCCTTCTCTGCTACAACGACCAATCTCTCCGTCGTGCAAGTAAATGACTTTGTCGGTATAGCCAACGAGCGCACTCGCGTCACTGGCTATGTATACTTCGCCGTCGCCCACGCCCACAATCAAGGGACTGCCTTTACGCGCTATGACTATCTCGTCAGGGTTCTTGCCACTCATTACCGCTATACCATAGGCCCCTACGACCATTTTAAGCGCTCCACTGACGGCTTCGAGCAAGTCCTTCGTATCTCGGTATATCAGGTCAACGAGAGCCGTCAATACTTCGGTGTCGGTATCGCTTTTAAACTCATACCCCTTCGTTTTCAGCATCGCCTTAAGCTCAAGATAATTTTCTATAATGCCGTTGTGCACAAGGTAAATATCGCCCACATTATGTGGATGCGCGTTGCGCTTGCTTGGCACGCCGTGCGTTGCCCAACGCGTATGGCCGACGCCAATCGTATCGGCTGTTTGGTGCGTCACTACTTTAGCTTCCAGCTCGGCCACTTTTCCTTTTTCACGAAGAAGCGTTGTCTTTGACTTTGCGCTCATTGTTATGACGCCAGCGCTGTCATAGCCTCTATATTCAAGCCTTTTTAGGCCACTCAACAGCACCTGTTGAGCTTTTTTGTCACCGACATAACCTACGATTCCACACATGGTACATTCCTTTATTTATATGCTTATAGTACCGATGCTAGTCCTAATTGCACGAAAAGTCCATACTTTTTTTGGAATTTTAACAAAAATATAAAATTACAACGTTATATTTCTTCTTGATCTGCTTTCAGGCTATATCTTTCAACCTGTTGTGCCGATTCGATCCTACCAACCGTCGTAGCTTTAACGAATTC
>CAYIYX010000036.1:0-5991 GCA_964367775.1 uncultured Candidatus Saccharibacteria bacterium | reverse complement strand
GCGAAGAAGATTCAGGCTTGCCCTCACCAGCATCGAAGCGCATCTCTATGCCATATTTCTCACACACCTCAGTTTCTGGTATTGCTTTTGTCGAATTTCTGTCGCCACCATTCGCGAATACGAGCTGGTCATCGCTATATTTTTTGGCCAACATCTCGAGTGTGTTTATCTGAGGAATCTCTCCGCTATCGAGCATATAATCATCGACTGAAAGAACGACTTCATCTACACCTTTCAAGGCATTCATGAGCCGCACGCGATTATCTTCGTCGAGAATAATCTTGCCCTTTTTGAAAACCTGCTGCTTGTCATTGTTTACTACGACTATTAGGTAATCGCCCATTTTTGCAGCCGACTCGATCAAATCCAGATGTCCGCCGTGTAAAGGGTTAAAATATCCGCTAACTATAACTCGCTTCATATTCATTCTCCTGCTTTAGATTGATTATATCCCATTTGATCCCAGTCCAGGATAGTATACTGGGTAGTATGAAAGTTTTACTTACTGGTGGCGCAGGATACATAGGGTCACACACAGCCGTGACACTCCTAGAACGAGGGTACGAAGTTGTCGTGGTAGACAATTTTGTAAACAGTAGTCCTGAATCTATAAAGCGAGTCGAACGTATTACCGGAAAGGCCATTCAGCTTCACTCCTTCGACATTCGAGACAAAAAACAGCTCAGCGAACTTTTCGCATCGACCCCTATAGATGCTGTTATACACTTCGCCGGTCTCAAGGCGGTCGGTGAGTCGGTTGAAAAACCGCTGCTGTACTATGAAAACAATCTTGACAGTACTTTCTCGCTTATAGAGACCATGCAGTCTTACGGAGTGAAAAAACTGATATTCAGCTCATCAGCGACCGTCTACGGAACGCCCGAAAACCTGCCCCTCACCGAAAACAGTCCCGTCGGAATTGGCGTTACGAACCCCTACGGATGGTCAAAATTTATGATCGAACAAATACTGGAGGGAGTGTGCGTCGCAAACCCTGAACTCGAAGTGGCAATCCTCCGGTATTTCAACCCTATTGGAGCTCACGAAAGTGGCCAAATAGGAGAAGACCCGAACGGGCTTCCAAACAATCTACTGCCATACATCTCCCAAGTTGCCATCGGCAAAAGAGACCGCCTGACAATCAACGGTGACGATTATGACACTCCAGACGGTACCTGTGTACGAGACTACATACATGTCGTGGACCTAGCCAGAGGACACGTTGACGCTTTAACTCATAGCAAGCCCGGAGCCGCTATATACAACCTCGGGACCGGAACGGGATCTTCGGTATATGAAGCGCTTCACGCTTTTGAAAAAGCTTGCGGCCACACTATACCGTACACGCTAGGCTCTAGACGACCAGGCGACATACCCAGCTGTTACGCTGACTCGTCCAAAGCTGCTACGGAACTCGGCTGGAAGGCTGAAAAAACTCTCGAGGAAGCCTGTGTTGATGCCTGGCGTTGGCAGTCTCAAAATCCAAACGGCTACGATACGTAGAATACTACAACACGTATACCCAAAGAAAAAGTCGTATAATGTAGACATGACAAAGATGTTAATAACCGGCGGTGCAGGGTTCATAGGGTCGAACTTTGTGCACTACACGCTCAAAAACAGACCCGAATACGAAGTAACCGTTGTCGACAAGATGACCTATGCCGCAAACCGAGCAAATTTTGCTGGGATCGAGAAAAACATAACATTGGTCGAAGGCGACATATGTGACGGCGAACTCATGAACAAGCTCGTTGGCGAAACCGACATAGTCGTGCATTTTGCTGCCGAAAGCCACAACGACAATAGCCTCCGCAACCCTTGGCCATTTGTCGAAACCAACATCATCGGCACGTACACCATCCTCGAAGCTGTTCGCAAGCACGACAAACGCCTCCACCACATCTCGACCGATGAAGTATTTGGCGACCTCGAGCTCGATGACCCCAACCGCTTCACCGAAACCACGGCCTACAACCCTTCAAGCCCCTACAGCAGCACCAAGGCCGGCAGCGACCACCTCGTGCGCGCTTGGGTGCGTAGTTTTGGCGTCAAAGCGACCATTTCGAACTGCTCGAACAACTACGGTCCGCGCCAACACATCGAAAAATTCATTCCTCGGCAAATTACCAACATCTTGAGCGACATTAAACCAAAGCTATACGGTACTGGCGAGCAAGTGCGCGACTGGATCCATGTCGACGACCACAACGAAGCCGTACACCTTATACTCGACAAAAGCCCTATAGGCGAAACCTGGATCATTGGCGCAGACAACGACCACATCAACAACAAGGCCGTCATAGAAATGATCTGCGACCTCATGGGCAAGGGTTCTGACTGGTACGAACACGTCAACGACCGCCCAGGCCACGACATGCGCTACGCCATGGACAGTAGCAAGTTACGCAACGAACTCGGCTGGAAGCCGCAATACACCGACCAAAACGGCATGCAAAACGGCCTACTCCAAACTATCGAATGGTACAAAACGAACCCCGACTGGTGGCAAGCTGAAAAAGCGGCTATCGAAGCCGCATATGCAAAACAAGGACAATAGAGGGTTTAACAGATGACAGATACCATTTCACAGAGATTATGCAGATGTCAGACTACAGACCTGAGTCTATGTAACTCCTCTGTTCTCTGTTACCTGCTAAATCTCTGTCATCTGTAAAATGTAATCTTAGTAAATAAAGGAGTCATATGAGCGTTGCAACAACTGAAGTCACAGGACACACAACAGAAATACCAGGCTTGCTGATATTCGACATAACACACGTCGGTGATGAACGTGGTTATTTCCAAGAAAAATACCAAAAAGCCAAGTTGGTAGCTGCCGGCATGCCAGAGAGTTTCACTATCGTTCAAAATAGTCTTTCCTTTAACAACGAGGCCGGTGTTACTCGTGGCTTCCACGCTGAACCATGGGACAAATATATCTCTGTCGTAACGGGGAAAGTTTTCGCCGCCTACCTAGACCTTCGAAAGGGCCCAACATTTGGCAAAGTCGTCACCGTCGAAATTACACCAAACAAAGCCGTATTTTTACCGCAAGGAGTAGCCAACTCGTTTCAAACGCTTGAGCCAAATACGTACTATTTATATAGCGTCAATGCGCACTGGAGCGCCGACAACTACGACAAGTACTGCTTTGTTAATCTTGGAGACCCGGAAATTGGCGTTAACTGGCCAATTACACTTGAGCAAGCAGTTGTGTCAGACCGCGACCGTAATCATCCGCTACTTGCAGATGTAATACCGATGGTAATTTAACAGATGACAGATAGCATTTGGCAGAGATTTATCAGAGAACATTTAGCAGACTGCGCGTGCCGTAATTCGTCTGTTTCCTGCTACCTGATAAATCTCTGTCATTTGTTTTCTGTTCCCTGTAAAATAAATTCTGAAAGGATTTTCTAATGGACAACAGTAAAATATTTATAGTAGGCGCCAATGGTCAGCTCGGGACCGCACTTCGAAACCAATACCCGGGCAGTCAGTTCGCTGACATCGGGGAACTCGACATCACGAGCCGTGAATCAGTTGAAAATTTTGACTGGTCGGGTATAGAAATCATCCTAAACGCCGCCGCTTACACGAATGTTGACGGCGCCGAAACGCCAGAAGGTCGCGTCATAAGTTGGAAGGTCAATGCTTCCGCCGTTGCGAACTTGGTCAGAGTCTCCCTAAAGCATGACGTGACCCTGTTGCACATTTCGAGCGACTACGTGTTCGACGGCACGAAAGAACCGCATATGGAAGATGAGGACTTCAGCCCGCTCAGTGTTTACGGACAGAGCAAAGCCGCTGGCGACGCAATTTTGAGCGTCCTTGAAAAGTTCTACTTACTCCGCACTACTTGGGTCATCGGCGAAGGCAAAAACTTCGTCCGCACCATGCTTGGGCTCGCCGAAAAAGGCGTCCCCCCTACCGTTGTTGCCGACCAAATCGGCCGTCTGACTTTCACGAGCGAACTCGTCCGCACTATAGACCACCTACTCACCACAAAAGCTCCTTACGGAGTATATAACGCCACGAACAGCGGTCCGTTGGCTAGCTGGGCCGAGATTACTCGCCAGATCTTTTCACTCGCCGGTCACACAGAACTTACCGTCACCGACACGACTACGACCGAGTACTTTGCGGGCAAAGAAGGCATCGCCCCTCGCCCGCTTGGCAGTGACATGAGCCTCGACAAATTGCACGCCACTGGCTTTGAAAGCCGCAACTGGCAAGACGACCTTTCCGAATATGTCAGTAAGGAATTAGCAGATAACAGATGAGCATTTGGCAGAGATTTAGCAGATGACAGATAACAGACATGAATTGCTAGAAAAACGAACGCTCGTGTTCGCTGCTGATGTCATCAGAAAACTTGAAGCAACAAAACAGCTCTCACCTAGAATTGCCGACCAGCTCATCAGGTCATGTAGCAGTATCGGCGCGAATTATGCCGAAGCGTGTAACGGTGCATCACGATCTGATTTTAAAAATAAGATATTCATCGCCAAAAAAGAAGCGGCCGAGACAAGATTTTGGATTGACCTTATAATAGAATTAACTCATGATGAATCATGGAAGAAAGAACGCCAAGAATCTCACGAGTTGCTATCAATCCTCCAAGCAATCATCAACTCACTGAAAGGATCTTCTGCAAAATGAAATCTGCAAAATCTCTGTTATCTGCTAAATGTAATCTGTTACCTAACGAGGAGGAACAACTATGAAAGGTATAATACTCGCTGGTGGATCAGGCTCACGCCTATGGCCTATAACGACCGGGGTCTCGAAACAACTTGTCCCCATCTACGACAAGCCTATGATTTACTACCCACTTACGACACTCATGCTGTCAGGTATTCGCGACATCTTGATCATAAACACTCCCGATGAACAGTCCATGTTCAAACGCCTCCTTGGCGACGGAAGTCAATGGGGTCTCAACATCGAATATGCCGTTCAGCCTTCCCCTGACGGCCTCGCGCAAGCATTCATCATAGGTGAGAAATTCATCGGAGACGACAGTGTAGCACTTGTCTTGGGTGACAACATATTCCACGGAAGTGAAATGGGCGCAGGGTTAAAAAAATCGGCGAAAGACAAAGGTGCGACCGTGTTTGCATATGAAGTGTCAGACCCTGAGCGTTATGGTGTTGTCGAATTCGACGACAAACACCGCGCTATCTCAATCGTTGAAAAACCAAAAGACCCGAAGTCGGACTTTGCCGTTGTTGGTCTATATTTTTACGACAATGACGTCGTAAAAATCGCGAAAAGCATCAAACCAAGCGACCGCGGAGAGCTAGAGATCACCGATGTTAACGAGGTATATTTGCACCGTGGCGATTTAAATGTACACATCATCGACCGAGGCAGTGTCTGGCTCGACACGGGAACCATAAACTCCCTCCATGACGCGACCGACTACATCCGCGTTGTGCAGAGCCGCACAGGACTAATCATCGGCAGCCCCGAGGAAGTCGCGTACCGCGAAGGCCTCATTACCAAAGCACAACTCAACGACCTCGCTGAACCTTTGCGAAAATCTGGTTATGGTGAATATTTGTTGAACGTGCGCTAAGAAACTGCAAAAATCATCACTGAGATCGCCAAGCCGCTCTAAAAATCCGGCTACGGAAATTATCTGAAACCATAAGCACTCGCAATAATCACGTGTTTAACGCTACTTGACTAGCGATAATCACGTCATTAACGCTACCGATAGTGCCGCAAGGTTTTTGTCACTATGAATCCTTCGTAGCGATCTACCGTTTTTTCTTCAGACTCCGCTTTGCAAGTTTGACCCCTTGATTCAATTTGTACTCAATGGTGCGCCTCAAGAGACCCTGGATGCGGGCATTTTCAAGCGTAAGATTATGGATTGTTTCTTGCATTGCTGCCGCGTCGGTATCCTGACGATAAACCTTTTCATTCGCAGCATCAAGATAATTAGACTGTCCTTCAAGCCGTGCTTTATAGTCGACTATC
>CAYIYX010000035.1:0-10777 GCA_964367775.1 uncultured Candidatus Saccharibacteria bacterium | reverse complement strand
CATAGGGGCATAGTACAGCGGTTAGTATAAAGGTCTCCAAAACCTTAGACCGTGGTTCGATTCCACGTGCCCCTGCCAAAGAAAATACGCCTGCGTCCACGTAGGCGTATTTTCTTTGAATAGACTGCGGGGAGTTGAGCCACGGTCGCGGTAGCTTTAGCTGACGCCAAGACCGTAGTTCGCTAGAGCAACGAAGTGAGGGGAAAATCAGCTTGCTCATTTTTCCGAGCAAGGCAGCTCTATATCCTGATATTCCACATGCCCCTGCAATGAAACATATATGAGCCATAGATCGTAAACTAATATGAAGGCAAAAACCCATTTGATAGTGCGTTCAAGTACCAACGTCCCTGAAAACTTTATCAAACTGTTGAGAGCCGTGAATATCGTGTAGTATAATTTAGTTTTGAACCTATGAAATCTCAAATTAGAACCTATCTAAGACATTATTTTGGCGACGAACACGCAGCAAAAGTGTTGTATGGTGTGATTCTGTTGTTCGTTGCACTATTTGGTTTAGATGCAAGTAACCTTGACTCTGGATATCTTGCAGCAACTGAAGCTTTCATTGCAATAGTAGCTATTATTATCGCTGAGGATTATGCAGAGCTGATTGGTTTCACGATTAAAAACAAGCGAACGCTAAGTCGACAAGAGCGGAACGAAATATTTGCAGACACATTTGCCATCGCAACGTTTTGTCTTCCGTCTGTGTTGATTTTATTGTTGAGCGAAAGTGGTTTGTATATGCTTGGCACAGCCTTCAATTATACGTTTATCTACTGCATTTTAGTGATCTTTGTGTTTAGCTATTGGGCAAGTAAGCTGAGCAATTTCAATAGATTACAATCTGTAGTGACTGCATCTATTGTTGCAAGTATCGGATTAGCATTAGTTTATTTGAAATCGTCATTTGGTAAATAGACTAGGGTGACCTGTGTTCATGTTTTTGTATCAAGGTATTGATCTTGGGCGTGGAGCGTAAAAGCAGTAGTGATGATAGTGCTTTTATAGTAAGAAGAGGTATAATACGAACGCATGAAAACAAAACAAAAATGGTTCTGGATATGTCTTATTGCGGCCCTACTCTCAGCTCCTAACGCCCTTATATTGCGACATGCTTCTGCGACGGTCGACCCGTTATTGATAAACGCTGCACGGTTCGGTTTGGCTGGTCTTCTATTTTTGCCTTGGATCATTAAGGATATACCGAAGTTACTCAAGAGAAAGAAGGCTTTTCTAAAATTGCTAGTTGTCGGACTAGCTCTAGCAATAACAGGGGTCACCTACGTAATCGCTATCAGTAATGCGCCCGCTAGCTACGTGTCTATCATTGGCTTGCTCTCGCCAATAATGCTCGTCATTTACGCAAGACGGCTTTCTCACGAGCGCATGTCGCCCAGAGCGATTACAGGCGTGGTGATTGCAGCAACTGGTGCGATGTTGGTAGTGGCACTGCCTCTTGCCAAAGCCACAGGAGGAGAGTTTGTGTTTTACCCCTTAGCGACGATAGCCGCCCTGGTTAGCGTGCTATTGTATCCTGTCGTGGTTGTTCTGGCAAAGGATATTAATAAAAAATTTCAGGTGCATATATTGTCGATCGTCTCTTTTTCGAGTCTACTCACAGCGTTCGTGAGTCTTGGGCTATGGTGTGTGATACACGGTGATCGTGCGGTCGGTCTTTCTTCTGTCGACATGTGGTCGTTGCTGTATGCGGGGCTCGTCGTTCTCGGTTTGTCTCGTGCGCTGACACTTCGAGGCTATACATACATTAGTACACCCACGCTGAGCTCACTGTCCTACGTTGAGTCATTTTTGGCAGTTATTTTACCGGTTTTTATACTGCACGAAAAACTTTCGGTCGAGATGATAATCGGCGGATGTCTAATATTGCTCGGGGTCTTTGCGGTCGAACACCATAAGTCGGCACATCATAAGTACCACCACGTTATTCGCCCATAATATAGTAATAATTTTCGCCCTTTTGACACCCTACCCTGTCAGGCATATACTTATACCAATGAATTTAACGAATACTGCCCAGTCGTTTTTTGACGGCGTAGTACAAATGTTTTCCGAGCAAAATGCGTTTCGCTCCGTATATATATTTGTTGCAGCCATAACTGTAGCGTATTGGTTGAGTCGTTTTTTGGCGCAAGCAACCGTGAGGCTTGCTCAGATAATTGGGTCACGCGGCGACAAAGAGACCGACGATCAGCGCAATTTACGGTATCGCCAGGTTGAAACATACTTAAGCATTGCCGTGGCTATCATGCGCGTCGTTGTCGTTGCAACGGTTGGATATATAACGTGGCAGATATTGAATCCATTTTCCGCAACCTCACAATCTGCTGCGAACGGGGTGGCTGCCATTGGAGCGGGTACAGTTTTTATTTTGTTCGCCGGGCAAACGCTTGGGATAATCTTGCGCGACCTGACGGCTGGAGCGATTATGATCACCGAAGGCTGGTTCCATGTCGGGGATTACATTAGCATTGAACCTTACAACGACATGTCTGGTGTTGTCGAGCGTTTCACGCTTCGCGCGACTCGTCTACGTGCGTTGAACGGCGAGACTCTATGGGTGAATAACCGAGACATCGTGGGTGTACGCGTGACCCCAAGAGGAGTCCGAACAATGGCAGTTGAAATCTTTGTCCGAGACAAAAACAGCGGAACAGCGGCGGTACAAGGCGTCATAAATGCAATTCCAAAAGGGAAAACTATGTTGGCGCAGCCACTCAAAATAGCACAGGTCGAAGAATGGGCCGACAAGTCGTGGCATATTACCGTTATGGGTCAAACTCCACCGGGCCGAGAATGGCTTATAGAGAATTACTTTTTTGAAGCAATAAAAGCGCTTGATGAAGGCAAGGAAGAAGACGAAAAACTGCTCACAAACCCACCAATGGTTCATATGGCCGATAGTACCGCAGACAAGCGTTTCGGACGAGCCGTTCGAGTCAAGAAAGACCTATAGATTTCCGGTGGATGAGGCGTACAAACTCAGGCTAGAAGCGAATCTTCGGCGCTACGCCTGGATGAAAACATTTACGAAAAGAGTGTACTTCCCTGTCACGTCAATTATGTTAGTACATGAAGCGCATTTGTCGCTGGCGCAAATTGGAACCATCGGCGCGGCAGCGGCACTTGCTCAAGGTTTATTCCAGTTACCGAGCGGATACCTTGCCGATAAAATTGGAAATCGAAAGACGATGCTTTTAGGGGCTATCATTAGCGCACCAGCCACGCTTTTCTATATATTTATGCCGAACTTTTGGGGTGGTTTACTAGGGCTGCTTGTATACACAATCGGCCTCGCTTTTATATCTGGAGCCGGAGAAGCTTTTATGCACGATACGCTTGTCGCGCTCGGAAGAGCTCGTGACTATGCAAAAGAAGTTGGCAGAGCACAGTCTATTGCACTTGGTGGCAATTTTGTCCTTGTTTCACTTGTACCACTTACCTACGCCATAGACTACAGACTTCCTTTTCTGGTTGGCTTTATCTGTGCCATTTTCCTGGTGTTTTCTATTGTAAAAATGCTTGAGCCGAACGTACGCAAAACAACGTCCCAGGTCAGTCCTCTCGATGCGATGCGTAAAATCGTAACGTGGCAAAATTTTAGCTTGTTCTTGTTTGCGGGCTTGACTGGCGGAGTCGTAGAACGCGTGTTCGACTTTCTCCCGCTTGCGTTGGTTGGAGTTGGTATTCCTGACTTTTCAACCGGCATAGTGGTCGCTATAAGTAGTTTGTTAGGCGCGGTTTTAGGGTGGTACATTCATATCTTCGACCGCTTGAAACCGATGGTATTCTACGTAATCGATCTCATATTAGTTACCGGACTCCTTGGACTAGAGGGGGTGTCAAATGCATTCACTGTAGTAATATGTTTCGTCGCTTTTCTTGGCTATGTTCGGGTCAGGTATATCGTGTTTCAGTCAAAACTGCTCCAAGACCTGCAACACGGCTATAAGGCTACGTTAGTGTCGACACTGGGCTTTTTTGGTGTTGTTGGAGGCGTGTTCACTATGATGCTTTTCGGAAATATAACCAGTTTGTTCGGTTTTAACAGAGGTCTCATCTATTTTTCCGGTATTGTTTTTGTCATAGGACTGGCGCTGCTTTTTGTCGTTATGTCGACTCGAACTAAGCCGTTGCAAGTCGGTGAAGGTCAGTAATTAGTGTTACGTCAGAAAAACAACGATTCTTCAAGAGTTGCGCCCACGCAATTGCGGGTCTATACTAGTAAACGTAACCGATATAAAAATAATTTTTGGAAGGCAGAGCAGTTGAAAATTTTGATGCTCGGGTGGGAGCTACCTCCTCACAATAGTGGCGGACTAGGTGTGGCATGTTATCAGCTGTCGAAAGCGCTTGCTTCCTACGGCGTTCAGATAGATTTCGTATTGCCAGCAACCGAAAAGTCTCACGAAGGCGTTGACTTCATGAATGTAGTACAAGTGAACGCGACTGAAGAAAAACATCGCGATGTTTACAAGCTCAGCTATGCAAATAAAAACATTGATTCTATAAAAATGATTCAGGCCGACTACAAGCTGTTTGTTGAACAGTATATAAAGAAAAACGGAGCACCTCAAATCATTCATGCTCACGATTGGTTGACGCTTGAGGCCGGAGTTCATGCAAAGCAGGTCAGCGGAGCTCCGCTTATTGCGCATGTGCACGCAACCGAATTTGACCGCTCTGGTGGTGGCTACGGCAATCCCTTCATTCACGAGATCGAACAGCATGGCCTCATGATGGCAGACCGCATCATCGCAGTCAGCGAGTACACGAAACGACTTATTGTTAAGACGTACCACATTCCTGCAGAAAAAATCGACGTCGTTCATAACAGTTTTGCGTTCGAAGACCTCTCGCCTGCCGACATAGTATCGTACCGTTATATTGACATGCTAAAGTCTGAGGGCATGTCTATAGTTGCAGCAGTTGGACGCCTGACGCTCCAAAAGGGTTTGACGCAGTTTCTTGAGGCAGCTGCAAAAGCATCATACAGATACAACCGGCTGGTCTTTGTCGTGGCTGGTAGTGGCGAGCAGCGTGACGAACTAGTTGCGAGAGCTGCAGAACTCGGCATAAGCGACCAAGTCATATTTACTGGCTTTGTGCGCGGCGCAGCGTGGCGACAGCTGTACGAGATTGCCGACATGTTCGTCATGAGCTCGGTATCGGAACCATTTGGCATCACCGCGCTCGAAGCAGCAGCCCACGGCACTCCGGTTATCATGACTCATCAGTCCGGTGTCGCCGAAGTCCTCACTCATTCTTTGAAATATGACTACTGGGACACTGATCGCTTAGCAGACATCATGGTAAATGTGTCAACTTCTGTCGGTTTACGTAACGCTATGACTGAAAATGCAACAAAACAACTGCAAAATCTCTCATGGAAGCAGATGGCCGAACGTTGTTTGAACGTCTACCACGGAACAGTCAGGAGACCAGTACATGCGTGATATCGTCTTTTATCTCCACATGCACCAGCCAAAGCGTGTGCGCCCTTATTCAGTTTTTGATATCGGTGAGAAGCATGATTATTTTGATTCGTATGACGAAAAAACCGACAACCGTGCGTTGTTTAACAAAGTTGCCCATAAGTCATATCACCCGACGGTGTCGTTACTAAAAAGATTAGCCCTAGAGGTACCGAATTTTTCTGTTAATCTCAGTCTGTCTGGTGTATTTCTTGAGCAATGCGAAGAAAATGACCCTGCCCTACTGCGGGAGCTTCAGGAGTTAGTTGCTACGGGTAAAGTTGAGCTTGCGACAGAGACGTACTTCCACACACTTGCCTTTTTTTACAGTAAGTTTGAGTTTGAAAAACAAGTAAAAATGCATGAAGAAGTTCTGTATCGTTATTTTGGTGTCAAACCAGTCGTATTTCGCAATACTGAATTAGCTTACAACAATGATCTCGGTCGTTGGGCGAGTGAAGCTGGCTACAAGGCGGTTCTCACCGAGGGCTGGGACCCCGTACTTAACTGGCGTAGTTCGCATTATCTGTACGCCCCCATGGGAGCGCCGAACACCGCACTGTTTTTGAAAGATTACCGCTTAAGTGATGACGTCGCCTTCCGTTTCTCGAGTCGTCAATGGACTGAATGGCCGCTGACGCCGGAAAAATACAGAGGCTGGGTTGACGCGTTACCTGAAGAAGAAAAGCTCGTAAATCTGTTTATGGACTTTGAAACCTTTGGAGAACATCAGTGGGCAGACGCGGGCATTTTCGATTTTGCCGAATCATTCTTCCGTACATGGTGCGAAGATGGAAATCGTTGCGCGACATTTTCACAAGCGCTGGAGTCTCACCGTATACACGAAGCGGTAGATATGCCAAACACGGTCACTTGGGCTGACAACGAACGAGACCTCACGGCGTGGACTGGAAACGCCATGCAGCAAGAGGCTGTTCAGGCGCTATATCGTCTTGAGGACAGCGTCCTTCAAACTGGCGACGAAGTACTTATCCATGACTGGCGCTTACTTCAGACTTCAGATCATCTGTACTACATCTCCACAAAATGGTTTGACGACGGAAACGTCCACGCATACTTTAGTCCATACAGCTCACCATACGATGCTTTCCTCTGTTACCTGAACGCAATTCGCGATATCCGATATCGCGTGTTCGAACATGGTGAGCGGAGATTGTCTGACCATGGCTAAGTCCCTTGTCTTTGGAAATGGTCGACTACACGTTGGCCTGAATGAGCATGGGCTCGTTCATGACTTATATTACCCGTATGTAGGACTTGAAAATCAACTTCCGCCTCATAGCCCGCCTCATAAAATAGGTCTTTTTGAAAATGGAAAAGTCTCATGGCTCGATGATGGTAGCTGGTCATTTGTTGCCAAATACCATGAAAGAGCTATGGTCGGGAACACCGTAGCAACAAACGAAAACCTTGGAATTAGACTAGAGTTCACCGATGTGGTCGATGTTGAAGCCGACGCTTTCTTGAGAAATATCCACATAATCAACCTCACTGATCGCAAAAGAGACCTCACAGTCTACTGTCATCAATTGTTTATGATCGGCGATTCCGCTTCGAGCGACAGTGCACAGTATCGACCAGATTTACCGGGCGTTATGCACTACAAAGGCAATAGTGTATTTATTGCAACCCTGCACAAGGAAGGCACGTTCTTTGATGATTACTGTGTTGGGAAATACGACCTAGACACCAACCAAAGTACGTACCGCGATGCCGAAGACGGTTCGCTGTCCAAAAATATGGTCGAAAATGGCAGAGTGGACTCAGTTATGGGTCTGAAACTTACGGTCGAACCTTTCGACTCGACGAGACTAGACTATATACTGACTGCCGACGAGACAGTAACTGGGTGCGAAGATATTCTTGAGCAAATACTCGTAGACCAACCACTTCATTTCATAGCTCGTACCGCAAGCTATTGGCAGGTATGGCGGTCAAGGGCTAAATTTCCTGACAAATATATCTCGCCAGAGTATTTGCGAGCACTGGAACAGTCACTATTTGTTATAAAAGCACACACTGACGAGCGCGGTTCGGTTATGGCGAGTCTCGACAGTAGCTTGCGCAGTCATCCACAAGATGATTCGTACAATTTTTGCTGGCCAAGGGACGCAGCGTATTCATTGTGGCCGCTTCTTCGACTGGGTTACACCGACGAACTCCTGCATTTTTTTGACTTTGCGGTATATGGACTACATGAAGAAGGCTATCTCTCACACAAGTACCGAGCTGACGGGTCGCTCGGGTCGACATGGCTTCCCTACCAACAGCCTGACGGGTCTATACATCAGCCTATCCAGGCCGACGAGACGGCGATTACGCTTTTTCTTGTGGGACAGTACTACAGACACACAGGAGATAGGAATCTGTTGTCGAAATTTTATAAGTCTTTGGTTGAGCCAATGGCAAACTTTCTGGAAGGATATACCTTTGACGATGGATTGCCAAAACCATCGTACGATATTTGGGAACATAGCTACTTAACACATTCGTATACCACGGCTATAACGTATGCGAGCCTGCTTGAGGCGGCTGAGTTAGCCGAAGCATATGGCCACGATTCGGATGGTAAGCGGTGGCGCGTAGCCGCACAAGCTATAAAAAACGCCAGTAAGTGTTTTTACAACGCCGATGCAAACTATTTTTATAAAGGCTTTTACGTAAACGACAAGGGTGAGAGAATTTTTGATGACACCATCGACATCTCCAGTCTTTACGGAATATTTATGTATGGTCTTGTCGACCTAGATTCCGAAGAAATTAAGGCGTCGGTTGTAACCGCAAAACAACGTCTGTCTAGCGGTAATCTTTATAGCAGGTTCGTTGGCGATGATTACTTTGGCGACAAAGGACAACCAAATTTGTGGACATTTACCTCTTTATGGATGGCAGAGATCTTACTTGAGTTCGATGACGTTTCTGGTGCCGACGATATCATACAAGCCGTCTTGTCGCTTTCAAGTCCGTTTGGCATGTTACCAGAACAGGTCGAGAGGAGTTCGCACGGGTCAACTTCGCTGAGTCCGCTGGTTTGGTCTCACGCTGAGCTTGTGAGTTCGCTTATAGATTACGTTCAAGCTAAACGAACGAGCACGTAGTTATGAAATTAAAGAAGCTCGTAAGACTACTCAGTTTGCAGCAGTTGCGTGATTTTTTGCGTAGCTCGGCTGTTACGAGACGTTTTGCTGCGGCACATAGTCTCGTCTACTTCGGTTCTATAGACAAAGACGATGAATCGAGACTCGTCAAAGGCATTACTGTTTCAAATACGTACCGAGATTCACATTACCTCGTCGGTACTGACTACGGTAGAGATCTTATATTCTTACAGCGAAGTGACTTATTGCGGGCGTCGAACAAGAAAAAGAAAGAGCTATATACCTGGAATATTCTTACTATCGACTTGTCTGCGCCCACGCAACTGCCGCATATGTATATAGAAGGCCGCAACCGCCATGGGCCAGGTTTTTATGAAACTTTAGCCATCAAAAAGCGGGAGTTCCTAGAACTACCCTATGGGTTTTTGTCACGGTATGACCCTATGTTTGCAGATCGCTTCGTTGCCCACTTGTCTGCAGCAGCAACAGTCGAGTTTCCGTACATTTTACCACCGGAAAAAGCAGCGGTTATAGCACATCATTTTGCGATGTTTGACTTTGAGTGGCACGACGACGTCCTCTATGTCTATTTTTTGTCCTCACACCCGACGCTTCATCAGCTCGAACATATGCTAAAGGCGGGCGTTTGGCTGGCTGGCGAGCTCGATGCTCACAAAGTTGACAGATTCTGACACTTGAGACACGCGGACTAAACAAAAGAGCGCCCGTTTCCGTGCGCTCTCGTAGGTTTTACCCGACCGTTAGATAGAACTAGCTCTTGCGAGCCTTTACTTCGTTTCGACCCAAGTTTTTCTTGGTTTCTTCGTAGATTTCGTGCTTACGGGTCTTGGGGTCGTACTTTTTGAGAACGAGCTTCTCAGTGGTCGTCTGGGTGTTTTTAACGGTATAGTAAGTACGGTGTCCTGACGCCTTAGACACCAAACCAATCAACTTCCGCTTTGTATTCTTCTTTGCCATAACTAGTGAACTATTCTAACACAGATATAACAGAGAGTAAACAAGTTCGCTAACTATTTTTTTGATTCTGACGCCTGCATGCACGAGCTTTGACGATAGCTTGCTCATTCTTGCCAGCGGTATCGAAGACACCCTGACGACGAGTACCCGCGCTCTTTGAGATGAGGTATGGCACGAGTTCACGCCCTACGCTTGAATTACCAGCGTGCGAGCCTTGTAGGAGTCGCTGTAGGTTGTTGTATGAAGAGTTTGCATACTGGTCTACATCTTCGACACCCCTCTGTTTGTTCTGGCTATTCTCGACGTTCTGATCGTCGTAGCCTGCCATAGTTTTAGTCTTTGCGTCGCCTAACTTACGAGTTTCATCGTCAAAGCCAGACTGGAGCGAAGCTAGACCCTGTTCTTTCTGGGTGTTCGTATAGCCGAGCAGTTTGTTGATGTTGGTTATTTGGTCGTCGTAGGCGGCTTGTTCGTCGGCAGCGGAAGGGGCTGGAGCGGAAGGGGCTGTGGCGGAAGTCCCATTAATGTAACCACTAGTGTCAGTAGCATCGTTAGCCCTTGGAGGATTTGGGTCAGCAATTTGCGCCCCTGAGCTATAACCGTGGTAGCCACCTCTACCATCAGAAAAGAATACATCTCCTCGTTGTTGCAGTTGCCTTAAATCACTAGGTAGCCCCGATGTTACAGGCACGCCTTCATCAATGACACCAACGCCGTATTTATTGACATATACGTGTCCGTTAGCACCATTCCACCACTTAAACCCGTTAATATCATTATTCATAAAAAAATCTCCCTATTAGTTTTGGGAGATTGTAAAACGTAGGTTATTTAACTATGGCTTGCAGAAATGTTCGACGACAAGACCCTTATTTATTCCGAATCCAGTATATGCATAATCTTGGCTTACCATAGCCTTGTAATGTAGCTCTGAACTTATCCATGCGTCAATAATTACGTGAGTTGGTGCAACCATAGGACCTCTACTGTCTAGTATTAGGTTCTCGCTCACGTGTGGCATGCATATATTTGATGCATATTCGCGTGCATATTCATACCCATGTTTCCCGTCTGGGTCTATATGCCCTACATAGTTTCGATTACGCATATCGTCGGCCTTCACTTGCGCCGACCGGTTCAACCGTTCATCTAAAACTAATGCAGGAACGCCGACTTTAGCTC
>CAYIYX010000034.1:8061-11139 GCA_964367775.1 uncultured Candidatus Saccharibacteria bacterium | reverse complement strand
TTTACTCGACGAATGCAAAATAGTGGCGTTTAAGCATAGGCTCATTCCCTCGTAGCGCGTATACTTGTTAGCAATGACTCGTTTAACAGACATTGACTCGTACCTACAGCCATATGCCAATCATCTGGCGGGGCGTGATGCGTACGTTTTGCACAAATCTCACTCTGTTCTCGGCGACAAAACGGTTACCGACTTTGCTCTCGGCCATTTGTACTTCGGGCTACATGAAACAGCTACTGGTTGGGTCCTGCGCGAATGGGCTCCAAACGCGACAAAAATTATTCTCGTCGGTGACATTACAGACTGGAAAGACGACACAGCGTATGAATTTTCGCAGACCAACAACGGAAATTGGGAACTTATACTACCAGAAGACGCCTTACGGCCAGGCGACCATTACAAATTGCATGTTTTCTGGAACGGCGGTGACGGCTTACGCATACCGTCATACGCCACCTATGTAACACAAGATGAAGTCACGAAAGAGTTCAGTGCGGAAGTATGGTCGCCCGACCAACCATTTAGCTGGTCAGATGCTGATTTTAATTTTACGCCTGCTAACGAGCCTCCACTAATTTATGAAGCCCATGTCGGCATGAGCGGCGAAAATCCAAAGGTCTCAAGTTACAAAGAATTCACTGAGCAAGTGTTACGACGCATAAAAAA
The DNA here is from genome assembly GCA_964367775.1 of uncultured Candidatus Saccharibacteria bacterium. GTDB lineage: Bacteria > Patescibacteriota > Saccharimonadia > Saccharimonadales > Saccharimonadaceae > JAPUDS01. The sequence continues at coordinate 10,473 of CAYIYX010000034.1, read as the reverse complement.
GGCCGGCTACAACACGGTACAACTTATGGCTATTCAGGAACACCCCTATTACGGCAGCTTCGGCTACCATGTTTCGAGCTTTTTTGCTGCCAGTTCACGCTTCGGCACACCAGATGACCTCAAGAACCTCGTCGACACCGCTCATCGTCTCGGACTACGCGTCATAGTCGACCTTGTCCATTCGCATGCGGTTAAAAATGAGACTGAGGGCCTTGCTCGATTTGACGGTACGACGACACAATATTTTCACGCCGGCAGTCGTGGCGAACATGAAGCCTGGGACTCGCGTGTTTTTGACTACGGCAAACCAGAGGTTTTGCACTTTCTCCTGTCAAATTGCCGCTGGTGGCTCGACGAATACCACGTTGACGGATACCGTTTTGACGGCATAACCAGTATGCTATACCTAGATCATGGGCTCGAAAAAGCTTTCACAGGCTACAAAGATTACTTCGGAACAAACATTGACCAAGATGCGTTAACCTACTTAACTCTAGCAAATAATCTCATTCATGATATAAAACCTTCAGCTATCACTATAGCCGAAGACATGAGCGGCTACCCTGGTCTTACCTGGAAAGCTGGTATCGGTTTTGACTTTCGCCTCAGCATGGGCGTTCCTGACCTCTGGATCAAAACGCTCAAAGAGCAGCCCGACGAAGACTGGAATCTCACTCACCTCTTTCACGAGCTCACCACCAAACGGCCAGAAGAAAAAGTAATTTCTTACGCCGAAAGCCACGACCAAGCGCTGGTTGGCGACAAGACCCTCATCTTCCGTCTTATCGACAAAGACATGTACGAACACATGACCACTGATGACAAAAACCTGACCGTCGAACGCGGTATTGCCTTACATAAAATGATCCGTTTACTCACCGCCTCGCTAAACGGCGGTGGCTACCTCAACTTTATGGGCAACGAATTCGGCCACCCGGAGTGGATCGATTTCCCACGCAAGGGTAACGACTGGTCGTACACCTATGCGCGCCGCCAATGGTCGCTTGTAGACGACCCGAAACTCAAGTACCGCTGGCTCGGCGCTTTCGACCACGAAATGCTAGGTATCATCAAGAACTTGCGTTCACCTGTCGGGTACGTCACGCTTCATGACAAAAACCAAACTCTCAGTTTTGAACGCGACGGGTATATCTTTGTCTGTAACTTCTCTCCCAAAAACTCATACACCGACTTGCACGTTCCCGCACCCGATGGAACATACCAACCTATCCTTACTAGTGATGACAAACTATTTGGGGGACAAAATCGGATCGACCTTTCTCTCAACTATACGACCCAAAAAACACATACCAAAGAAAGCGGGCTCACTATTTATCTCCCGGCGCGTTCATGCGTCGTGCTTAAGCGAAGCCATGCAAGCAGTCATGCACCTCTACCACACTAAAACCGGCACAGGCCCGATCGTCGTTCTCGTCCATGGCTACATGGCCGATCATACCTACTGGGCAAGCCTAGGTCCTGTTCTCGCACAAGATCATACCGTTATCACTATCGACCTGCTCGGCTTCGGCCGATCACCAAAACCAAAAGATATTACGGCATACGCCGTGGAGAAACAAGCGAAGGCGGTATATGCTTGCCTTAAGTCTCTCGAGGCCACGAAAGACATCACCCTCGTCGGCCATTCCATGGGCGCAATCGTTGCCGCTGAAATAGCGACAACTTGGCCAGATAGTGTCACAAAACTCATCCTCTCAAATATGCCTATATTTACCGACATATCCGAGGTTAAGCATGAATTATCCTCAACGGGCAGGCTGTACCGAACGCTTTTGTATCGTCCGTATGGGCGACTCTTTTGGCCAGCAATTAAGCAAGCACTTCCGTTGCTAAGGATCGGTAACGCCGACATACGGAATATGGCAAAACAACACACCCACGCCTCTCGACAAGGATCACTCTCTGTCATCGAACACTCAAATGCACCACGCATACTCCAAGCCCTTACGGTGCCGACCGAGCTCATCGTGGCAACCGCCGATCGTCCCATTTACATCAGAAATCTCTCAAACATTTCCCTTCCTGAAAATATTACTGTCACCATTGCAAAAACTAGACACCATACCCCGTTAGAACACCCCGCTTATCTGCTTGAATTAATCGCTTAAAAATTATTCGACGACCAAAAAACCGCCTCGACCATTCACTCAAATACGTTAATTACTTAGGAAATAATACCTGTGGATCGCTCAACCCTCTTTCAATATATAATGCAGAACTCAAAGGACCATGCCTTGCAAATGCGCATATCCCTTGCTCCTGCAAGTCCATACCTACTTGTTCTATAGGGGGTACGCCTACTGACCTCAGCTCCCCATCTGCCGGTACTTCTAACATCATTGTTCCCTCGTCAGGATGCAACATCCCCCACATCCTATTCAATACGCCGGC
>CAYIYX010000034.1:0-8051 GCA_964367775.1 uncultured Candidatus Saccharibacteria bacterium | reverse complement strand
CATAAAACTGAGGGTGCCGCGGAAGATAATGCAACCCTCCTACTCCTGAGGAGATGATATAGTCAGCCTTTTCTCCCGCTAGCATATTACGCAAATTTCTCCACGTTGCAGAGTTGCCCAAGTCGCCCGCCAAATGTCTCACCCCAAGTTTTTCATCGGTCGCTTTTTGTCTGTCTGTGCGATCGTCTGTCAACGAAACAGCTATTCCATTGACCCTTGCGCTAGTTGCTTGAGCTAAAGAGCGAACACCTGCCGTAGTTGCCATTAAATCAACTACTACTAGCGGACGATTTTCAATTGCAAGCGCTCGTTTGCCCATGCGAGTCACCAAGGACTCGCTGCCTATAACACGTCCAAGCGCCTCACGATAAGAATCGATGGCCGAGCCATACACCCTCCAGTAATCAGCCTCAGACCCCCTGGCTAAAACAGATTCGACACGTCTACTAGCCAACTCTACAGCCTCAGGGAGCGTCTGATGTATGAGAACATTGGATTCCGTCATTATATACAGACTATATCATATAGTTGACTTGTGTAGCAATTATATTATATCCTGACTCGACATACTCCTATTTGCAATCAGGGGGTTACTAGATATCACCCGTACTAGAGCCCCGCTACACGCAAGTCTTGCTCTGAGAACGAAAAACTATAGTGAAGCCGATCTACTTGAATGAATCGCCTAAGATTATTTGGCAGCCAAAGCCGTGTCGATCATTCGCTCGAACCGTCATGGTTCTAGGCTGCAAACGTTAAAATTTCTGGAGCCTCGGGAGTTCGACGTATAAACAGCACCGCTTCATCTTCGTCGGTCACGCTTGCACGAGCCTCAACGCCAGCGGTATCATCCAGCTTACGAGCTACTTCTTCTACGCCGGGTAAACCAGCTCTCGAAAGTCTCTTATTCCCTGGCGTCTGGAGCAACATCTCGCCGCCTTCCGTATTTAGCATACCCCACATTTCATTGAGAACCGGACCATAGTAACCACCATGATTCGGCACGCACTTCAGTCCATCCAGACCTCGCTCAATAATCAAATCTATCTTCCTGCCGTTTAGACTAGACTCTAAGTCGCGCAAAGTAGCAAGTCGGCCCAAGTTACCTGGAAAATGGCGAATATTACGCTCTCCGCTCCTCAGTTTCTGCTCCCGAATATCATCCGTAAGCGAAACTGCTATGCCGTCAATTCCAACCATGCCTCTATTTAGCAAAGCTTCGTCGAGAGATCTGACTGCTGACGTAGAAGCCATAAAGTCAACCACTAAGGGCTTCACGCCACCACTTCGAGTTAACATCTTGGACACATGATCTAGAACAGACGAACCGAGTACGCCTCGAAACGTCTCATTATATCGATCTATACCGGAGTTATATATCCACCAATAGATTTGCTCTGGAGTTCCTGACGCAGCAACCGAGCCGGTATGAGCGCGCGATTCCGCAATAGCATTCCTTAAAGTATATCCGTCGCCACGAGGCGGCATATCCTTAATCATATCTATATATTACCACTATGTAACCGTTATGTCAAGTGCTATCTCGTAGCCGAGACTCGCTCTGGGAACGAAAGACTACAACTATAGTCAAACCAAGCAAAACCACGACACCAGTCCCAACGCAAAAATTTGCAAAGTGGATCGACTGCGTCAAATACAAGCTGTTAAAAAGCCAAATGAGCGGCAACGCCAAAAGATTTCCCACAAACGTAACGCTTGAAAGTACCGTGGCGCGAGAATGCGAAGCGGTGACATGCTGCAACTCGGTCTCGGCTATGTTATGCATAATCTCCGTACCGGTATATACCAGCATAAATAACACGATCGCTAACGGATGGCTCGTTACTCCAAATACAAGCAGGATTAACGCATAGACCGCTACTGTCTGCCACGGCCAACGTTGGAGGCGGTGAGCTAAACGCAAACCCAACGCAACCAGGCCAGCAACTAGCGCCCACAGTAACCCTAGTGTTGTAGCCGAAATGTTATATGACAACAAAAATACCTGACCAAACTCGCAAATCGTCATAAAAACAAAGAGTCCCACGATTATCTGCAAAACATAAGCCCAAGAAACCGGAACTCGCTTCAACGTACGCATTAGCTCGGTAAAATACTGCGAAATCTTTCTAGACTCACCTTTCTTTGACGAAACATAAACCTCTTTCAAGCTCAAAGCTAACATAAAACCGAGCACAGATGGGACTATGGACAGTAAAAACGGCATTCGTAAATCCGTTGCGTCGGTGATTATGCCACTCAAAACATTTGCCACCGCCGCGCCAATGTAACCGTATGCAGTGACCGCCCCTTGATGCTTCGGGTACTCGGCGTATCTCCCGTCAACGAGCAAATGATCATACATGAGCGCCTGAGTAATCCCCGAAAACGTACTCCAATGTAACCCGTACAAAAAGGCCCCGACTAAGTACATCGGCAAGGTAGAACTCAGCGCCAACACGCAAACACCAGCCGTCTGAAAGGAGGCACTGACAATGAGTGTTCGTCGTCTACCGAATTTATCGGCTATAATCCCGCCAGGAATATCGAAGACTAACCACGTTGCCGTAAAAACAAACGCTGTCCAGGCTCTCGCCGATGGATCCCGTAAAATATGATCCATAAAAAGCTGCTCGACACCATACCAAAACATCATGCCCATGAAAAGGCTTATGAGCTTGAGCTTCGTGATTGTACTAAGTTTCATCTGTTAGGACATTATAGCCGTTTCACTTCGACCATACAACGAAACAAAAAAGACTGCGGAAAACCGCAGTCTTTTACGAATTCTGTCATGCTATTTATTGCATGAACATTGTTCGCCGCAGTCACATTTTGCCTTACTGCATTGGCATTCATCACCACACTGGCATTGTTTTTTCTCTGTTTCACTCATAGTAACCTCCTTTATTTACTGTACCTTTAGTAGTAGTTCTTCGAGCGCCGCGCCGATTTTTTGCTCGACACCGGCCTCGTCGGCTATTGTCCCATCTGGGTTCAAGTCTTTCATGAAAAATAAGTTTGCTTGCGTGCTTAACACTTCAGCTTTTAGGTTTACCGCTAGCGCCTCACGTGCGGTTTCGTGGGCACGGTCAGCGCCACTTGTCCACCCGTAGCCTATGAGTGAAACTTTCTTTCCTGCCCATTCCTTGCCGACCCAGTCAATCGCGTTTATCTGTACTGGGCTCAGGGTATGGTTATACTCTGGCGTCACCAGTACGATACCGTCAGCATCAACAATCATTTGCGTCCAGCGCTTGACGTTTTCATCGGTTGGCGCAAAGTCAGGCGACGAAGGTGGTAGCGGGGCGTTGAAGAACGGCAAATTTAACTCTTTTAGGTCGGCGACTGTTACCACAACACCCTTTTCCTCTAGCCGTTCGACCACGTATGGCACCACTTTTTCGTTAGCGCTATTTGGCCGAACACTCCCCGTTACAACTAATATATTACTCATCTTTCCTCCTTTATAATTTATGAACATCAATCCCGATGGCCTCGAGCATTGCGGTATCGAGCGCATAAAACTTTTGTGTTCCACGCTTTTCTTCGATCACGACGCCCGCTTCTACTAGTTTATTGAAATGGTGACTCATAGTCGGCTGCGACATGGTCTTTACTGACGAACAAGCCGTCACGTCACATCCACAGACCACGCCATTACCCCTAGCCAGCTTCCGTACTATACTCAAGCGAGTTTCGTCGGCTAAAGCTTTAAGTACGTGTACGATTTTTATAGCATTTTCAACTTCCATGCTTTCATTATATCGAATTATTTAAATATATCAATACTTTGCGTATATTTCTGTACTAATTTTAAATAATCTCGCCGTATGTTCTCAATATTTCACTAGTGAATACACTGTTTTGTCAGAGAGCAGTTCTCGCCCGTGCAAGTCCTCAAGTTCAACCACAAAAGCAAAGCCGCACACTTTTGCTCCGGCCTGTTCTGCTAAGAGACCTGTCGCCTCAGCAGTTCCGCCCGACGCCAGTAGATCGTCAACTATAACAACTTTATCGCCCTTTGTTACGGCATCTTTATGCATTTCAAGCGCATCCGTCCCGTACTCAAGCTTATACTCTTGCGTGAATGTTTTTCGTGGTAATTTTCCGCGTTTTCGTACTGGCACGAACGAAACACCGAGCCTGTCCGCTAGGGGCAGGCCGAACAAAAACCCACGCGACTCCGGTCCTAAAACTGCAGTAATGCCGGCATCTTTGTATCGAGCGTAAAACGCTTCAGTAACTGCCTCTCGTAGCTTCGCATCCTGAAGTACGGGCATGATATCTTTGAAAACTATTCCCTGTTTGGGAAAATTCGGCACGTCTTTTATAGCTGTTTTTAATCGATTTTCAAGTGAGTTTTCGGTCATATTTCTCCTACTTTTACAATTACTCGATTGACGCGAAATTACGCCACCTTCAGTCGTATAAGTCGAGTATATTATACAAACATTTCGCCCACGTAGTATACTAAAGCATATGGACAATCAAACTTCTTTACAGCAATCACTAAGCACCGACGTATCTAACAACATCAACACGGTCGTCACTGACCAGTTAAACAAAGCCTTTTCATGGATAGTCGTGCCGTTACTTGTCATGACGGCAATCATCGTCATTGCCTATATGTATCACGCCTTTCGTCGCCGCAAAGCAGAAAACGCCATACTTGAAATCCGTGACACATTACGTGTGGTCAAACTTTCACAACCACCAACGCCGCCCGCTCAAGCCGTTGAACAAGTAGCCGACGACCGACAATAAATCAACTGTTATTGTTCCCAAGGCAAGTCGGCATGTCCAAAATGTCCGTACTGGGCCGTTTGCTCGTAGATTGGGCGCCTAAGATCGAGAAGTTGTATGATGCCGCTCGGCGTCAAATCATACCCTTCGACTTGCTTTTCTTCACCATCAACCACTGCTGTCGCTTCTAGCGGTTCAGCTATGCCTATGCTATAGGCTAGGTATACATAAACTTCATGCGCCTGAAATCTTTTCAGGTAGTCGAGAGCGATTTTACGTGCCATATACGCCGCACTACGGTCAACCTTGCTGGGATCCTTGCCGCTAAAACAACCGCCGCCTATAGGTATACGAGGGCCATAATTGTCGACTACAAGCTTACGCCCAGTCAAGCCAGTATCTGCGTCGAAACCACCCTGCTCCCAATCGCCAGTCGGGTTGACGTAGATTTTCGGTTTGACGTTTTGACCTTTTGCGAAACATTTACTCACATAATGCTGTGTTCGCGCCCACGCTTGCACGGCGGTTTCTAGCTCGTCGTGTGGGGCATACTGGAAGCTCGCCACAATCTCGTGCAGTTCGCCATCCCGAAGCGTCACCTGCGTCTTGCCGTCAAACGGCCATTTTTCAAACAAATACTGGTTTAAACTTCGCGCTAACGCTGTTTCGACCGGCAAATGTTCTGACGTTTCATCAGTCGCATAGCCAACCATAATACCTTGATCGCCCGCACCGCCCGTATCGACACCACGCGCAATTTCTGAACTCTGCTTCACCAGCCGTACCTCTACCGCCACATCGCCTGCAATTCGCTTCACGATCGGCTCGATCTCTGGATGCTGCCTGCTCGTTACTTCGCCAACAACGAACACCTTGCCATGCCCGCCAACTGTCTCAACTGCCACGCGCGCATTGGCGTCACCACTGAGGTACGCATCGAGTATGGCATCACTGATTTGGTCACACAGTTTGTCCGGATGTTTCGGACTCACGCTTTCTGCGGTTCTCAGTTTTGTCATATTTTCCTCCTTTGGGGGGTTACAAGCATATCTTTCCAAACAAAATCCGCCTCATTCGCAAGGGCGGTCGATTTCGTTTGATTCGATATCTTCCCCGCGTTTAGGGCTGAAATTCGCACCTTTGCCGAAGCCAGGTTGCGAGCGGTTCACAGAGTCAGTTCTCTCCCCGCTTCTTGATATGCCGAATTGTTACTACGTAATTAATTGTAGCACATCACCGCCCGCTATACAGCGAACCCTCGGAAACGCGCCCAACGACTTCATGAGCATCGGCAATGAGCGTATAGGCGTGTGGGTCAAGTTTGTGGATGATATTTTTTACCTTTTGCTCTTCAAGTCGTGTTATAACGGCCAGCATGACACCGTGTGGTTCGCGAGATTCTGGGTCACTTTCTTTCACATACGTCACCGGTTCCTGAATTAGCTCATTTATAACTTTGCCAATCTCACGAACGCGCATACTCACCACCCATACACTGCGCGAACCATCGAGTCCGTCCACGACGGTATCGACGGCTTTGTGCGCTACAAAATAAGCGATGAGTGAATACAGTGCTTGCTCCCAGCCAAATACAAATCCTGCCATCATGATGATCCCGCCATTTATGGCCATAATCGCCTCGCTCACCGAGAACATCGTCACTCGGTCGATCAGTACTGCTATAGCATCCGTACCGTCAAGTATGCCACCATAACGGATGACTAGCCCGACGCCACTACCAACAAATAGCCCACCAAATACCGCCGCTAGTATGGGAACATCGGTAAAACCATGCGGTACATGAACGAAGGTTAACGACGCCAGTGCACTAATTCCAAGCACCGAAAACGCAGCAAAATCTTTGCCGAATTTTTGATACCCTAGCATCACGAACGGTATATTGAGCACGAGCAAAAAGACTCCGAGCGACAGCCCCGAAAGCTTCGCCGCCATTATGGCTAGCCCCGTCACGCCACCATCAATCATATGGTTTGGAAGTAGAAAAAACTGCAGTCCGACTGCAGCAACCACGCTCCCCAAGAGCACTAGTACTATTCGTTTTGTATATTCTAACCAGATAGGCGAACTTCTTTCGATTTGTCCCTATTGTACCATGATCAGTTTAAATGGCATTCCTTGTCTGATTCACTCTCCGGCGTCAGGAATGGTGACGGACGCAACTTTTCGAACAGGCAACCACATATAGCACCGACCCCACAAGCAACAATACCCCAACAAACAGCATCGCTACCCATGGACTGTTATATAAAACGCTACTCCGCTCACGACCGGTAATGAAACCGTGCGTGTCTTGCGGCGATACGTCCATCGAAGTTGTTGGGTATACATCGTATACATATTCGCCGCTTTCATACTGTTTGCCGGTCACTCTTACCGTGGCCCCCTTGACCTCAACCAGGCCTGCGGAGCCCATATAAAAACCGCTACAGGTGTACATTTTCCAAGCCGCGTCTTCAACCTTGCACCCGTCTACTCGTATTGACCCACCACCGTAGCCGTCAGTCTTGCTGTTGTTGTACATCTGGAGCAATGAAAACAATATCGCAATTGCCGCAACGACGACAAGACCGACTAGGATTATCAGATTGCTATTTTTCTTCGTAATTCTTATTCTCCGGTCGCCGATCCGCCTTAGGTGGGAACGGAACGAGAATGCTCGTCCGCTTTTTATAGTCCTGATAGGCTTTGTCTTTGCCCCATTTTTTGTCGGCGTATTTTTCGAGAATAGGAATACCACTCACAAACAGAAGCAACGTGATTATAAACAGTGGACTCACTAGTGCGACAAGCGCCTGAGTTGTAGCGAGACTTGTTGCCACGTACATATATACCCCAGCCCACACCAAAATTTCACCAAAATAGTTAGGGTGCCGCGAATATTTCCAAATACCCTCTGCGATCCACTTGTCTTTGTTCACTTTGTTTGAACTAAAACGAAATTTTTGGATATCAGCAGTTGCCTCGATTCCAAGTCCAATCAGCCAGACCAACATTCCGACGAGCGCCAGCGGGGTCAATTCCGCACGTGACTCGAACGCCAACATACTTGCAATCATGAGTACCCAAACACTCACGGCCTGAATAAGCCAAAACCCGCCGAATTTCACGAAATTTCCCCGCATTTCGTCAAACCGTCGGTCACGGCCAGTTTTCATGACGCGGTAGAGTAAAAACCCGCCAAGTCGAAACGCCCAAACCCCCACCATGCCGGCAAGAACTAGATGATATAAACTGGCGTCAGAGCGCATAAACCCAAATACCGCTAGCGTCAAAAAAGTTGCGGC
>CAYIYX010000033.1:8311-11701 GCA_964367775.1 uncultured Candidatus Saccharibacteria bacterium | reverse complement strand
ATTTTGTTGGAAAATAGCCAATCAGCTATACTACTCAATAGTTCAAAGTTATGTGCGGGTTCCGCACCAAGAAAGAAAGTCGTCATTAGATGGCTTTTTTTCTTGGTATTTGTGATTGAGGACTTGAACCGACAGGCGTAAGCAGTTGCGGTGGCAGGTCCTCTCTCGCGCCAAATTATATATAGGCTGCTATGTCACACATCACATAAAAAATGTACTACTGCCTGAACGAGATGCGTTTCGGTGTTTTGAAGCCTTTTCGCCAAACCGCGACCGCACTTACGAGTAGTGTCATAGCAAAGGCGGTAAATACGTAGACATTGAATCCGGTATTTGCTAGTGCGCCACCAGCGCCGTCAACCACACCAATGAATATCGGGTCAACTAACGTGCCGTTCGCCACACCGTCTTCGTCGAGACTGCCGCCGTCAACAAGATTGTAACTGACAACGGTCTTTGTAGCTCCGGCAATATCTTTGTTGGTAAAAGCAACTTGACTCGTAATGTCCCTCAGGTTTGCGCCGGATTGTTTATAAGCCCGCAGCTTACTAGTGTCAGCGTACACAGTCCCTAGTGCTAAGGCAACATCAGTTGACTGACCATTCCCCGTACAGCCAACACTAAAGCCAACGCCACCAAGGAGGGTGATGTTCGCTTCAGCTACCTTGAGACCGGTTGGCTCTAGAAGACGTACGGTTGGAGTTTGTAGGTCACTACAGTCATAGGAAGCAATAGAGAGGACTGAACCCGTCAAGGCTGGAGAGAGTTGTGAGACTGCGGCAGCTGCTGCTGGTTGACTAGTCAGGGGGTTTAGGACTGGTTTGTTCGTGAGGGGTGTGGTTACGGGGATGGGGTCGGTGACGAGGTAGGGTGAAGAGGTGTAATTGCCCACGCCTTGCGCACCAGGTATGGCGGCCGTGACACTGAAGTACCAAGTATTCTTGCTCAGAGGCTCATTGGTTGGGATAGTAAAGGACGGGTCTGTGGTTTGAGCGGTATGACTACAACCGCCCTGGACGGTGTCCCAGCAAACGGTGTAGGTAACGATGGGCAAACTAGCACTCCAGACATCATTACTCAGGGTCCAAGACTGGCCTACTCGCCCACCGAGTACCCACAGCTTGTCGTTAAAGACCGCACTACTATGTCCACGACGAGCTTGCCAGTCAGCCGCTTCAGTGGTGCGCACCCAGTTCTTACCATCTTCACTAAACCAGACATCGCTGTATTCACTGTCCCAGTCAGCAGCTGAACCGCCCAGTACCCACATTTTGCCATCAAAGACTTCGACTTGGTGGGAGGCGCGAACTTGCCAAGCGGCATTGGCGGTTTCTTCGGTCCAGGTGATACCGTCAGTACTGCTCCAGACATCATTCTCAAAGACATCCCAGTTGTTGATGAGTCCGCCCATGACCCATAGCTTACCTTCGAACGAAGCAACACCGAAACCACGACGAGACGGCCAATTAGCGCTACTCGTAACTTGCGTCCAAGTGACACCGTCTGGGCTACTCCAGACGTCACGTAGGTCGGCGTCAGTGGTATCTGCCCCACCAATGAGCCAGAGTTTGTTGTCATGAACAAGGACTTCGTGGGCAGAGCGAGCTGGCCAGGGGGCGTTTGTGAGCTCTTGGGTCCAGGTAATGCCATCGGGACTGCTCCAGACGTCATTAAAACGATTATCCCAAGTTGTTTGACCACCCATAACCCAGAGCTTGCCATTGAAAGCGGTGACGGTATGGGCGTTACGAGCCGAGAACGGTGCGTGAGCTAGTACTTGCGTCCAAGTCACGCCGTCGGGACTACTCCAGACATCGTTCAGACGGGAACTTGCACCAGACCCAACTCCTTGTCCACCCACTACCCAGAGCTTGCCGTTTAGTGACGCGGCACCAAAGCTACCGCGGGCCGGAAAGGAGGTGGAGCCGGCTGCGGCTTGCTGCCACATCGTACCAGTCGGGATACTGGGCACGGCTTGCCAGGTAAGGGTTGGCGCAATAACAGAGCCGGAAAACGCTACGCTGCCACCGGTGTGGATGTAGAAGGTCACCGAGGCAGTAGATAAGGTGTCATTATTTGTGTTCAGTAACCACACCTCTGCTGTATGCCAACCGCCCGCGAGCGATGTGGGAACTTGAAAGTCAAAGGAACCGTCTGACTGTGAAGTACTTGCGTATTGGCTGCCGTCTATGACAACGGTTAATGAATGATTCGGTAGTGTCGTGCCGATAATTGAAGGCTTGTCCACATTCAGTACGGTTTGGTTTGTTGGAGTACTAATTACGGTAGGGTTGTATTGTATCGTGAAATTGACTGGTGATGACGTCGAGATGACGTTATTTGAGCCATCAAGGAGGCTGACAGTGACGGCATGTGAGCCGTTGGCAAGCTCGATTGGTAACTGGTAGCTATATGAGCCATCTGGTTGAGTCGAAATAGTGTAATCAGCGCCGTTGGCAGCGAGCCGTAGGTTGGCATTTGCGGCGCTTGTGCCAGTGATGGTTGGTTGAAACGATTCTATAACCTGATGAGTGCTTGGGCTAGTGATTGTTGGTTTGCAGATGCCGCCGTCATAAATTGACCAATTATTCGGCATGCTCGTTAGTATATTACGAGCTGATATATTGGTGTAGCATGAACTGCCACCGTGAAAGTTCACGTTAGGCTTGAGCAGTCTCTGAGACCACGCCATAAGTAAATCGTTATAATATTCGTGAGTTAAGCTCTTACCTTCAAACATCCACCACATGTTCGTTACGGAACTGATGTTCCAATTTGTAATGGCTTGGTTGAAGGCGGTTGCGTTATAGAACATCGCTCCCATATCCGTAACCGATATGGTATCCCAGCTGCCAATAGGTTGATCGAAGGCGGTGGCATTACCGAACATTAAACCCATGTTCGTCACAGCGCTTGTGTTCCAGGTATCAAGTGGTTGGTTGAAAGCGGACGCATAGCTGAACATGCCATACATTGTAGTTACTGCACCAGTGTTCCAATTGCCCAGGGGTTGATTAAAGCCGTCGGCGCCATAGAACATCTGGCTCATATTTGTTACAGCGCTAGTGTTCCATGAGTTAAGTGGTTGATTAAATGCGTCAGCATTTTGGAACATCTTACTAATGTTCACTACAGCGCTCGTGTTCCAGCTGGCTAGTGATTGATTAAATACTCTAGAGTTATCGAACATCGAATTCATATCAGTTACCGCTCTAGTGTCCCATGAGTCAAGCGGTTGATTAAAGGTTTCGGACACGAAGAACATCGAGCTCATATTCGTCACATTAGCTACATTCCAGTTTCCGATTGGCTGGTTGAAGGCAGAGGCGCCAGAAAACATCGAGCTCATATTCGTCACATTAGCTACATTCCAGTTTCCGATTGGCTGGT
>CAYIYX010000033.1:0-8211 GCA_964367775.1 uncultured Candidatus Saccharibacteria bacterium | reverse complement strand
TGAAGGCAGAGGCGCCAGAAAACATCGAGCTCGTATTCGTTACGGTGCTAGTATTCCATGTATCGATAAGCTGATTGAAAGCAAAGGCTCGATAGAACATGTTGCTCATGTTCGCTACATTCGCTGTATTCCAATTATCAAGCGGTTGATTAAATACCGCAGCACCATAAAACATCTCGGCCATCGTCGTAGCTGCACCAGTATTCCAAGTGGCAAGTGGTGCATTGAATGCCGCAGCTCCCCTAAATGTCCTATAAAAACTCGTAACTTTGCTGGTATCCCAGCTGCCTACTGGCTGGTTAAACACCGTAGCCCCATAAAACATTTCCGACAAAGTAGTCACATTTGCAGTATTCCAGCTATTGAGCGGCTGGTTGTATGCTGTTGCGCCGTAGAATGTCTGGGCGAGACTTGTAACTGTGGCGGTGTTCCAATGATTAATGCTCTCATTAAAGCTTGTGGCAGCCCTAAACATCCCCGCCAAACTTGTCACGCCTGCCAAATTCGGCGCATCCGTAGCCGTCACATGCATATTGCTTGCCCCATAAAACGCATTGGCCATACTGGTCCAAGCCCCCGTTCCCCACTGCTGTACTTCAAGCAGCTTCTGCCTGTCACCTGCATTGTTAAAGTAGATACGTGGGAAGGTACCCGTAATAGCGACGGTGTAGGTACCAGCAGCACCATAGACACAGGTATAGCTCGTGGTTCTTGCTGTGACTTCGTCTATACCGTCATCGTTACAGTCAACGTTGTAGCTGTAGCCAGTGCCGGTGATAGGGATAGTAAAGCTCGTAGCATTACTCGTACCTGGGTTGTCGGTCTTCACCACCATGACAAAGGCATTGGCTGTGTAGGCATGCGCTTCAGGCATAAGGAAAGAACCAATACCTATAGCAATAGCGAGTACTCCAGCTACGAGTGAGGTAACAAGCTTTGGCTGCGTATGCCAAGACTTTCTCACATACAGCATGCGGAGGTCTTTTGGTGCTTTACGAAAACTATATAGCATAAGAACTGCTATCCCCTTTACTCACTTACTCACTTTGATCTCACCTTTTTTGTTTGCTCGCACCAAACAATTACCCCGTATTATGGCGGTTATGGTTGGGGAGGTCAAGGGGGAAATGGAATTTTAGGTGATTTCGCAAGAGAAAATTACAATAAAATATGCAGCGAAAGCTTTTACTTAGTCTCAATACTCGCCCAAACGCCTCTGTGATCACTTTCACCCTCAAACACGCCACAGTCATTGACGGACACGCCACGCACGTAAATATCATCGGGACGAAAACCAAAAACTGTCGCAACTCGAAGCTTCAACGGTGCTCGATTGTAATATTTGTGCGACAACACGGTCGACACACGCGGTTTTCCGTGAAAAACAGACTCGAAACCCTGCTTCTTGAGCAACGTACGCGAGTCGCTAAATGACGTATTGTTGAAATCGCCAAATATAACTGCTGGCGCCAGAACATCAATACTTTTTAGGACAGACTCTATCTGCCGTAACCTCTTTTTCTTACCTAAAATAGCAAACGTCAAATGTACTAGAACGAACGTAACGCCCGAGACCTCAAACTTTGCCGCAACGCGCCCATTGCCCATGTCGATAGCGCATATAGCACTGGCTTTTCTACCAAATATACCGACAAGCTCATCGTCCCGCACATTTGTGTTATTTTTTACCCAGTTTCCTTTATTTTCGTGCAACAATCCCGCTATGACGTCTCCATTGTTTACGTCGCGACACCTTTGAACTTCGGCTAGTCCGTATACGTCCGCCTTTACGGGCAGACTTCGTAAGATTTTAGCTAAATCTGGAGTTCTCGAACCCTGTGCAGGGACGTGGTAATGGTTTTCTTTGTCAAACAAAATATTCCAGAAAGCCAGATTGATAGTCATATGTATCCATTGTATACCAGCACACCGGCAAGACCGTTCTCATACCGCATACTACTTCTATCTGGTATCATATTTGCATGCGAAAACTTGGTATTTTTTCTGGCTCGTTCGACCCCGTCCACAAAGGACACATTACCTTTGCTGAAGAAGCGATGAGGATTTGCGGTCTCGAAACGGTAGTATTTATGCCAGAACGTTTTCCTCGCAACAAGCCAAATATTTCACCCATTAGCGAACGCCTAGCCGAACTGGAAATAACCCTGGCCGACAAGCCTTTTTTGGTTCTAAACGCACATACCGACCAGTTTACGGTCGATGAGACCCTCACTGAACTCGAAGCGCTGTACCCTGAGACACTCTTTACCTTCCTCGTCGGTTCTGACGTCGCGCTAAACCTTCCGAACTGGCCGAATAGTGACCGCTTAACCTCGCGCTATGACTTCGCCGTCGGCATGCGCGAAGGCGATACACAAAAGATCGTGGAAGATATACTCACGGCGTCTAGAATACGCCATACCGTCGTTAAAACACACCTGGGTCATCTGTCGTCGAGCGCCCTAACGAATCGTTAACAAGGCGGTAAACAGTGTACTCATCTTCTGACAACAGCGTGTCGATTAAAAAACACGGCTGTTTGCCGTGCAAAAATGATCATACTAGGCGGTAGAAGGCCAGCGCCGCGTCTCCGTAACTACGATTGTCCACCACAACAACTCCATTAACGGTCGGCACTGACTCTCTACCTGGATATGATAGTACCATAAGCCCATTCGGTTTTAAATACTTTACCAAACGATTTATTGTGGATAACTGTAAATCGTGATATGGCGGGTCGGCAAAAATTATGTCAAAACAATCGTTTTTAGACGTTTCGTCCCACTGTGCAACAGAGGTTCTAATGAGTGCCGATGAGTCCTCGACCCGTAGTGTTGTAATATTTTCGCCAATAACATTTTGCGCCACTTTGTCTCGTTCAACAAACGTAACGTGCGCCGCACCTCGGCTCAATGCTTCCAAGCCCATCGCACCCGAGCCAGCAAATGAGTCAAGCACGGTTTTTCCTGTCAAATCACCCAATATATTGAACAGCGACCCACGAATTCGTTCACCCATGGGATGCGTCCTTTCGCCAGGTGGACACGTGATCTGACGACCGCCAAATGTTCCCGAAATCATACGAATATTCATGAAGTTTTATTTGCCTTCTTTAGAGCCTCAAGATACGCCGCATACCATGCCAAAACCACCATCTGAATAATCAGCGGCACGAGTTGTCTTCTCGTTATACTTGCCATGTGTCGGGTCCAGCCGCGTTTTTTGAATTGCGCATACATGTCTAAGTCGACTACTTTTCGTAGCGCCTCAAGAAACAAAACCTCAAACCCTTCATTTTTGAGTCTTACTACGTCATTTGATGAAGGCCCTGCGTCCTCAAACTTCAAGGTTTTTATAGTCGTTGCCACGCCTGCTTCAAACATAGTATGCGTCGTCATGACACCACCAACACCCCAGTAATCCCAGTTATTTTTAATAAACTGTTTCGCTGAACCACCACCGGGCATAATGAACTTGTCGCGGATCCGACTGACGTCATCCGCTTCTTCGCGAAGCATCGACATAATTTCTTCATATGGCTCATGATGCGCAGGCGTTAAACCGTCGACGACTGCGTGGGCTAGCCATGCCGCCTCAAAGCCAGCCCTAACCTTGTCATTCGCGCTAAGAGCTTTGGTGAGATTTTTTATATGATCTTGTACATGATTAAGCAAGACTCGGTCATTTACATCATTCGGATTAACAAAATGCCATGGCTCGTCAACTCCTGGGCTTTTAAGCTTAACGCCGTCAGGACCGTTAATGCCTTCAAATCTCAAAATCATTTTTATGTTTGGGAAGAACGAGCCCTTCTGGACATAGCCCTCGAAATGTCGTCTAGCGACACGATCAATCTTCTGGTGCGCACCAATAATGCGTCCAGATTTGCCAACTTTTGGTAAAGGACCGAAAGAATACATAACTAGCTACCATTGTACGCTAATTTAAGGTCGTTAAGCGGCGATACTTGCCTATGTCATCTTGTAACTGTGGATATTTCGCTAACACATCGGGTTTACTAGCCAACCACTCGGCTGCATTTTTAACCCGTTTTAGGAGTTGCATGTCGCCAATACTCGCCATTTGCAGATTTAGGTCACCGTGTTGGGCGCGACCGTAAATTTCTCCCGGACCACGAAGCTCTAAGTCTTTTTCGGCAAGGTAAAAACCGTCGTTTGACTTCTCTAGCTCACGCAGACGACGCGATGGCCTCTGAGACGTGCTCGGCACCAGGTAACAGTAACTTTGGAGCTCGGAGCGTCCTACGCGTCCACGAAGCTGATGAAGCTGTGCTAGGCCAAACGTGTCCGCCCCTTCGATGATGATAACCGTTGCATTTGGCACGTCTACCCCAACTTCAACCACAGTCGTACTGACTAAGATGTCAGTATTTCCGCTCGCAAAGTCCAACATGACCGCTTGTTTTTCATCAGATTTTAATTTTCCGTGCAAAAGACCAATTTTCCTATGTTTGAAAATCGAGTTTTGTAGCCGTTTATATTCGGTCGTAACACTTTTTAGCTCTTTGTCTTCGCTCTTTTCGGCGATTTGCGGTAGCTTTCCTAAGGTCTTCGATCTTCTGTCTTGCTCGTCTATAAGTGGGCAGATCACGTACACCTGCCGTCCGGCTCGTATCTCCTTCTCAACTTTCTCATACATCTGCGCGCGGGAGTTTGGCGAGACTATCTCTGTTAGTATGGGTAAGCGATTCGCTGGTTTCTCACGCAAAATGGAAATGTCCAGCTCACCGTATACCGTTAACTGCAGACTGCGCGGAATTGGCGTGGCGGTCATAGCAAGCAAGTGCGGCATAAATCTTCTAGGAGAGACTCGTCCCTCCGCTTCATTTTTGGAAGTAAATTCCAAAAACTCGTCCTCCCTCTGAAGCCGACGCGAAGCATCGTTGTCTACGACGCTCGCTTTGGCCAGTAGTTTTTGCCGCTGTTCGACGCCAAATCTGTGTTGTTCGTCTATAACGACGAAGCCGAGATTATGAAACTTCACCGTGTCCTGTATGAGCGCGTGCGTGCCGACGACGACCTGAACGTCTCCGTTTGAAATATGCGCGTACAGTTCAGTGCGCGCCTTGCCTTTCACTGATCCAGTCAGAAGCGCCACGCTCGTTTCAAACGGCTCGAGCAGTTTCATTAGCGTTTCGGCGTGTTGCGACGCCAGCAGTTCCGTCGGAGCCATGAAGGCCGTCTGAAAACCATTTCCGGCCGCAATATGTGCAATCAGCCCAGCAACAACCGTCTTACCCGAACCAACATCTCCCTGGAGCAAGCGATTCATCGGTTTAGCACTCCCAAGGTTCTGGATCGCTTCCCACGCCGCCACACGCTGTGCATCCGTCAAAGAAAATGGCAAGTTTTTTACAAACGCCTGCGCATCTTCGGCGTTAAAGAGTATCTCGTGGCTTTCCAGAGCTTCGTTGTCGGCACGATTCAACAGACTAGCCGTCACGAGTCCCAAAAGCTCCTCGAATCCAAGTCGTTCTTTCGCCTTAGCTAATTGCGCATCGCTTTCAGGAAAATGCAGCTCCAGAACGGCATCGGCATGGTTTATGAGTTTCTCGCTTTTTACTATTTCGTCTGGCAACGTTTCGTCTAGCGCCAATATATACGGCTTGAGTTCGACCAAAACCTTTCTGACTAGCTGTGTCTTCAGTCCGGCGACTTGGCGGTACACTGGCACGATTCGTCCGACGCTTATTTGATCGCCCTCGACAAGCTCGGTACTTGGATTAACGACTTGATATTTGTTCCGTTGCAGACCAAACTCACCGGCAACCAAAAACTCTTTGTCAGCCGAAATCTGCTTTACGCGGTACGCCTGGTTAAACCACAGTACGGCAACTTTACCGGTTGCGTCGACGAGCGTCGCTTCAGTTATAGTCATACTGCGTCGCACTCGCTTCATGCGGATATCTTCAAAATGCCCTCGTAGGCTCACCTTTCCTGGTCGAATCGTCGCTATGGTAGTTATTTTCGAAAAATCTTCGTAGGCACGTGGGAAAAAGTAAATAAGGTCACGCACGGTGTGTAAACCGGCCGCCAGAAACTGCTCCGCCGTCTTTGGGCCCACACCCTTTAGATGGATTAACTCTTCATCAAGTTGCATACGTATAGTGTACGCCATCACATAGCGTCGGCTATAGTTTCATGCATGTCATGGATATCCTGCAACACAGCTGCCGACATCTTGTACTGTTCCGCGATAACTTCAGGCGGAAATGGAGTGTATTCTTTCGTGTCCCACAACGTTCTGTAATATTCATCGATTTGCTCGTCAGGTTTGGTCATTAAGTCCGTATAATACGGCAAAAAACTCCCTGCCATTTGGTCATTAGTGTTTTGTGAAGATTCAAGCAGAACGCCGGCTTCAACCAACAGGGGCTCTAGCTTTGGTTTTAGTTCTAGAGCAAGTCGGACAACACTCTCCCCGAACAAGCTAGAGTCGTTAATGTCATAGACTGCAATCTTACGCTCTGGAAGTAAATCGAGCACTTGGTCATAGACACCCGGAACTCTTGCTAGTAAAGACGAAACTCCTATACGCGATAGGAATTGTAGATGTGTTGCATCTGCCCCTTCATCTTCATGATGAATAAGCACGTGACTTGGATCAGAACGCTTCATGTTGTGAGCATCGAAACCCAACCGACCGAGATGTACTCGAAGAACGTTCGACGCTAGTCCGCAATTTCCTCGCAACAACACGTCTCTTTCGCTAGAACATTGTGCATACCCTGATTTTGCCAAAGCTCTTGCGAGTGGAATTTCAGCTTCCCGAACAGCTCCTTCAAAACGACTTATTTGTGCCATAAATCTTTATTATAGCACATTGCGACTTACTTGTCTAGCTACCTCACGAGCACAAACGAGTTTTTGCCTTTTTTGATGAGGCTTGGGGCTTGGACATCAGAGTCATCAGAGATTTTTTTGCCGTTCACACTGACGGCACCACCAGAGATTAACCGACGAGCCTCACTGTTGCTAGAACAAATTTCGCTCACGACGAGGGCATTCACAACTGTTGAAGGGACAGAAACTGGAATTTCACCAGCGAGCATGTCGACATCTTCGTCAAGCAACTGTTCAAACGGCGTATCGCCAAACAGTACGGCGGTGACATTTTTGGCAGCAGTGGCTTTGTTTTCGCCATGAACCAGTTTCGTGACCTCCGACGCAAGTATTTGCTGCAGTTTTCGTTCGTGTGGAGCAACTTCGTGCTCAGAAATAAGGCTATCGATAGTGTCTTTGTCGAGCATTGTGTAGACTTTCACTAGGTCTTTGGCTGTTTCGTCGTCAACATTCAACCAAAACTGATAAAACTTGTAGGGACTCGTTTTTGTTGGGTCAAGCCAGACGGCGCCGCCCTCACTTTTGCCAAACTTCACGCCAGTGGCTTTGTTGATGATGAGTGGGGTCGAAAAAACGTGCGCCTCAGCACCTTCAAGACGACGAATAAGCTGGGTGCCGGCAATCATATTGCCCCACTGGTCGCTACCGCCAACTTGCATAGTGGCGTTGTTCTCGCGGTATAAATGCAAGTAATCGTACCCCTGAATGAGCGAGTAGCTAAACTCTGCGTAACTAATACCCGAACCGCCCTCACCTATGCGACTTTGGACGAACTCGCGGTCAAGCATTTGTGTCAGGCTAACGTGCTTACCGACATCTCGCAAAAACTGCAAATAGCCGATGTTTTTGAACCAATCAGCGTTGTTGACGACCTCAAACGTCTTGCCGGCAAAAATCTGTTGATACTGGGATTTCAAGCCTTCGACATTTTTCTCAATTTCGGCTTCAGTTTTTAGGTCGCGCTCTTGTTTCTTACCATCTGGATCGCCTATGAGCCCTGTAGCGCCCCCGACTAGCAAAATAGGCGTGTAGCCATGGTCGACAAAGCAACGCACCATCATAGCGGCTGCGAGGTTACCCACTTGCATACTATCTGCACTTGGGTCTACTCCCCAATAAAACGTCCGAGAAGTCTCGTCTAGGTCTTTGATATCGGCAAACGTCATTTGGTTGACGAAGCCTCGCCAGGTCAGCTCTTCTGAAAGTGTCATCGCATCACCTCTCGTACATTAGTTGTTGCTACGTAAAATTGTATCAGATTTTTACAGGTAGCGCCGAGCATTAGTGATATAATGGAGTTCAAATGTGCGCTAAGGAGGATACGAACCGTTTATGAGCAAGCGAGGAT
>CAYIYX010000032.1:0-11716 GCA_964367775.1 uncultured Candidatus Saccharibacteria bacterium | reverse complement strand
ACCTTGATCATGCGCTGAATAACCGGAAACACATATTTTAACCCCGGCTCGCGGATACCAGTAAACTTACCCAGTGTCAGCACAACACCTCGCTCGTACTGGTTGATGATCTTAATGCCTGAAAGCAAAAATACTACGAGTACGACAAAGCCCGGCAATACTATCGCAAACACGGCTGCTAAAGTTTCTTCCATGGATCCTCCTTAGTTATGGTTCCTATTATATGCTCTTCTCTAGCGCAAATCCAATCAACGCGTCGGTCAATTCTCCGTAGCTCATGCCTACTTCATGCCAGAGTTTCGGGTACATGCTGATATTCGTAAAACCTGGAATACCGTTGATCTCGTTCAAATATATCTGACCAGATTTTTTATCTATAAAGAAGTCTATTCGTGACATACCATGTCCGGCAATTGCAAGATAGGCCCGGTTTGCATACTCACGAATGCGTTCCGCCACTACACCGTCAACATCTGCTGGAATCACTACTTTTGCGGTGCTCTTTTCGGAATATTTGTCATCATAACTGTAGAATGTGTCGCCAGGAAGTATCTCTCCAAGCCCACTCACTTCAGGGGTACCATTGCCAAGCACGGCGACTTCAATTTCTCGCGCTTCAACAGCGGCTTCGACAAGCACCAGATCGTCATAATGAAATGCGTCACTCAGAGCCGACATAAACTCATGGCCACTCGTCACTTTATGTACCCCTACCGACGAGCCATTCGAAGCCGGTTTCACAAAAACTACACTCCCCAGCTCTTTTTGAACGTCAGCAAAATGAGGCCTCACACCACCTTTTTCTAAGCATATCCAAGGCACAACTGGCACGCCTGCGTCTCGAAGTAGCCGTTTTGTCATGTCTTTGTTCATAGACGCTGCCGCACTCAAAACTGACGGACCTACGCACGGCAAGTGCATAAGCTGCGCCAGTCCCTGAATCGATCCGTCTTCTCCTCCTGCGCCGTGCAGTACGGGAAATATAACATCGGGTCGAAGTATCTTACTCGTCCCATCTACCCCAAACGCTCGTTGTCCAAGCCTCGGAATGAGCTGCGGATGTCCGACATAGCTACCTTTTATATTGTCTACCTGCCACCACCGACCAACTTTGTCGATATAACATAGCAAAACGTTGTATTTTGCATCATCTAGTGCTGCGTAAACATTATGCGCGCTGCTCATCGAAATATCGTGTTCGCTCGACTCACCACCAAAGACGAGTAAAATAGTTTTCTTTGTCATGATAGTGTTAGTATACTACAAACAGTTTCGTTCAAAATATGGCGTACGATGCGCGCAACGATACCTGCAAATGCCCTGCAACATTGCTATACTAAATGTATGAACCGAGTTCCGCTAGCGGAGGAGATGCGCCCAAAAACACTTGACGATGTCGTGGGACAATCTCATTTGTTAGCTAGTGGCGAGATTTTGAGACAGATTGTGGCGAAAAAAGAGCCGGTGAGTTTGATTTTGTGGGGACCGCCAGGAACGGGTAAGACGACGCTCGCGCGAATTATTGCTCGTGAGCTCGAAGCCGAATTCGTGGAACTTTCGGCCGTTACGAGCGGCAAAAAGGACGTTGAAAAAGTCGTTGAACACGCCCGTCAAAATTGGAATTTGAACCTCCGAACCATTTTGTTTGTCGACGAAATCCATCGTTTCAACAAGGCCCAACAAGACGCATTTTTGCCACATGTTGAGAGCGGACTCCTTACACTCATTGGCGCGACGACTGAAAATCCAAGTTTCGAAATCATCACGCCGCTGCTGTCACGCTCCCGCGTCCTCGTTCTACAGCCACTCGCAAAAAGTGAAATCGTGGAGGTCCTCAAGCGCGCATTAAAAACCCTCAAACAAACGAAAAATGTCTCGCCGAAAGCCCTTGACTACCTCGCAGAACTCAGCGGTGGCGATGCCCGTGTAGCGCTCGGCAACCTCGAACTCGCGCTAAGCCTTGGCGAAAAAGTCACGCCAGACTTAGTAAAAGTTGCCGCACAAAAACGCGTGCCTGGCTACGACAAAAAAGGCGACATGCATTACGACGTGGTTAGCGCATTCATCAAAAGCATGCGTGGTAGCGACGTCACCGCAACACTCTACTACTTAAGTCGTATGATTGACGCGGGCGAAGATCCGAAGTTTATCGCTCGGCGCATGGTAATTTTTGCCAGTGAAGACATAGGGCTAGCAGGCAACGGCGCACTAGCCCTCGCAGTTGCAGCTTTTCAAGCTATAGAACGTGTCGGCCTACCTGAGGGTAGCTATAACCTCTACCACTGCGCTACTGCCCTAGCGCGCTCGCCAAAATCTCGCGAAACCACTAACCTCATGTACGAAGCAAAAGACCTAGCAAAACACTTTCCCGACTCACCCGTGCCTCTTCATCTACGAAACGCCCCGACCAAACTCATGAAAGACCTCGGCTACACCGAAGGGTATGAATGGAAGGCCAATTTCCAGCACGAAAAGGGTTTTTTGCCTGACGATGTCAAAGTTTAACGCTACCCACGCAAAACATTGGCTCAATATATTGCTCGTCATTGGTATTATTTGTACTG
Organism: uncultured Candidatus Saccharibacteria bacterium; assembly: GCA_964367775.1. Classification (GTDB taxonomy): domain Bacteria; phylum Patescibacteriota; class Saccharimonadia; order Saccharimonadales; family Saccharimonadaceae; genus JAPUDS01. The sequence goes on along the minus strand of CAYIYX010000032.1, from coordinate 9,152 downwards.
GCGCTTGGCAGCTACAGAAAACGACCATTCAAACCGACCCGAATACCCCACTGGCATCTGCTGGACCATCGGATGCGGCTTCTGCACTAAAGCAACTTGCGGTCAAAGGTCGTGCTCCTAAAACTGGCTATACTAGGGCGCAATTTTCCAATGGCTGGGGCAAGATTGAGACGTGTGATGTAAGAAACTATGTACTGGCTCGCGATATGACAGCCATAACCTACGTAGACGATACCTGCAAGGTCAAAACCGGAACACTAGCTGACCCGTACACTGGAAAAATAATTAGTTTTCTAAGGGGAGACGGTACGAGCGACGATGTGCAGATTGATCATGTCGTCGCTCTGGGTGATGCTTGGCAAAAAGGCGCTCAGCAGCTAACTCCTGCCGAGCGATACTCTCTTGCAAACGATCCATTAGAACTGCTAGCTGTTGATGGTAGGGCAAATCAAGACAAGAGCGACAGTGACGCCGCTAGTTGGTTACCGCCAAATAAAGATTTTCGCTGTAACTATGTTGCAAGACAAATTGCCGTCAAGGCAAAATATAAACTCTGGGTTACCCAAGCAGAATATAGTGCAATGGCACAAATACTTACTGGCTGTCCAGATCAGGCCCTACCTGAAGCAACGCCGCCCCGAACCCAGTAATACTCACTCGCCCATCTTCCCGAACGACGGTAGCACCAGGCGACGTTTCTGCAATAACCGCTCCGATAGGTTCTGGTAGCTCCGTAATCTGAGTAGCATCAGCAAAATTCAAAATCACATAATACCGTCTTTCGTCTAACTCGCGTTTGTAAGCTAGCACATACCCAGTTCCCGCATAAACCACTTCGAATGTGCCGCGTTGCAAAACTTCGTCGTGGCGTAGCTCAATAAGCCTTTCATACAGCGAAAGCCAAGAGGTCGGTTCTCGATATTCATCATCAACATTTTTTTTGACAACATTTTCGTTTACGGGTAACCACGGCGTGTCCGTCGTGAAGCCACCAAGAACCGAACTGTCCCACTGCATAGGCGTTCGCTCTGGGTCGCGCCCACCTGAATCACCTGTTTTTTCAAACTTGTCCTTGGTCAATAGCTCAGGTATGACGCAGTTTTCCATTCCTATCTCGTCGCCATAATACATAACCGGTAAACCAGGCAGTGTCATCTGCATAAAGGCAATAACTCTAGCCTGCCTCTCGCCATAGCGACTGACGAGCCGTGGCTGATCGTGATTCGAAAAACAAATACTCGGACGCGCTTCACTCGGCACAACGGCAAGATAATCTTTCAACACCCGGCCAAACTCTTCGGCATGCCACGGAATGTGCATGGCTTCAAAATACATCGGGGCCGAAAACGACGGATTAACACCGTGGACCGCTCTCAGCTGTTCGTTTTTGTCACCTAGTCTATCGTCGGCGTACATCTCAAAAACGAAATGTTTGTCTTCGTATTCATTTGCAACGTTCGACAATTCTGTTAAGTATTCCGTCATTCGCGGGCCGTTTTTACATGCATTATGAACGTAATAACCGTAATCTTCGCTCGAACCGCCAAAATCATCGTTCAAAGCGTCGTCGCTGTATTCGGCGTCTTTCGAAAGTACCCAGGCGGCATCGACTCGAAAACCATCTACCCCTTTGTCGAACCAAAAACGTACGACATTTTTCATCGCCTCTCTCACATCAGGATTTTCCCAGTTAAGATCTGGCTGCGACGGCAAAAAGGAATGTAGGAAATACTGACCGGTAAGCTCATCGTACTGCCACGATGAACCGCCCGATATACTCACCCAATTGTTAGGCGTATCTCGCCACACATACCAGTCTCGCTTCGGATTGTCTCGACTCGAACGCGACTCTTTGAACCAGGCATGCTGGTCGGATGTGTGGTTCGGTACTATGTCGAACATAACCTTAAGCTCTTGGTTATGCGCCTCACGAATCAAATCAGCAACATCGTCTAGCGTGCCAAACATCGGATCAACGGCAAAGTAGTCACTCACGTCGTAGCCACAATCCGTCTGAGGAGACAAGAAAAACGGTGAGATCCAGATAGCTTCCACGCCAAGTGTTAAAGACAAGTAGTCAAGTTTTTCTATAATTCCCCGAATATCTCCAATGCCATCGCCGTTGGTGTCCTTATAGCTTCGTGGGTAAATTTGGTACACTACATTAACATCATGCCAAGTTTTTGTCATATACCAAGCATAAGCTCTATGAACGAAACTAACAATATTTACTATAATCACCCTTATGGTATACTGTTGATAATTAACACCTAGTTGGAGAACATCATGCAAGACGGTCAGCAAACTGAACAACCTCAGACACAACCTGAACAACCCCCGGTATATGGACCAGAACCTGTTGCTCCAGCCGCGCCATACCAACAGCAACCAGTGAACCAGCAGTACTTTGCACAACCCCAAGCCGCACCAGTTCAGTATGTCGTCATGACAGAGTCAATGAAGGGTGTAAAAGGTTGGCTACTCTTCTTTGCGATTTGTTTCGCGCTCTCTGGCCTCACGTATATTGGCTACTTCTTCAACGCTATGCAGTCATTAGACAATGTGTCGTCTATAGTCATGTTAATCTTCGCACCTTTACTGGCGGCCGCGTATATAACCACTACGGTATTCATATCTATGCAAAAGAAACTGGGTAAATGGCTCGCCATAGGAAGCCTCGGCCTCGGAGCAGTTTACGGCGTCATAAGCCTTGTGGTCAATTTCGCGTCTGGACTAGGAAGCTCTAACGTCTCTGCGCTGTTGGCAGCCATCACTATTCAGTTGGTCGTAGAAGGTTTGCTCATGCTCTACTTCGTTACATCACGACGAGTCAAAGAAACGCTCGTTGCCTAATTCTCGTATACGCTACATAGTAAAAGAGCTGGCCTAAACCAGCTCTTTTACTATTTTGCCATACGTTTTCGTTCGTTGCTGTCGAGATATCTTTTTCGAAGTCGCAGGCTTTTCGGAGTAACCTCGAGAAGCTCATCATCGTTCAAGAAATCGATACATTGCTCTAGACTCAAGTCAGTATACGGCGTCAGCTGTACGACGCCATCGCTGGAACTACTGCGCATATTGGTCAGGTGCTTGGCTTTGCAGACATTGATTTCCATATCGTCCAGACGGCGATTAACGCCGATAATCATACCAGCGTACACATCGGTGCCTGGCCCGACAAGTAGTTCGCCACGGCTCTCAGCATTTTCGAGCGCATACGGCGTTGTGATACCGGCTTCGAATGAAATCAGCGCGCCATTTCGTGTATTCGCAAGCTTAGCGCCAAGAGGTTGGTAACCGTGTGGCAAGCTATGCATAATCACCGTACCCTTCGTGTCGGTCAACAATGAGTTGCGTAGACCAATCAACGCACGCGTGGTAATAATGTACGTCATTCGGGTTGCGCCACTAGCTGTTAGCTCCTGGTGCGTGAGTTCGGCCTTGCGCTTACCAAGCTCCTGGCTAATAACGCCGACGAATTCCCCACCAATCTCAACCATCAGCTCTTCGACAGGCTCTTTCGTAACACCGTTTTCTTCAATAGTCACGACTTCTGGTCGACCAGCTTCAAACTCGTAGCCTTCGCGACGCATTGTTTCAATGAGGACGCTCAAGTGTAACTCGCCACGGCCCGACACCACAAAGCCAATCCCCTCGTCACGTACTCGCAAGGCCACGTTCGTCTCAAGCTCGCGCTGTAAACGATCGCCAATCTGTCGACTAGTTGTAAAATCACCTTCGCGACCCTTCATCGGACTCGTATTTGGGCCAAGATACATACTTATTGTCGGTGCCTCAATCTCGATAACTGGCAACGCTTCCGGACTTTCTTTGTCGGTCAAAGTTTCTCCAATATGAGCGTCGGCGATACCCGTGATTGCCACGATGTCACCCGCTCCAGCTTCAGTAATTTCTTCACGTTCCAGACCGCGGTAGCCAAATAATTTATCGATCTTAGCTGGCTTCACTGTGCCATCTCGTTTGATAAGCACGATGGGTAAATTATTTTTTACTTGACCACGTGACACGCGACCAATAGCGTATTTACCGAGGAATGAGTCATACTGCAAGCTCGTCACTAGCATTTGAAAAGCGCCTTCAGTATCTACTTTTGGTGCTGGTATGTCACTAATGATGGCTTCAAAGAGCGGTGTTAAGTCTGTATGTTCACTGGGATTATCGGGTAGTGACTTCCAAGCTTTACCTTCACGAGCAATCGCAAAGTAAGTCGGGTAATGCAGCTGTGAATCGTCGGTCGCTAGTTCGAGAAATAAATCAGCTAGCTCGTCTTCTACTTCGTCTATTCGGCGGGCTGGCTTGTCAATTTTGTTGATCACCACCACCGGCTTCAGTCCAAGTTCAAGCGCCTTGCTCAGTACGAACTTTGTCTGAGGCATAGGGCCTTCCTGGGCGTCAACGATCAGCAGTACTCCGTCGGCCATGTTGAGCGTACGCTCCACTTCGCCACTAAAATCGGCGTGACCAGGCGTGTCGACGATGTTAATTTTGTAGTCACCGTGGTAAATACTCGTCTGCTTAGCGGTGATGGTAATTCCACGCTCATGCTCTTGGTCACCGCTATCCATGATCAAACTTTGGCTCATTTCGGCCTGGTTGTCACGAAAAGTTTTGCTCTGCTTGAGCAGTCCATCGAGTAAGGTTGTTTTACCGTGGTCGACGTGCGCGATAATAGCGATATTGCGAATCATTGTAGGGTCAGTCATAAATAAAATAATAAGCCATTTTTTATTGGCTCCTCTTATTGACTATTCTACCATAAAGTCAGCAAGATGACGATACCCGCCATCAAAACCGTACATGCAAGATACACAAAGACAATCGGAAGCGTATGCCGAATTATCCGCCACTCTTGGTGATGTAGTCCAGAAACCGCCGACGCTGCAACGACGTTATGAATGGCGATCATATTTCCCGCATTCGCTCCGGATATCTGCTGTGCCATGCCAACGTCAACCGGCATGCCAACTTGCATAGCCACGCTGTACTGGACCGGAGACATAGTAAGCGTCGAAACGGTTGAACTCCCCATAACAAATGCCGCAACCGTCCCGATAAATGGAGCAACTATGAGCCAAGCCGGGCCAAGCATCTCTGCTAGGGTTTCAGCTATATAGACCGGCATCGACTGGTGTCCCATGCTATTCATACCAGAGTTTGCGAAGATTTGGACCATAATGAGCGTCGCTATGAGTGCGGCGCCTGTCACCAAAAGCTTTTTCGCAGCCTCTCCTGTTGCAAATCCAATAGTTTTCAAGCGCTCAGGAAATATAAGCACGGTAGCGAGCGCCACGATAATTAGAGTTGTCCCGGGTGAATGTATGACCTGCCACTGAGACGATATCTGCGGGACCCGAAGAATGTTTTGCCATGACCAATCGACAGCTGTCAGTGAAAATTCACGCAATACCGGCACGAAACGTTGTAGCAGTAACAGTCCGACTATGAGCGCATACGGAAGCCATGCCTTCACCACATTGAGAGTCGGCTTCTCGTATCTAATTTCACGATCTTCTTCGAGTGCATGATGACGCCACGCGACCTTTGGCTGGAGTATTCCGTGCTTCACGGTCCATACGCCAAAGGCAAGCGACACGACACCCGCAATGACAGAGGTGAATTCATAGCCAAGAAAGAAATTTCCAGCGATTGCCGTAACAACGTATACCGCTCCAACCAACAGACTCCACGGCACCATCTCCGCAATATCCGTTCGCCGTTCGCTCTTACGCCCGAACGCTACGACGAGAATCGTCACCAAAACAAGCGGCAACATAAGCCCAAAAAGCGCGTCAATGACAACGATTTTTGAAGCAACTTCACTAAGTAGCGAGCCTCCCGGATCGGGTATGTTTGAAAGTCCAACCGTAATTGGTGTACCTAGCGCACCAAACGAGGTAGGTACTGAATCTCCGACGAGCGCGAGTACTACCGACGACAGGGGGTGAAAACCGAGTGCAAGCAGTAGTGGAACGATGATTGCCGCCGGTGTCCCAAAACCAGATACTCCCTCGATAATCGCTATCAACGAAAAACAAATAAGCACTACTTGTACGCGCATGTCGGCTGATATACGGGAAAAACTTTGCTTGATTCGCTCAGTCGCCCCCGTCCTCTGCATGACATACAAAAAGAAAATTGCACCCGCGAGAATCCATAGAATAGTTAAAGCTCGGTGTATTCCCTGTAGTGTCGAGGCGCCCAGTATATACCCGTCCATTCCCCATACCGCCGAGCCCAGTAGCGCAACACTCAACGCCGATACCGGCATGCTGTATTTAGCTGGCAAGCGAAGGAGTACGATAAGAACAAGTGGGATGATAATGGCCGAGAATGCGACGAGTAAAAGCATTATCTCTATGATATCAAAAATCTTAAAAAATAGCGGCCATGAATGAATGATGTTTTTATGATGGGCACTCAGTTTGCTCGCTTCACTTCCCAGCCACAGAAAAATCTCCACACAAGGTGGAGATTTTTCGTGGTGGGTCGCGAGGGGCTCGAACCCCCGACCCCCTCGGTGTAAACGAGGTGCTCTAGCCAACTGAGCTAGCGACCCAAGTACATAAAAAGTATACCACACGGTTTAAGAATAGGCTCGACCCACCTTCGGCGGGCCCGCAACTTCATCTTTGAAAGCACAGCTTTCAAGAGAAGGTTGCTCTGCAAACTGCCGCTGGCAGTTTTCACCCTGACCCCCTCGGTGTAAACGAGGTGCTCTAGGCAACTGAGCTAAGCGCCCTTGTCATTTGGTGAGTTTTTACGCCCACGCTAGAACCCATTTTAGCACCAAACGCCAGAAATGAGATTTTCGGCGGGTCGCCCCCGACCCGACCCGCCGAACTGCTCCGCAGGGGTTTTGGGTTTTTTGGCTGGAAAGATTTTTGGACATAATGTCGCTTTGCGACACTAAATGCTAAGCAATAATTTTCTCTTTATCGCCATTTATGACAATAATCTCACCGTCCCGAAGTGTCTTGAAAAGAATATGATTATCAGCAAAATACTCAACGCATTTTTGTATATCATCGCTTTCAGGGTGGTTAGATTTGTAGTGTGGTGCGACAGCGTAGCCAAGCACTCCCAATCCGTCCCAGACAACCTCTTTATCGTAGCCGTCAGCAATTTCGTCTTTCGGGTCTACTAATTCAATGCCTTCTAATGACGGAGCAAGAACGCAAACACCAGCACTAAAACCACCGTAAGCGATTTGGTCATTTTTAAGCAAATCAGTAATGATTTCATCAAAACCACTTTGCTTAAATGCTCGGCGGAGCAAAAATACATTTCCGCCACGCACCCACACAAGCCCAAAGTTTTTGATAAGCTCTTTTAGTTCATCGGGTTTGCCAAAATACTTTCGTAAGTCTAATTCCTCTGGCTGTAAGCCGAGAGCCGCTAGTCTTTCAATTTCTTGCTGTAGGCGTTCGGTGCGACTTTCGGGCGTTTTTGCGTCCTGTGAGTTCATAATAATTGCCGTTCGCTTGTTGTTGCCAACAAGAGTGGGTAATTCGTCAGGTTTGTTGCCTAGTTTGTAGGACGATAGAAATAATCTCATATAACTATCTTTTCCACTGTCGTTACTTTACCGTCCGCAAACTCAATAACATCAACGCTATCAACACGTCCACGAATTGAAACGCCCCTGGCGTTCAATTCATCAATACGCTGTTTTGATGCTTGCGCTTCATCGCTATTACCAATGCCAATATGCGGAATAAAATCTATGTCAAATCGCAAATGTGGAGCAAATAAACCAGAGTAGAGTTTATCGTGCAACTTTACAATATCTGAATGGCCAGTATCAGGCACTAAAAACTCGTGATAGTACTTGCCGTCATCGTTCTGGTTTATTGTTGCTACCTTTATCTCAAAGTCAAAAGACTCGACGCCAGCAATTTTGTTTTTAACTTCACTAACAAAACTATCTTTATCTATGTCGCTAATAGCAAAAACAAGCGTGATATGTGGCTCAACTACTGAAAAGTAGCGTGGGTCGTTTTGCTCACGATAGTTTTGTATAAAATTAAAATCACTTTGTTCTAATTTTGGGTATGCGACTACAAGGTATGCCATAATTCTACTATAACAGATATTATCTGTTATAGTCTGCCGCAAACGGTAGATGTATCCAAAAATCTTTCCAGCCAAAAACCCAAAACCCCTGCGGAGCAGTTCGGCGGGTCGGGTCGGGGGCGACCCGCCGAAAATCTCATTTCTGGCGTTTGGTGCTAAAATGGGTTCTAGCGTGGGCGTAAAAACTCACCAAAATTGGGATTTTTCCAGAAATGTCGCTCTCACGGGCGATTTTTTCTTTTGTATTTTTTAATTCTTGCCACAGGCAAAAACCATTTTCCGCCCCCTTTCGGAAAGTGGTTTTTGGGCTTTCGCCTTTTGGGGTTTGGGTGAGGGTTTTGTTTTCTATTGTATAATAAAAGAGCAACACAATTTATAGATAAACTTTTTTCTTTGGCTTAAAAAGCCGACTTGGAACAGTTTAGTTTATCTGAATTGTGTTGCACCAGGTCGGCTTTTTAAGTTTTAAGGGGGTAAAAACTATGGAAAAATACATCTTGTATGCCCGTAAATCTACGGATACCGAAGATAAACAAGTTTTGAGTATTGACGCTCAACTTGCGGAACTCCGCAAGTTTGCGAGAGATAATAAACTTGTCGTTATTGACGAACTCATAGAAAAACAGACCGCTAAAAGTCCAGGCCGCCCGATTTTTAATTCTATGTTGACTCGCATACAAAACGGCGAAGCCAACGGCATTTTGGCGTGGCACCCCGATAGATTAGCGAGAAATAGTATAGATGGTGGACAAATTATCTATTTACTAGACCAAACATCGCTCAACTTTTTGCGGTTTCCTGTATTTCAATTCGAGAACACCAGTCAGGGCAAGTTTATGCTCTCAATTATGTTTGGTCAGTCAAAATACTATGTAGATAATCTGTCCGAAAACACTAAACGAGGTTTGCGAGCCAGAGTAAGAAATGGCGATTTTCCCAGCCAGGCACCTTTTGGTTACTTAAACGACACTCGCTCTAAAACAATAGTTTTAGACAAGCGGTATGCACCGCTTGTGAAAGAATTGTTTGAACGCTACGCTCGTAGCGATCAAACAATG
>CAYIYX010000031.1:0-11917 GCA_964367775.1 uncultured Candidatus Saccharibacteria bacterium | reverse complement strand
GTATTGCCCATAAACCGAGACTGATATTTTTCGACGAACCAACCGTAGCGGTTGACCCACAGAGTCGCAATAACATTCTCGAAGGCATTAAAGAGCTCAACCGACAGGGGGCGACGGTCGTATATACAACCCATTACATGGAAGAAGTCGAGATACTTTGTAATCGGATTATTGTGCTTGATCATGGTCGTATAATTGCGGAGGGGACGAGCGAAGAGTTGAAAAAATCCGCCAGCGTAGGAGAGCGAATTACGGTTAAGATTCCGAAATTGACGACTAATATTGAAGCGGAAATTGCCGCACTACCGTCCGTCGCACGTATCAGCAAAAAAGCGGATGAACTTGTCATTACCTATAAAAAAAATGCTGCGAAACCGCTCGCAGGGCTTATAGAATTCCTTGATGAGCAAAACGTTGACTACAACGAGATTTTCTCTGAACAACCGACGCTCAATGACGTCTTCCTTGAACTTACCGGCAAGGAGTTGCGGGATCACTAGGATGTTTCGCCGAATATTCTTGACGCAATTGAAAGTTCTGTTGCATAATCGCACGTTAGTTTTCTGGACTTTGGCTTTTCCGCTTATTCTTGGCACGCTTTTTAACACGGCATTTTCTGATCTAAACAGTGCGTTCAAGTTTGACCCAGTAAATATTGCGGTGGTAAACGATGATGCTTTCAAGTCGGACCAATCTGTACAGATGACAGTAAAGCGTCTAAGCGAAGGCGATGAACGAGTTTTTAACACTACCTATGTCGATGCGAAAACCGCAAGTATGAAGCTCGCCGACCAGTTGGTCGACGGTGTTATTTCTATAGAAAACGGTAAACCGCTCGTAGCCGTGCGTGGCAGTGGAGTTAACGAAACAATTATTAAAACAGCTCTCGACCAGGCGCTCCAAACCAGTACTGCAGTCATGGAAGCCATGCAGAAAAATCCATCGCTAGCGACAACTGGCGCACTTGGTTCTATAGGTACGACAAACTATCTCAAAGACGCAAGTGGTATAGTCGACCGTACTGTCGTCTACTTTTACAGCTTGATCGGAATGGCCTGTATGTATGCTGCGTTATTTGGCATATTTACCGTCAACCAACGAGAAGCGAACCTTAGTACTCTCGGAGCGCGTTTGTCGATTACCCCGGCCAGAAAGTCGGTGACGCTCGTCAGTAGCCTTTTGGCTTGCTTTGTCGTAGCGTACGGCGGGGGGTTGGTATTGTACGCATTTTTGACAATTATTCTACACGTTACTTTTGGCTCTCAAGGTAGTGCAATTTTGCTCGTTATGGCACTCGGCTGCTTAGCTGGCATATCGCTCGGTATGTTAGTTGGGGCTGCAATCAAAAAAAACGAGAATACAAAAACAGGTATCGTCATAGCTATTACGATGGCGGGCTCGTTCTTAGCTGGCATGATGGGTACCGAATCGATCAAGTACTCAGTCGACCAGCATGCGCCATGGCTTGCGGCCATCAACCCAGTCAATAATATCAGTGACGCACTCTTGTCGCTGTATTACTTTGGCGGCGGTGAGCATTTTTATACGAGTCTCGCTTATTTGAGTATTTTCGTTGCTGTGTGCTTAGTTGCTAGCGGATTACTATTGAGGAAAAAACAGTATGCAAGTCTTTAAATATTACGTAAAGATCGCATGGAGTTTCCGAGTTCTTATTTTTATATACCTTGCGATTTTCGGATTCTTTTCTGTCAGCGCCACAATGCAAAGCTCGTCGAGTGATGGCTTCGTTGTTGCAAAACCAAAAATCGCGATTATCAATCGCGACGAGAGTGATTTTTCAAAAGGTTTCGTAGATTACATGACCAATGAGACGACTATCGTGGATGTGGGAGAAACCGACACAGACCAAAAAAACGCTATTTTCTTTCGTACGGTCGACATCATCTATGTCGTGCCGACGCATTTTGGGGGTGACTTTTTTGCTGGTAAAAAGCCTTTTATTACTACTATGGAAGTTCCTAGTCAAGCTGCCGAACAAGCAAAGCTTCTCAGCAACAAGTATCTTCATCTGGCAGAGACGTACGTTATAGCAGGAGAGAATCAGGCGGATGCAGTTGCGCAACTAAAAGGCATTGTCGAGACGAAAGCGGTTATAAAAATAAGTAGCAAGGAAGATACTACGGCAAGTGGCCTTGCTATGTATTATTTTAACTTCGAAGCTTATTCGCTGCTTGCCGTTTGCTTACTCGTGATTGGTAATGTCATGGTTATATTTAACACCGATCTTATAAAACGTCGCAATCTCATCGGAGGCAAACCATACGGAAGTATTCAGCGTGATTTGCTGATTGCGAACGCCGCATTTGTTCTTGTGGCTTGGGCGTTATTTCTTGGGCTTGCTGCCGTCATGTATCCGAGTGTTATATTCAGTATACGGGGCGCTTTGTATGCGACGAGTTCGCTTGCGTTCGCTCTCGTTTGTTTAGCAATTGGCTTTGCCGTAGGCAGCCTCATCAAGAAGTCAGAAGTTCTCAGCGGTGTTACGAATGTCATTGCGCTTGGCATGGCGTTTCTCTGCGGCGTGTTTGTCCCGCAACAATTTCTTGGCGACGGAGTACTAAATATTGCGAAATTTTTACCAGCCTATTGGTATGTTCAGGCAAATACTGAAATTCAAAAAATAACTGAATTTACCAGCAGCGCCATGCGACCCGCGTTTACCGGTATACTCATTCTCTTGGCGTTTTCCGCCGCGATTTTTGCTACTACCTTTACTGTCAGCCGTATGAGGCGAAAGTAACATAAAGATATATTTATACTATGAAGTGTATTTGCTTACTTCGAGGCGTCTATGACCGCTTCGCTAGCATTATTTAAAACTAGGCTAGAAAATTCGTTTCTTGCGTCCGATAAAGAGGACAGTAGCCGTCACAAATAGCGTGAATCCGACGATAATGAAGAAGGCATTGGCATTTTGCTGAAATGGCGTGACAATATTCATGCTGTAAATGCCAAAGAACATATTTGGTATGGCCATAGCGAGCGTGGCGACAGTCAGCACTTTCATGGTTTGGTTCAGGCTGTTGTCGCTTATGGAGCTGTGGGCGTCACGAACACCAATGATTGACTTGATGTTTTCATTACAGTTTTCTATAGACTGCTCGTTCATGAGAAGGACGTCTTCGACGAGGTCTTGATCTTCTTCGGGAAGTTTACGCCCAACGAGTAGACGACGAAGTACGGCATTGTTCGGCTGAAGAGCACTCAAGAACTCATTGAGCTCGTCTTCGATGATGACAAAGTCGACAAAATCTTGGTTTCTCACGGCGTGCGTGCGGAGACGTTGACGGACGGCTTTGATCTTCCGGCTGGTTTTATCGATGAGCTGGTCGTATTGCTGAGTGATTCGTTGCATGACAAATAGGATTAATTTCATGCGGTCGGTTGTTTCGAAGGGCACACTTCCAGACGTAAGGCCTTCAAGCGCGGAAAGGTGCTTGGCGCAGACCGTTATGAGTGTTTTTTCGGTTAGAGCTAATAGCAAAGGGAAGGTTTCGTATTCGCCGCTTTTTTCACGTATAGCGATACGGATGAAAGCGTATATTTGGCTTCCTTCTACTTCGAAACGCGGCATTTCATCTTCGTCGAGGGCGTCTTCTAAGTGTCCCTGTTCGAGGTCGTACCGCTGTACGAGTTGATTTATTTCGTCTTCACTAGGGGCTTCCACATGTACCCAAGCATTGGGCTGGTCTTTGTCTACAGTAGCTAGCTGCGCGTCAGCTTGAACGCGGTAGTAACGTTGGATCATTTGCGTTACTCCTCTTTGATGTTGTAGTTATTGCTATTCTAACTATACGCCATGCGAATAGAGACGGCAACCCTGAACTTGACTAACTCCAAAATCACATCACCCCAGACCTACGGTCAGCGTCCATAAGCCTGAGGGTATATAGGATATTTTGCGTAAGTCGAGTCTATTCCCACTCGATCGTGCCTGGAGGTTTGGACGTGATGTCGTAAACAACTCGGTTGACGCCACGGACTTCGCTGACGATACGGCTTGAGATGCGTGCGAGTAGATCGTGAGGTAGCTTAGCCCAGTCGGCAGTCATGCCGTCACTGCTCGAAACAGCGCGAACAGCTATGACTTGCTCGTAGGTTCGTCCGTCTCCCATGACGCCAACGGCTTTTACGGGTAGCAGAACAGCGAAGAATTGCCATACCTCAGGGCGAACAGGGTGATTATCTATCTCGTATCGAACGATAGCGTCGGCTTTTTGCAGGAGTGCAACTTGCTCGGTCGATACTGCCCCCAGTATACGAATGGCGAGGCCTGGTCCAGGAAATGGTTGCCTTTGTACAATAGCTTCGGGCAAACCGAGCTCTTTCCCAATAACTCGAACCTCATCTTTAAACAGTTCGCGTAGTGGCTCGATCAGCTTCATTTTCATATGTTCTGGTAGGCCACCCACGTTGTGGTGTGACTTTATGGTGACGCTTGGGCCATTGACTGAAACCGACTCGATAACGTCTGGGTAAAGAGTTCCTTGCACGAGGAAATCAGCGCCACCGATTTTGGCCGATTCTTCCTCAAAGACAGCAATAAACTCGCCGCCGATAATCTTTCGTTTTTGTTCCGGGTCTTCGACGTTAGCTAGTTTTTCGAGAAAACGGTCAGCCGCTTTGACCGGTATGACGTTGAGTCCAACTTTTTCGTAGGCCGCAAGGACTTCGTCGTATTCGTTTTGTCTGAGCAAGCCAGTATCAACGAATATACAGGTTTGTTGGTCGCCGATAGCTCGGTTGACTAACGTGGCAGCGACAGAGCTGTCGACGCCACCAGATAGGGCACAGATGACCTTTTTGTCACCAACCTTAGTCTTTACGTCCGCAATGCTCTGTTCTATGATCGACGAAGCTTCCCAGTCGCGTTTGAAACCAGCGATAGTAATGAAGTTTTCCAATATTTCGCGTCCATGAACACTGTGGGCAACCTCTGGATGGAATTGCAGACCGAAAATGTTTCGTTTGGCATCTTCTACACCACAGATGATGTTGTCTTCGCTGAGAGCGGTAACGACAAAACCGTCAGGTGCTTTTGCAACGTAGTCGCCGTGGCTCATCCAAACCGTCGAATGGTCAAACTCGGACTGTAGGAGGACGCTTTTTGACTGCAGGACAATACTAGCCTTACCGTATTCGCGAGTTTCTGCTGATTCAACTGATCCGTTGAAAGCGAGGGCGAGAAGCTGCAAGCCATAACATACTCCCAGCACCGGAATGTTGAGTTCGAGTAAGTCTTCGTTTAGTTGGGGCGCATCTTTGTCGTAAACCGAGTTTGGTCCTCCAGAAAGGACGACGGCTTTCGGGTTTTTTGACTGTACGTCTTCGGTTGAGGCGCCGTATGGTAGGATGACGCTGTAAACACCGAGCTCGCGTGCACGGCGAGCGATAAGCTGGGTGTACTGCGAACCATAGTCGAGAATGACTAGGCTTTCTGGGTGGCTCATTTGTAATTTTCTCCTGGGTTAGTGATAAACAAGTCGTGAGGGTGGCTTTCGCTCAGAGAGGCCTGGGTAATTTGCGTGAACTCGGCTTTTTCACAGAGCTCATCGAGCGTTTTTGCACCGATGTAGTACATGCCGCTCGTTACACCACCAACTACTTGGTCTATGAGCTTTTTGACCGTTCCGCTACAAGGTACAAGTCCCTCGACGCCTTCGGCGATTAGGACGTCACCGGTAAAGCTTTTGCCGTGGAATTCATCCTCCGAACTAATCTGTTTGCCGCGCTCCATGGCCCCAATAGAGCCCATACCACGGTATTCTTTAAAGGCGTATGTTTTTTCTTGAACTTCGTCGACGATGCTTTGGAAACGGCTCGGGACTTGCTCGGCAGTGAGTTCGTGAGTGATTCCGGGGGACTCCTCTGTAGCGGCAAAGAGGCGACCAAACATGACCGTACTGGCGCCAGCGGCCAAAGCCTTAACGACGTCACCAGAGTATTTTATGCCACCGTCGGCAATAATCGGTATACCGTGTTTTTTCGCGATGCGAACGGTATCGAAAATGGCGGTCATTTGGGGAACTCCCATGCCACTCACGATGCGAGTTGAGCAGATTGCGCCCGGTCCCATGCCGACACGGAGTCCGTCGACACCAGCTCCAATAAGCGCTTCGGCGCCTTCGGCAGTAGCGACGCTTCCGGCGATAACGTCTACAGAGTACTTTTCTTTGACAAATTTAACGGCGTCAATGACTTTTTTTGCGTAGCCATGAGCCGAGTCTATAAGGATGATGTCAACACCAGCAGCAACCAGTGCTTCGACGCGGGCTTCATAGCCAGCGTTTGAGCCAACGGCCGCACCGACTCTATGGCCAGCGTCCTTAACCTTTTTAACTTCAGCGGCCTGGTCGGCAATCGTCAAGTTTCGGTGAATGAATCCTAGACCCCCGAGCTCAGCAAGAGCGATAGCGAGCCTGTATTCCGTAACCGTGTCCATAGGAGAAGATACAATCGGGCACGTGAGCTCGACGTTCTTAGAGATCCTTGTTGTAAGAGTGATGTCGCTCCGGTCGAAGCCGGAATATCCTGGTCTGATGAGCAAATCATCAAACGTCAACGCTTGAGAGATTATTTTTTCCATACCTAAGTTTAGCGTACAGTGGGGTTTACTGTCAAAGCCTATTCGGCTTTGAGGCCATACTTTGATAAGTCTGTAAGGCCGCCGAGATTTCGTACATTGGTGAAGCCAGCTTTTTTCATTAGATCCAAGGCTATGCCAGCGCGGTTCCCGCTACGACAGTACAGGGCAATTGGCGTGTCCTTCGGGACATCGGGAAATTTGCCCGCTTGCATGTCGGTAATAGGAATCAGCGTAGCGGTTTTGACGTGCGAGACAGCGAACTCTTCGACTGTGCGAACGTCGTACACCTTCTCATCTTTTAGTAGCTGTACAGACGCCGCTCCAAGCTGATGCGGTTGGTCGTTAGTTGACATAGTTCTGTAGGCAACAGCTCCAGTAACCACAGACAGAAGTAATGCGACGATAATAATATTTTTCATAATGCTATGTATAATGCTCCTTAAAACCCTTCAGGGCAAGTATATAAAGATCTATGCTTGTCTTTTATACTATACTCCAGTATACTATAAAGTATGAATTATGATGTACGAATTAGGAAAATAATCGGTCAGCTCGAAGCGCTCTCGCGGTCGTCGAGCGAGGGGCGAGTTGAGTGTGATCAGATTTTGCAGCAAGTAAGTGCGGTACAGGGTGCAGTAACCTCATTGAAGAGGCAGATAATTGACGATTCTTTCGGACAGTGTCTTGATTCGAACAATGCCCACAAGGCAACGAAAAAGTTATTAACAAATATTCGGAGGTATATCTAAATGGCTATCATCAACACAGTTACGCGGAAAGAATTTGAAGAAAAGGTTTTACAGAGTAAAAAAGTTGTACTGGTCGACTTTTGGGCCCAGTGGTGTCCGCCGTGCCGCGCTATGGCGCCAATTCTCGAAATGACCGACCGTCATCTTGAAGATAAAATCGACATCGTGAAGATGGACATTGAAGCTTCGGCTGACAATAACCAGCTCGCAAGCGAATACCGAGTGCAGGGTATTCCAAACATGAAGATTTTTAAGGACGGCAAGATGGTTGAAGAGATTATAGGTATGCGCCCACAGCCGGCTCTCGAAGGTGCGCTGAAAAGTCATCTTTAGTATAATCTATAGGTATAGTGAACGAGCGATTAGAACAAAAGCTGAAGGGTTTGCCGAAAGAACCCGGCGTTTATTTCCACAAAAGTGCAGATGGAGAGATTATTTATGTTGGGAAAGCAGCGGTTTTGCGAAATAGAGTTAGACAGTATTTCCAAAAATCCCGTTTGCGTGACGTAAAGACCGATGCGCTCGTTGCAGACATAGCCGACACTGACTGGATGGTGGTTGAAAGTGAGCTGGAAGCACTATTTTTGGAAGCGGAGATGGTACGGCGGTATATGCCACGGTATAACATATTGCTTCGGGACGACAAGGCGCTGAGCTATATACGGATTGATTACGACAACGAGTATCCAACGGTCGGGACGACGCGTCGACCACTTGATGACAAAGCGCGGTATTTTGGGCCGTATTTTTCGACGTATCAGATACGTGAAGCTTTGAGAGTTCTGAGGCGAGTTTTTCCGTTTGCGACAAAGAAGGTGTCGGGTCAGAAGCGTGCGAGTTTGCACTATCACCTGGGGCTTGATCCTGGCTTGGAAAGTGGCAAGACGAGCCTTGAGGATTACCGTAAAAATCTGAGACGGTTGATGTCGGTCATAGAGGGTAAAAAAAGTAGTACAGAGCACGAACTTGAAAAAGAGATGGCGGCTGCCGCAAAGGAGCAACGCTTTGAAGAGGCGGCGAAACTCCGTAATCAACTTCGAGCGCTGAAAGAACTAAGTCAGCAGGTGATTTTTTCTGACAAAGAGTTTCTTGATATCAGTAAGGATCGAGCGCTTTCACAGCTTGTGGCATTACTTGGCTTACCGGACGCACCAAAACGGATCGAAGGCTATGACATATCGCATATGTCAGGAACGAATGTTGTGGCGAGTATGGTGGTCTTTACGAATGGCGTGAGCGACAAGGGACAGTATCGAAAGTTTTTGCTGTCGAAACAGACAAATAACGACGTCGGTAGCATGAGAGAGATTGTCACAAGGCGTTTGAGCCCCAAAAATAGTCGTGAATGGGGGCTGCCGTCCCTTATGCTTATAGACGGAGGGAAGGCCCAGCTTGAAGCGGCAATTGAGGCTATCAAGGATACTGGGGGGAGTATACCGTGTATAAGTGTGGCGAAGCGCGATGAAGAGGTATATGTACATAAAATACACTCACATATCGACACTTCAAAATTACGGAAATTGTCGGAGCAACCTGTTCCAGGCGTGTTCGTGAGAGAAGATGGAGAATTTTACGCGGTCAATTTACACGTTGGGAAGATCAATGCTTCACCACACTCAAAGAACCTACGAGGAGGACTGACGCTCAGTCCGTACGATGATGTCGTAAAGCTATTTCAACGGATACGTGACGAGTCACATAGATTTGCTGTGAGTTACCATACGACACTCAAAAGAACCGAGCAAACAAGGAGCGTACTGGACGGCATTCCTGGCATAGGTGCGGTGACTCGAAAGAAACTTGTCCGGGCTTTTGGTAGTGCAAAAGGAGTATTGGCGGCGAACGAGAAAGAACTTGAAGCGACGCTTGGTCAAAAAACCGGACAGAAGATTTATAGAAACTTACACGCAGATTCTGCTATACTATGATGTATTGATATGGGTAAACAATTAGTTGTATTTATCATCCGTTGGGTCCTGATAAGCCTTGGCCTGTGGGTAGCCTCGAGGTTGCTCGGCAGTAATTTCCATGACACTGGAGCTACGACGAGCACGTTTCTTGTTGCTGGACTTGTCTTGTCTCTTGTAAATAGTATTTTAAAGCCGATAATCGTCGTGCTGTCGCTGCCGGCTATTCTGTTGACGCTCGGGCTGTTTATGCTTGTGGTCAATGGTTTAATGGTCTATATTGCGCTGAGTCTTGTGCCTGGTCTAGAAGCAACGTTCTGGGGAGCGGTCATGACGGGTATGATAATTAGCCTCATAAATTACGTGATTACCGGTATAATAGACTATAAAGATGTCGTAAAGGAGTAGGCTACAGTGAAACTTTCCAATATATTACAGATCGTCACGCTTGTTTCAGGTTTTTTAATTATGTTATTTGTGCTTCTGCAGGCTCGCGGAGCTAGTCTTGGGGCCGGATTTGGCTCTTCGGGCGAGCTCTTTACGACTCGTCGTGGCATAGACAAGAGTCTTCATGAGGCTACTATCATCCTCACTATTGTTTTCGTGATGTCTATCTTGGTCAACCTAATTTTGGCATAGCCCGTGAATAAAAATACTGGCGAAGAACAGAAGAGGTGGCGACGTTTTTCACGTCTCAAGATAGAAAGAGGCTCGTTTAAGAGGCGGGCACGCAAGATGGAAAGCGTGACCTTAAAGCATGCCCATAAGTTTTTGATTCGTCGCTGGACAAATGTTCGTGATGTCGGGCGTCACACCATGGGGTGGCTTGTTCTTGTCGGTCTGCTCATCGGGCTTGCATTTTTACAAATGATTTGGTTTGCGGATTCATATACCACGCTCGCCTCTGCGAATGGCGGAACTTATGCTGAAGGAGTAGTAGGCAAGCTCGACACGATCAACCCTTTGTTTGCAACGACCCCTGCAGAAATATCTGTGACGAAGCTCGTATTTTCTAGTTTGTTGAGCTACGACGAAGACAATCAGCTTCGGGCCGACGTAGCTGAATCGTGGAAAGTTAGTGAAGACGGTAAGACGTATGCCGTCAAGTTGAAAAAGGATGTGTACTGGCAGGACGGGGCTTTGTTAACGGCAGAGGATGTGATATTTACGGTTAAACTAATTCAGAATTTGTCCGTGAAGGCGCTACAATACGGCAACTTAGCAGGCGTGAAAGTCGAAAAGGTATCTGATTCTGAGGTGAAGTTTACGTTACCGGCGGGGTATGCTCCATTTGCTGACTCGTTGACATTTGGCATACTACCAGAGCATCTACTAAAAGATATTCGACCGAGTGATCTTAGAGAAAACGATTTTGGTCGTAGGCCAGTGGGCACGGGTCCTTTTGCGTTCAGGCAGATTCAACTTATCGATCCTGACAAAGGCCGCGTAGTGGTTCATATGGAGGCAAATCAGAAATATTATGGTGGAGTAGTTAACCTGAATCGTTTTCAACTACGAACCTATGAAGACGACATTTCACTAAAGAAAGCTTTGCTTTCGAGTGAGGTGAACGCCGCTTTGGGGCTGGGGTCGGATCAGATAGGGGAATTGACGAAACTTGGAGATTTTACTGCAGACACCGGTACGATGGCGAACGGAATGTTTGCAATATTTAACAACGATCAACCCATTTTTAAGGATGTACAAGTACGACAGGCGCTGTTACTAGCAACTGATCGCGATAAGGTTATAGAAAAAATTTATGGACGAGGTAAGGTGTTAAATGGGCCACTACCAAGCTACTTCGTGCCTGGAGTAACGGCGACTCAAGCAGATTTTGACATCAAACAGGCTGCGAGCAAGCTCGATGCCGCCGGGTGGAAACTTAATGGTTTAGAGCGTGAGAAAGATGGTCAAAAACTAGAGCTCATTGTGGTTGCTTCCGACAGCGGGGACTATAAGCTGATTCTTGACGAGATATCGGTTCAATGGAAAACGCTAGGAATAAGCGTGAAAATTCAGCTTGCCGACTCAGATACTATAGCTACCGATTATTTGCAGTCACGAAGCTACGACGTTCTCGTCTATGAGTTAGGTATCGGGGCTGACCCCGATGTTTACCCATACTGGCATTCTTCGCAAGCAAACCCAAAGGGGCTTAATTTTGCTAACTATCGTTCTGGTCTTACTGACGACGTCTTGTCGGGCGCGCGCGGTAAGCTTGACCGCAGTCTACGCATAGTCAAGTATAAGACTTTTTACGAGCAGTGGCTTAAAGATACGCCGGCGATTGCCTTGTATCAGCCGCTATTGAGCTATACCACGACAAAAGATAGCGTGTCTCTTGAGCATGGTGCATCGGTTGTTGACGCATCGACTCGTTATCGTGCCGTGACTCGCTGGGCGGTTTCACAAAACACGGTCATGACGACGAGATGAACAAGTGAGAGTTTGCGCAATTCGAGTCTACTTGAAAACCTCGACCCTATAAGATACAATACTCGGGTGCTAGCGACTATAGTTGGACGAAAGTTCAGCGTAGACGTGAGCCATTAGGAGGTCCGAGAATGACCTAAAACTTCGGTCGTACATTACATTTATGTCTATGCGGACGTGGCGGCTGCGTGAAACGCAAGTTAATCGTAGACGCGCGC
>CAYIYX010000030.1:0-11917 GCA_964367775.1 uncultured Candidatus Saccharibacteria bacterium | reverse complement strand
CATATCATGGAGCATATGGCGTTTGGCGCAAACAGGCGCTGTAAGGACGCTCATGAGTACGAGGCTGAGTTTACGAAAAACGGTGCGTACCATAACGCATTTACATCAGATACATCCATGGTGTATGAAGCAGAATGCGCCCGTTTCGAATGGGAGCGTATACTCGATTTACAGCAAACGGCCATCACTGCTCCGTTGTTTATAGAAGATGAATTCATCAGCGAACGGGGCAATGTTAAAAGCGAATTGACGGGGTACTTAAATACGCCAGACAGACTGCTTTGGCCACGAGTTGCTCAAGAGTTGGGTGAAGATACGCTGACATTTCCAGAACGACTAGCATTGCTCAACGATATTAAACTAGGCGACATCAAGGAGCATTACAAGCGCACGCATGTGGCTGGTAATATGCGTTTTGTCGTGGCGGGTGATTTTTCTAGAAAACAGGGTCAGCTTGAAGAGATGCTAAATACTTGGGAGCTCCCAGAAGGTGAACGGCTACCTATACCGGTAGATGAACTTCATAGTGCAGGCGCATTTTTGATTCGTAGACGTGATGCGCCGAACCTGACATTCGGTCTGTCAGTCAACGTTTCGCGGCGCTTGAGTGACGACGAAGACAACGCGATGGATTTCTTGAACCACATCTTAACCGGCACGCTCCGTTCTCGTATTCTGGGTCGAGCCCGTAAAGAAGGTGTTGTATACAGTATGTTTTCCGACACATCGACGTTCGAACATAACAGTTCCTGGGATTTCGGTGCACAGTCAAATGTCGATACAGTTAGCAGGCTTGTCGATATTATGGTTGAAGAGATTCGAGCAGTTCTTGACGGCAACGTCGATGAAAAAGAGGTGGAAGCGTCGAAAAGCTATGCCCTGGGACGTCATCAGATGGGCGCGCAAACAGTGGGGCGTATTAACAACTGGTATGCCGGGCGATATTTTTTTGACGGCAAGATTGAAGATTTTATGAAGCAACCTGACGTTATCAACGCTGTCACGAAGGAACAAATCGTCGAAACCGCCAGGCAATTTTTCGTGACGAACTGTTGGGCACTTGGGGCGTATGGTAACAGTGACATTGCCTTTGTGAGAGATTTAGCCGCAAAGTTTGACCCATTGTTCTAGTTTCTTTTTATTCGACACCTTCTTAATTGAGTAAGGGGTGATAAAATAGAAATATGAAAGTTGCTATTGCTGGCTTTGGCATTGAAGGTAGAGCGAATCTGAGGTATTGGCAAGGTCTTGGGGCCGAAGTAACGGTGTTGGATGAAAAGGAAATTACCAATGTTCCGGAAGGAGTTTTGGTACTTTCCGGCGAAAGCGCGTTTTCCGACCTGAGCGCATACGATTTGGTTGTCCGGACTGCCTCGCTGAGACCCGACAGACTAACAAGTGCCAAAAAAGTTTGGTCGGCGACGAACGAATTTTTCGCGAAATGTTCGGCGCCGATTATTGGCGTGACAGGAACGAAGGGCAAGGGAACGACGTCGAGTTTGATTGCCAGTATTTTACGGGCGTCTGGTAAAACGGTTCATCTAGTAGGTAATATTGGCGTCCCAGCGCTCGAGGTTTTAGCGAATATTCAGACAGATGACGTCGTAGTGTTTGAAATGAGCAGTTTTCAGCTTTGGGATCTCGAAAAAAGTCCGCACACCGCAGTTGTCTTGATGATCGAACCAGACCATCAAGACGTTCACGTGGACATGGACGAGTACGTTATGGCCAAAGCGAACATACGAAAAAACCAAGTAGCCGAGGACGTGTGCTTGTATCATCCGACGAACGAATTGTCGAAGCGCATTGCATACAGCTTGAGCGTTTCAACGCCACGACGGTATGGCATAGCAGAAGACGGCGCTTGTTACGTCAAAGACGACGCGTTTTTTGTTCGAAATCAACAGATATGTAGCACTAGTGAGCTCCGTTTAGTCGGGCAGCATAATATTGAAAATGCCTGTGCTGCCATATCTGCCGCCTGGGAATATACGAGCAATACCGAGGCGATCGCCGAGGGCCTTCGCTCGTTTGAAGGGCTACCGCACCGGACGAAGTTCGTCGGTGAAGTTGACGGAGTGAGGTACTATGACGACAATTATTCTTCCGCGCCTGGAGCGGCTATTGCAGCCATGAGAGCATTTTCTAAGCCAGAAGTACTCATCATGGGAGGGTACGACAAACAGATACAGTTTTCTGAACTTGCCGTCGCCGTTAAAAATCAACCGAACCTAAAGAAAATTATTCTCATAGGCCAAACGCGTCATAAGATAGCAGCAGCACTAGACGCAGTCGACAGACAGCATATATACGAAATAAGTGATGAAATGACCTTACGACCGATCGTAGAACGAGCGAGAGCATTAGCCGATTCGGGTGACGTTGTGGTTATGAGTCCGGCCTGCGCAAGCTTCGACATGTTCAAAAACTTCACTGATCGCGGTGGCCAGTTCATAAAACTGGTAGAGGGGTTATAAGATGAAGGAACGAATACATAAAACCTTTATCTTTGAAAGCTATACTTTTGACTATGCAACATGGACAGCCAGTTTTGTATACAGCTTCGATGGTCAAAGGTATTTTACCGAAAGAGTTCAGTTTGAATCGACCGAAAAACCGGTGCAGAAAGATGTGTTAGAACGAGTACTTGAACTGGCGTTTTTCGTCGTCGGGACATCGTATTACAAGTGTTTTCCGGTGAAGCGTGTCGAATATAAAGGCAAGAAGTTTTCACCGAAACAAGCTGCGTTTCTGAACAAAGTGTACCGCGATGGATTAAGTCAGTTTATATTTCAAAACCAGTTAAGTCCCGACGATCTTTTTCAAGTTGATGCACACGGGAAAGACCCTGAGCCGTTGGTTTACTCAGGTGATGGCGTGTTGTCGCTGCAAAGCGGAGGCAAAGACTCGCTGCTTATGGGTGAGTTTTTGAATGAAAAACAGCTGCCGTATACGACTTTTTACGTCACAACTACTCGAACGTACCCGAAGATTATTGAACGGTTGAACAAAAAGGAGCCGCACATTGCCCGTCGTTTTATAGACAAAGTAGCTCTCGACAAAGCTGCGCAGGACGGTGGCCTCAACGGGCACGTACCAGTGACATATATCGTCATGAGCTTCGCCCTTATAGAGGCAGTTTTGCACGGCGAAAATGTCGTGCTGTCGGCCGTAGGTAAAGAAGGTAACGAACCGCATGCGATGGTTGGCGATTTGCCGGTAAATCACCAGTGGTCAAAAACTTGGGAGGCCGAACAGCTTTTTTCCGACTATGTTACGACCTGCGTTTCGCCAAGCTTGAAGGCTGGTTCTCCACTGCGTCCATTTAGTGAGCTGAAGATTGCCGAGATGTTCGAAGAGAAATGTTGGGCGCCGTATTCTTATGGTTTTTCGTCGTGTAATGTTGAAAATTATGAGCAAGGACATCTCAATACAGAGCTACGTTGGTGTGGTAAATGTCCGAAATGCGCCAATACGTTCCTGTTGTTTTCACCGTTTGTTATACCATACGAACTGAGACGAATATTTGACAGTCAAGACCTATTTTCATCGCAAAATCTCGACCTGCAAAAGGCCTTTAAAGGAATTCTTGGCGTTGGAAATTCCATGAAACCATTTGAATGCGTCGGAGAAATTGACGAGCTACGAACAGCTTATCAAATGGCTCAAGTCCGCTATGGCACACAGGCCTGCCAGTTACCGTTTGCTGTACCTGAAGGCCATTTTGACTACCGAGCTCTTGGTCCACGTCAGGAGTGGTCGGATGATTACGTGCCGGACAGGTTTCTCCAGAATGCATAACGCATAGTATACTAGGACAACTATGCAACCACTACTTGATCGCGTGAAGTCTATAAAAACGAAGCTCTACGAAGCGTACGAGCAACTTACGGTGTCTGCGAAAGCTGAGGAATTAGCGGTGATCGACGAGCAGTTGGCGACAAGCGAGGTTTGGAATAACGTCGAGCGAGCGCAGAATTTGAGTAAGCAAGCGGCAGCCCTCAGGGCGCAAATTGAGCCGTGGCAGACGTTACGAGCACAGGTTGGCGATATTGAAGAGCTCATGACGATTGGCGACGACAGTATGCTTCCAGAGTTCGAAGAGCAGGTGAGTGCATTTGAAACTGAATTCGAGCGTTTAAAAAAAGATTTATTGTTCCGCGGTGAATACGATGACCACGCGGCCATACTGAAGCTGAGCGCTGGTGTTGGCGGAACAGATGCGCAGGATTGGTGCGAGATGCTCGAGCGTATGTACATGCGATGGACAGAAAAAGCTGGTATGAAAACGGAACTTATAGAGCGTTCAGCGGGCGAGGAAGCGGGCATTAAGTCTGCTACATATAGCGTCAGTGGCCCGTTTGCGTACGGGAAACTGCAAAGTGAACACGGCGTACATCGGCTCGTGCGTCTGAGTCCGTTCAATGCGGACAGTTTACGCCAAACAAGCTTTGCGCTCGTCGAGATTATGCCTGAAATTGACGCACCAGACGAAGTTCAGATCGACGAAAAAGATTTGAAGATTGACGTATACCGTGCTGGCGGACACGGTGGTCAGAGCGTCAACACGACCGACAGTGCCGTTCGGGTGACACACTTGCCGACAAACACAGTCGTCGCTATTCAAAACGAACGGAGTCAACTACAGAACAAAGAAACCGCCATGAAGATTTTGCGTGGAAAACTTGCTCAAATGCAGCTAGAACAGCATGCGGCGACACTGACCGACCTCCGTGCCGGTGAATCTGCTAGCTGGGGAGCGCAAATTCGCAACTATGTTTTGCATCCGTACCAGATGGTCAAAGACACCCGAACCAAGTATGAAGACAAAGATGCGGCCGGGGTTTTGGATGGAAAGATAGATGGATTTATCGACGCTTACCTCGAACAGCAATCGTCGCTTGGTGTGGTATAATAGAGCTAATGATTCTTCTGGACAGGGTATCGAAATCGTTTTCTAAAGATGGGTCACCGGCCATCAATCGGGTTAGCCTTCATATTGAGCCAAAAGAGTTCGTGATTATTGTCGGGACAAGTGGTGCAGGCAAGTCAACGCTTTTAAAGCTTCTGACTAGGGAAGAAAGACAGACTACCGGCAAAATTGTTGTTGGTGGCATAGACTATGACACGCTGCGCAACAAACATATTCCGTTGCTGCGCCGGAAAATCGGCGTCGTGTTTCAGGACTTCAAACTTTTGCCGAACCGAACGGTGTTTGAAAACATTGCGTTTGCACTTGAAATTGCCGGCATGACTAACCGAGAGATTCGTTCGACGGTGCCAAAAGTTATAGAACTGGTTGGTTTAACGGGGAAGGAAAAGAAGTTCCCACACCAACTCTCTGGTGGCGAGCGTCAGCGCGTCGCTATAGCTCGAGCGGTTGTTCGTCAGCCAAAAATTCTCATTGCCGACGAGCCAACGGGGAACCTCGACCCAAAGCATAGCTGGGACATTGTACGCTTACTCGAAAAGATTAATCGCTACGGCACGACGGTAATTTTAACAACACATAACGCTGAAATAGTCAATAAACTCAAGCGTCGCGTTATAGTCATTGAACATGGTCGGATCGTGTCGGACCAAGCAAAAGGGACATATAAACAATGAGTAAGAAACATGATGTTCACGCACAACTAGTAGCCAACAAGCGTTTCCGACGCAGGTGGATAACCTGGACGCGTATGATGCGCTACGGAGCGAACAATTTTACGAGGAATATGTGGCTTACCACAGCGGCAACGGCAGTCATGACTATCACCTTGTTGATTATATTCACGACATATGTTGCTCGTACAGTACTAGCTGACACAGTGTCTGATATCCGTCGAAAAGTCGACATTCCTATAAACTTGAAGTCGAGCGTGACTGAAAAACAGGCACTAGAACTCAAGAAAAAATTTGAAGCACGGTCAGACGTGTCCGAGGTTAAGTATGTCAGTGCAGAGACATCGAAACAGAACCTGTTAAACAGTGGGAAGCTCTCTGCAAAAGACCTCGAGACGATCGCCCAACTGCCTGAACAGCCGTATTATCCCATCCTTAAAATTATTGTGGAAGATCCGTTAAATACGACCGAACTTGAAAAGTTTATTCGTGAAGATAGCGATGTTCAGACAGAAATCAGCGCAAATCCGGCGCTCAGACCGACCTTTAATGGTGAAAGGGCGAAATCTGCTCAAACCATAAGTACTTGGGCAAGCACTGCGGAAAAGGTAGGGCTTGTGTCGGGTGTGATATTCATGGCAATCTCTATGCTTATTATATTTAACACTATTCGCATGGCTATTTTTAGCCGTAAAGACGAAATAGAGATGATGAAACTCATCGGCGCCGATAAAAACTTTATACGAGGTCCATTTGTCATAGAGGCTGTGATGTACGGATTTTTTGCGGCGCTATTTGCTACCGGCATAGGCGTTTCGACATTTCTCTCGACTGAAGCAAAGATGGCTAGCTACGGCATAGCTACCGAGACGCTCCACGAAAACCTCGTTTTCTACAGCCCTGTCGTTTTGCTCATCATGATCGCTATTGGATCATTCATAGGCGTTGTGTCTGCGCGTCTCGCAGTTCGGCGTTACTTAAGATTATCGTGAATTAAACGCCCGAGAGGGAAGCGATTTCAGTTTGAATGGTATTGACTACCATAAGTGTTATTGGTATAATCAAGGGGTTATAGGTATAAATATGAAAAATTTGGTCACCACACATAAAAACAAAAGTTTGTTAACTCGTTCCGGCATCATTGCTATGGCAATGCTTTTTGCTGTCATCGGGCCTATCTCTATGATGCAGACAGTCAAGGCCGACCAGTACGACGAGCGCATACGCATGCTGCAGGCCCAGATTGACGGTTATCAGAGCCAAGCGGCGCAACTTTCTCAGCAGGCAGCAACGTATCAGCAGGCGATCGATACGTTTAATGCGCAGATTAACACGATTTTAACGCAAATTGCACTAAGCCAAGCCGAGCTTGACAAAATCAATGCCGAAATTGCCGTCAACGAAAAGAAGTTGGCAGACCAGCAGGGAGTTTTGACGTCAATCATTTCTCTCATGGTCTCCGAAGACCAGACGACGCCTATAGAGGTTTTGGCCAGTAGCTCCTCGGTAGGTGACTATATGATGCGACAGGACCAGCTAACAGCTACCTCGAGCCAGCTAAAGAGCTCCATAGACACGGTTAACGCTGTCAAGGCCGAGCTTCAGAGCCAAAAAACGACTCAGGAGCAGATAGTTGCCGACCAAAAGCTGCAGAATGATACGTTACAGCAAAAGAAGAATGAGCAAGCGACTATGCTCGCCGCAGTTCAGGGACAAGAGGCAGCATACCAGGCGCTCATAGGCCAAACCAACTCCCAGATTGCTTCACAGCGCGCTAGCCAAGCGGCAGCCAACGCTACGGCTGCTTACAGTAATCTTACATCTGGCGGTGCGTCGTGTGGCGGCTACCCGGCAACTTGGTGTAATGCTGCTCAAGATAGCCTCGTTGACAACTGGGGCATGTACAACCGTGAATGCGTCAGCTATACCGCCTGGAAAGTAGCCGCTTCGGGACGTCGCATGCCGTACTGGGGTGGTCGAGGCAACGCCAACGAGTGGCCTTCGAGTGCACGGGCCGACGGTATACCGACTGGTTCTACGCCTAGAGTTGGCTCTGTCGCAATTCGTATGAGTGGCTACTATGGTCACTCTATGTATGTTGAACGTATAAACAATGACGGAACCATACACGTAAGTCAGTTTAACTGGCTAGTGAATGGTCAGTCGGGTCGTTACAGCGAGATGGATATCTCTTCTTACGGTCTGGTCTTCGTATATTTCTAAAACCTGAGCCCTAACCCACCCCCTCGATTCAAGCATTCGCTCGGCGCTAACTACTGATCTGTATTGCCTCGCTGCACCGGAAAGGTGTAATGATTGTCGACAAGGAGGTTTGGGACCTAGGTTTCTTCTCAGTATATGACGTTCATTTCATGCTATAGTGAATAGCATAAGAAAATTGACGAGGGAGAGGTTTGTGAGCAAAAAAGATATGCTACGCAGCGATGTTGCTGCGCCAGATAAGCGAGTGTCACTTTCAACAACGATCATGTGCTGCATGATCACCGCAGTTATGTTTTTTGCGCTCGGTACGCGGGCGGACATGCTTCCATCGTTGTCCCAAAAATCAACTGCTCCAAGCCAGGTAGACTTCAGCTCTTTAAATGATCTTTATAGCGTTCTTCGCGACAATTATGACGGCACTATTGACACAAATAAATTAGTCGACGGCGCCAAGCACGGCATGATTGATTCTTTGGGTGACCCGTACACTGCCTACTTCAACACCGACGAAGCGAAAGAGTTTTCAAACGATTTGAACGGGACGTTTGAAGGAATTGGGGCCGAGCTAGGGAAAAGCAACAATCAGCTAACGATTTTGAATGTTCTCGTCGATAGTCCTGCGCAGAAAGCGGGCCTACAGAACAAAGATGTTATTTTGAAGATCAATGACGAAGATGCCTCAAATATAACAGCGGTTACTGCTGTAACCAAGATACGAGGTAACAAGGGAACTACGGTCAAACTAAACATCTTGCGGGATAGTACGGCAAAAGACTATACAATCACACGGGACACGATCACGAGCCCAAGCGTGAAGTCCGAGACACTGAGCGGTAACATAGGCTATATTCGGATCTCTCGTTTCGGTGATGACACCAGTAGTCTTGCGACTCAGGCGGCCCAGACACTTAAGGCGAGTGGCGTAACAAAGGTTATTCTAGATCTTCGTGGTAATGGTGGCGGGTATCTGAATGCAGGGCAGGACGTAGCCGGCTTATGGCTAAACAACAAGGTCGTTGTGAGCGAACGAACCAATGGCGTCACGACAAATACGCTCAGGTCGGGCTCTAGTCCTGTACTTGAGGGTATTAAGACTATTGTGCTCGTTGATGGTGGTAGCGCGAGCGCTAGCGAGATTGTCGCGGGTGCCCTGAAAGACAACGGAGCCGCCACACTTATAGGTGAAAAAACATTTGGCAAGGGAAGCGTCCAGACCGTAGCAGACGTGACCGGTGGCGGTCAACTCAAGGTAACGGTTGCAAAATGGTACACGCCAAATGGCGTAAATATCAACAAGGAAGGCATTATGCCTGACAAAGAAGTGAAAATGACTGAAGACGATGTGAAAAATGGAAAAGATCCTCAAAAAGACGCTGCCCTTGAGGCTTTGAAGTAGTCAATAATTAGGCGTTTGAGCCTTGAACCTCACCTCGCTCCAAGCATTTGCTCGGCGCTAATGACTGATTTGTCTTGCCTCGCTGCAGCGGAAAGCTGCAATGCTTGTCGGAGGGGCAGTTCAAGACTCAGACGTTTCGGGTATTTTGTCCCATTTGTTTGCAAGCATGAGCGCTGTATTGTACTATGGAGACATGGATAAAAAGAAAATTTTGCTTGTAGAAGATGATATAGCCCTTGCTGGCGTATATCGCTCTCGTCTCGAACTAGAGGGATTCGGAGTTGAACACGTCGCCAATGGAGAACTTGCTCTGAGTAAGGTCATAGACTACAAACCTGATTTAGTGGTGCTCGATGCCATGATGCCAAAAATCAACGGGTTTGACGTACTCGACATTCTGCGTAACACTCCAGAGACAGCTAATGTTCGCGTAATCATGTTAACAGCTCTCTCGCAGCCAAAAGACAAAGAGCGCGCTGAAGCTCTTGGGGCGGATGATTACCTCGTGAAGTCTCAGGTGGTCATAGGCGATGTTGTTGCACGTATCAAGCACCATCTTGGTATGAATTAATCACGGGCATATACATTATTTACGTATACTGTTTTACCAACATGGGCACCGAGAGTGTCCATGTTGGTAATTTGCTTATAGTTTTCTAATGTGACATACTAACCGTAAGGAATATTCGAAAAAAACATGTCCACAGAACAACCACATAGCTTGCCGCGTCAAGAACTTCGAGTCGTAAAAGGCGATAACTTCAAGGCCGACCCGTGGGACTACCGGTATGAATCAGGCAAATCTTCACGGGTTGACCCAGAAACTGGTGAACATAAGGATGTATCGCATTTTACACATGCGAGGACTGGTGAGGAAGTACGGTACCATACAAAGGAATTAGAAGATTTTCACGACAAAGAGCAGCTAGCAGGGAAGGCTCATGTGTACGACGTCGGCAGACAAACGCTTCGAGCCGTGGGGGTGGAAGAGCCATTATTCCATGAGCGTCAAGCAGGTTTTCGGCTTCTTGAAAGGGTCTCACGAAGATTGAACGGTGGCTTTACGGTTAAAGAACCACTAACCCAAGCGTATGTCGAACGCCGCAATGGTGATGTTGAAAGTGGTTGGGAGACGATTATGGACGGTACAAAAGTCGATAGTCAAGGTAACGAATCAGATTGGGTCGTTGTTGCGCAGTTTAATAAACGGGGAGTTTTAGAGGCACTAAAAGACGTGCCACTGGCTCTGCACGAAAAATTGCAGAAAGAGCACTCTGACGAGAAGAAGCCAGCTTTGTCACTGCTTGAGGAGCAAGAAGCGCATGAAGTGAAAGAAGGGTTGACCGACGGTGAATTCGGGAACATGGTGAAGACGCTTGACGCTATGCAGGTTACTCTTGAAGAGTTTGAAGTTGGTTTGAAGAGCCGAACGAAAGAAGTATTTACGGAGATTAGTAGTGACAATAGCGTTGATACTGGTAGAGATAGGCTCATAGCGTTTCGCAAGCAGATAGACAGACTTATAGCCACAGGCGATCCACGCCTTTCGGCGTTACAGGATGAGATATTGAGAGTAGACGAGCGGATTGCGTCTGTCGATAATGACTATGCTGTGTTGAAAGATATGGTGACTATTGGGATTGTTCCTCGCCTTCACGAGATTAGTAAACTCAAGCAAGAGAGCTGGCAGGATATGCAACAACGTGTGGGTACTATGAAGGCGGGACTGCAAGAGGCTCAATCACTGTTGCGGGAACTCATGAAAAAGCTTGAAGAACCCGAAGCTGTCGAGGTATTTGTTGAAGGGCCCGTTGAAGCGCTTAGTAGTGCCGTGCCTAGCGAAGCTATGTCAGTTCAAGGTGTAGCAGAAGACATAGTACACGCCGACATAGGCGGCGTAGCGCCAGAGGAAGAAACACCGGTACGAGCAGAACATGAAGAGAGTAACATTGACGTTGTAGTAACCGATGATACGCCGCGAAAACCAGAAAATGACCTAGAACCCTCCGAACAAGAGAGGAACAACCTTAACAAGGCCGTTGTGACAATCACAACAATTCTCGGAGAAAATAAGAAAGGCGGCGGAACGCTTGGTGAAAAGCTAAAGGCACTGGGCGTAACGCCTGAAGAGATTGTGCATACGCTACGTAAACCGGGGGAAACGCGCGATGCGGTGCTCGCAGCATTGCGGATGAGGACGCAACACTTGTATCACCAGTTTGAGTCAGAAGAGAAAAAGGTTTTTCTCGCAGGAGTTAGCGAAGCACGCAGTAAACCAATCAACGTGAGCGATGCTAAGAATGGCGAGACGCAGATGGGTAGTCTCGACAAAGTCGCACTTCTTGCGTTGGCGATGCTCGACGGCACCTTCCGAACCGAAGATGATGTGGTGAAAAATAAAGCAGATGGCGGTAATCATCGCGATGCAGCCGAAAAAGTGCTTGCTGATTTTGCAAAAGAACAGGTTGTCGATGTAGTTGAGATGGTTTCAGAAAGCGAAGCGCTTCAACGGCTGCTTCGAGAGGCTAGTCAAAAGCTCGGAAATACTGCTTTGGAAATGCGAAGAGTTAGTGAATACCTCAGACAATGGCCAGAAAGTTTTCGGCAGAGATTGAATGCAGGACGACCTAATCTCAGAGAGATGCACGATGAACTACAGGCTAATGTTAACAACGTTCTCGAGCGCGCTCGACA
>CAYIYX010000029.1:0-11960 GCA_964367775.1 uncultured Candidatus Saccharibacteria bacterium | reverse complement strand
GAAGAATTTGTCGTGGCAACAATGATCAAAAATCTACCGCTTGTACCTCTGGAAACTTTCGAAGCAGCCTGCGACAAAGTGGTTGAGCAGAGTGCGCATAAAACCTACTATTACCCAAGAAATTTACTGGCAGATCTCAAAACACGCGGGTACACCATCATCGCCATAACAGGCTCTCAACAAGAACTCATCGACCGTTTCGGCGAACGCTACGGCTTTGACATCGTCGTTGGGGCACAATACGAGCGCAAAAACGGGCATTTTACTGGGAAAACCGAAGTTCTCACCGTTGGACGAAAACCGGAAATATTGCGTGACTTAGTCGAAAAACACGAACTAACCTGGGCTGACAGCGTAGCCATAGGCGACAGTGCTGGAGACGCTAGTATACTCGAGCTCGTCAAACAGCCGGTCGCTTTTAACCCCGACGCCAAACTATTTGAACGCGCAAAAAGCGAAGGCTGGCCTATAATCATCGAACGAAAAAACATCGCGTACAAACTAGAAAAGAGGCAAGATGAACTCGTTTTGGCAGATACAATCGTCTACTAAGCCGCTATTTCCAGACATCGAATGGAGCAAGCCCGAGCAGCGGTCGAAGGCAGGAAAATTAGCCATCATTGGCGGCAACAAACTTGGGTTTACGGCCGTTTCTGACGCATATCGCGTCGCCAACGAGCTAGGAGCAGGGCAGATTCGCATCATTTTACCCGATGCATTGAAAAAAGCCGTCCCTAGTAGCATCACGGACGCACATTTCATTCCCAGTAACATGTCAGGCGGCTTTAGTCGAGAAGCCCTTCCTGAGCTCATAGCAGCCGCTCAGTGGGCCGATACCTGCCTACTGGTCGGAGATACCGGTCGCAACAGTGAAACCGCCATGGCATTCGAGGCGTTACTTTCGAAGCACTCCGGACATCTCGTCATTACCCGCGACGCCGTAGAGCTTTTCAGGCCCGTCGCACAGCAACTTTGTAACAGAGAAAAAACAACACTCGTATTGTCATTTGCTCAGCTGCAAAAACTCTTTCAAAACGTGTACTATCCGAAAATCCTCAGTTTTTCCATGCAACTCATGCAACTCGCCGACACGCTGCATAAATTTACGGTCACGTACCCAGTAACCGTCGTTACGTTTCACCAAAACCAGCTCGTCGTCGCTCACGACGGAGAAGTTGTCACGCAGGAGTTTGATGAGCCAATGGCTATCTGGCGCGGCATTACCGCCGCTCGTGCAAGTGCCTACCTCCTCTGGAATCCAACAAAACCACTCGAAGCAATTACGGCAAGCTTTAATCTATAAAAATGTATTGTATTGGTGGGCGAGGAGGGACTTGAACCCTCAAGGTCGAAAGACCATTAGATTTTGAGTCTAACGCGTATACCAATTCCGCCACTCGCCCATCCATACAATACATTTTTAAATTACGAAGTAATTTTCTACCAATTCCGCCACCATAGGCACGAGAAAGTACATTTATGCGCCCGAGCGAGTCTATATCGACTCATTTGCTCACCCAGATTTTGTTTGGGACGCTCATAATTGTACAATAGACTTAGCTATGCAACCAAATTCGGACCAACAACGTGGGCTCCAGGTCCCCAACAGTCGCGGCAGCGTTACGCCTCGCGCAACCCGTCAGGCGGCGACTAATCTCGTGCGCAACCAAATAGACAAGATCTACGACGAGGATCAGCCAAATGAAAAAATCGCCACAGACTCAACGTCATCGACGAGCGACAACATTCATAAGCAGACACATAGCAATCAAGAAGACATACGAGCCGAAGAGCAAAATGCAGACATACAGGCTCATTGGCAAAAATATCATAGTGCCTGGCAGCAATACTACCAAATGTACTATGAACGGTACTATCAGACCGCCGTCCAAAAACATATCCTCGATACTGCCGTAAACGAGGCTGCAGTGCCTGCCAAAAAAGCTAAAGAGCCCGAAATTCTCACAGAAGAACAAGCCGTTGGCGAACTACGCAGTGAACTACTCAATAAAGTTCGTACTCAGACAAATAAAATCCGAAAAAGTCGTCATTTTATGCCGGCTGTCGTCGCGCTGGTAGTAGCGTTGTCATTCGTTTTCTTACAGTACAACCAAATAATCCTTGCGAACGTCATGGCCTATACTAGTCCGGCATCGCTCGAATCAAACACCTCATTCGTCGATCCAAACACCGACGTTGCTGTTGGCCCAGAACCAAAACTCATCATACCAAAAATAGCCGTTGAAGCCCCTGTTATCTACGGCTTAACGACACTTGAAGAATCGGTCGTTGAAACAAAACTGCAGAGTGGAGTCGTTCAGTACCCAATAACCGGAGCCAACGCAACACCGGGGCAAATAGGCAACACTGTCATACTCGGCCACTCAGCGAACGATGTCCTCGTAGCAGGGAACTATAAGTTCATCTTTTTGCGACTGGACCAGCTGCAAAATGGCGATCAGTTCTACCTAAATTACCAGGGCAAACGCTTCACCTACGTCGTCACTGAAAAACGCGTTATAGCGCCGACAGAAGTAAACCAGCTTGTTATCAATAACGGCAAGCCCATGGCCACCCTAGTAACCTGTACACCAGTAGGAACATCCAAGAACCGCCTCTTAGTCATAGGAGAACAAGTCGCGCCCGACCCAACCAAAGCAACTGCCCAGTCAACGACGAGCGACGACAGCGCTCCACAACAGCAAATCGGCGGTGCCAGCAAGAACTTCTTCGAGCGATTATTTAGCGGAAACTAAGCCTAGTTATTTATCTGTTGTTAATTTCGAAGACTGTAGCACGACAACCCCAGCACTGTTTTTCGAAAAACTGTAGAGTATTTTTCCATTGCTGCTAAGGGTAACTGACATACCCGGCAGGGCGTCGGTGATAATTTGCTGGTTAACACCGTCGAAGTCACTCAGGCGCAGCTTATTGTCTCCTGTAGAGACTAAGGTGAAGTTATCGAGCCATTGAGGCTTTACTGTGGCGTCTGAAAGTAATGTTGGGAAATTTGAATCAGTCCTCTGGGCAAGTTCGACGTCATACGTCATAAACTGAGCGCCATTGCCCGTTATAATAAACCGTCCGTTCGACGACATGCTTAGCCACTTCAGATCACTCGGGTAAGACAATGTGACAACTTTTGCCAAACCAGTCCGAGCCGTTCGTTCAGGGTTTTTCACGAGCTCAAATGAACCGCCTCGAATAATTGCAAGGTAATACTCCCTAAAATACTGAGTCAACTCTATGGAAATAGGGGCTGTTTCGTCATAACTCGAAACCGTTTTCTGCTGTCCATCTATAACAACGCCGACTTCATACTTTGCATTTGCTTGTCGTACGTACGCCAACTCGTTCGAGCCATACAGGACCATGCTAATAACATTTTTTACCAGTGGCTCGGAAAGAGAACTCGAGCCTAAGTCAAGCTTTCGGAGATTGCCGCTTTCTATACCATAGAACGCTGTTTCGCTCGAAAAGTGCAAGTCGCTCAAACTAACGCCAAACTTTGAAGACACGTTCACCACGTCTTTGGGGTCACTGATATTGACTCGAATATACTCACGTCCAGTTGCAAAATCATGTCGAACCAAAACAAATTTCGAACTCAGATTCCATTCCACCATGTGATATGTATGTGTCGCACCGTCACGGTTCAGCATGTCGGCCGGTATGGTCAAGACGGTTGTAACTATGTTCGCTGGGTCACTCGTATTGAGTACAGTGACTTCAGGAGCGTTCGCTTTGGTTATAGCCGCAAAATGTATTCTGTCGGGCGACGGTAACTCTTCTACTAATGTACCAATTTCCTTCACGGGCTCGGTCACGACAGTAG
Organism: uncultured Candidatus Saccharibacteria bacterium; assembly: GCA_964367775.1. Lineage (GTDB taxonomy): Bacteria > Patescibacteriota > Saccharimonadia > Saccharimonadales > Saccharimonadaceae > JAPUDS01. The sequence continues at coordinate 8,125 of CAYIYX010000029.1, read as the reverse complement.
TCGGAATTAATCTTGCGTAATCTATCCAGCGAACTTCTCCAGCCTTAACCGTGAAGTGCTTCGTCCAATCACGATAGCCGTCACGCTGGAACGTTATGTCATGGGCGCCGGTTGAGGCCTCGATCTTGCCATTGGTTCTAAAAGTCAGTTGTTTCCCATCCAGGGTAATTTGAGCATTGTCAGGAAAAGTGCCGAGTTGCAACAAAGCTCCCTGTTCGACCGTCTGCGAAGTAAGGTCAAAACGATACCCGAGCGCAAGAAGTATACAGACGATTGAAATAGCAACCACAGCAATTGTCATCGCAACATAGCTTACGAGGAGAGTAGCCTTTCGCTTGTTTTTGTTCACGTCGTACTGTTGCATAGCGTTGACTACAAGTATACCACTATAAATAAATAGGAGAAGCCCTTGTGCTTACGTTTATATAATCGTATGATATTTGTAGTACTTTTAGACGCATAAAGACAGTATGAGCACAAAACACACCATATCCATAAACGGACAACTGTACGACGCGGTAACCGGACTTCAAGTCCAGGGTGGTTTGAGTAAAGCAGCAGAAAAATTACCAGAGGTACCTTCCGTCCGACCTGAACAGCCTATCCGCACACATATCCACAGAGAGCCGGAACATCCATCGGAGCATATCCATCAAAATCTTCAAAAAAGCACTGCTCTTCGCCGTGGGCATCTTTCAGCTCCTAAAAGCACGGTCCCTACGAGCGCTCCCCAACGACATGCTGCAGGGCATATTGCTCGTAGTCCTATGATTTCTAAGTTCGCGAGTCGTCCTATGCCTCTCCCGAAAAACCATACCGCAAAAATGATCAACGACATTGGACCAATCGTCCGACAGCAGACTCCAGCATTCGTCAAACCTAAAAAGCCGTCTCCTGTCGAAATCAAAGAACAACTCATCGCCAAGGCGGGCGCAAAAATTGATCATCAAATCACCTCCAAGCCGTCTGCTCTTGCTTTAGAGAAGCCCCGACGAACACCACTTCTCAAGCGACTACGCGGCCGTCATCTTGTGACTGTTGGCGTGTCTGTTATGCTCCTGGTCGGATATTTAGCTTACCTAAATGTTCCAGGACTATCTGTTCGCCTCGCGGCCGCCCAGTCCGGAGTCAATGCTGCCTACCCAAGCTACAGCCCTGATGGGTACAGCTTCCAAGGACCAGTAGCCTTCCAGCAAGGCCAAGTCGACCTCAACTTCAAGTCAAATGGTGGCGGGGAAGGGTATACCATTCGCCAGCAAAACAGTGGCTGGAACTCAGTAGCCGTCCTCGACAACCTCGTTAGCAAGGCCTCGGACGGTCACTATCAGACGAACAGCGAAGGCGGCATCACTATATACACCTACGGCACAAAGGCCGCTTGGACTAACGGCGGCGTACTTTACACTATTGACGGTAAGGCTCCACTGGGTCCAGACCAGCTCGTCAAAATCGCATCAAGCATGTAATCAATTGTGCTACAATAACAGATATGTCACAAACTATTCGCACTCGTTTTGCCCCGAGCCCCACTGGCTATATTCATGTCGGAAATGTTCGTTCGGCGCTATTTCCGTACCTTTTGGCCCGCCAGCAGGGTGGAGCGTTCATTCTCCGTATCGAAGACACTGACCAAGCGCGGTTCGTCGAAGGTGCAACCGACCTCATACTCGACACACTCGAATGGCTCGGAATTAACTGGGATGAAGGCCCAAGAAAAGGCGGCGACTACGGCCCGTACATCCAAACTGAGCGACGTGACCATTATAAAAAATGGGCTGAAAAACTTATCGAAAAAGGCTCGGCCTACGCCGACCCGTACACGCCCGAACAAGTGCAAAGCTTCCGTGAAGAAGCCAAGGCCGCGAAAAAACCGTTTTTGTACCGCGATTATCGCCCCGAAAACCCGCCTAAATGGGACGGCTCGCAAGCACTTCGCTTCAAAGTAACCGACATAAAACGCTATACCTGGCACGACCCCGTAATGGGCGACCTTAGTGCCGGACCGGAGGTACTCGATGACTTTATACTCATAAAAGCCGACGGCCTACCAACCTACAACTTCGCACACATCGTCGACGATGCTGAAATGCATGTCACGCACGTCATCCGTGGACTTGAGTATATTTCCAGCATTCCACGCTACCTGAGCCTCTATGAAGCCCTAGAGCTTGAGGTCCCCGTACTTGCGTGTATGCCACACATCATGGCCTCTGACGGTAAGAAGAAGCTCGGCAAGCGCGATGGCGCCAAAAGCGTGTCCGAGTACCGTACCGATGGCATTTTGCCCGAAGCGATGCTCAATTTCCTCGCCAGCATGGGCTGGAACGATGGAACCGAACAGGAAATTTTCAGCAAAGCAGAACTCATCGAAAAGTTTAGTCTCGAGCGTGTCCAGCGCAGTGGCGCCCGTTTTGATGAGCAACGCCTACTCTGGATGAATGGGCATTGGATTCGCAGCCTCACTCTTGACGACCTCTACGCGAGAGTGGAGCGGTACTGGCCCGAGGAGGCGAGTGACTATGACGAAGTCTACCGAAAAGCCGTGCTTAACCTCGTGAAAGACCGCTTGAAAACACTCGCCGAACTTCCGATGATGACGCGCTATTTTTTCACAGAACCGAAAGTTCAGCAATCCCTTATAGCTGACAATAAACAGCTTGCGAAGATCTCACCGGACGAACAAAAACAACTCCTCATGGCTGTAGCTGGCGCATTTGAAGCGCTCGATCAATGGAACGGTGAAAATCTACAAAATACGCTCAATCAGCTTCTTGAGACCACTGGTCAGAAACCCGGCATACTCTTTAGCCTCGTGCGCATCGTAACAACCTGGGCACCATTTAGCCCGCAGCTTAATGACACATTGAACCTACTTGGAAAAGAACGCGTACTAGCAAGAATCAGCCACTTCTTGGCTCTCAACATCTGAATCTCGAAACCTCGCCTCTGACAAGCATTGTACCTTTCCGGCACAGCGGGGCAAGACAAATAAGTAGTTAGCGGCGAGCGAATACTTGGAGCGAGGGGTGGGGATTTGAGATTCAAGTCTAAACTATATAAACCGCTTACGCTTTTTGCTATACTGCTATATATGAATAATTATGAAAAACAGCTCGAAGAAACAATCGAGATCGAAGGCGAAAAAATACCTGAAACAAATATTCCGCCTCTCCAAAAAATTAATCTTCCTGCTAAGAAAAATACCATCATCAAAAAAGGACCCTTGTCCAAAAAAGAAAAGATTACTTTTGCAGCTGCAGTCGGCTTTATTATCCTCGTAGGAGGACTGCTTATGTGGTGGATATCGAAACAGCCTCTCGCTGACATTGTCAGCACGCCCGTTACCCATAAAAGGGTCGAGGTAAAATACTATTCACCCCTGAGCGGCGTCCAGGTAGCCGATGAAGCCGCTACAAAACGCGCCGTTACAGCCGTCATGATCGAAAACAGTCCCGACGCCAGACCACAGTCAGGACTCGCCGAGGCTGATGTCGTTTTTGAAGCCGTCGCCGAAGGTGGCATAACTAGGTTCATCTCGTTGTATCAAAATGCAAGACCAGGTCTCGTTGGACCAGTCCGAAGCCTCCGCGCCTACTACGCCGATTGGGCGGCCGGTTTTGACCCAAGCGTTGCGCACGTCGGAGGAAGCGGCGACGCTCTCGCTATGATCCGTTCCGGTAACTACGGCGTCGACATAGACCAATTTGCAAATGGCAGCTCCTTCTGGAGAGCGACTGATCGTGCAGCGCCACACAACGTCTACACCAACTTCGACAAGCTTGACGCCCTGAATGCCAGTAAAAACCACAACTCAAGTACCTTTACTTTCGCGCCACGCATTGACGAAAAAGCCGCAAAGGAACCAAATGCAAACAATATAACCATAGCTGTGTCAACTGGCGTTTTCTCGGTGAGCTATGACTACAACGTTGCCAAAAACTCATACGACCGAAAACAGGGCGGCGTCGCACACATGGACAGAGAAAAGGGTCAGATATCTCCAAAAGTCGTCATCGCACTAAAAACCAGTATGAACATCCGAAGCGACGGACTTCATATGGACGTGACAACTATCGGAACTGGTCAAGCGTATGTATTTCAGAATGGCATCGTCACACAAGGAGTATGGTCAAAAGACAGCTCGAAAGGCAGGCTAGTCGTGAGAGACGATGCAGGTAATGAAATAAAACTCATCCGTGGTCAGACATGGATTACCACAGTGGGGAACGATAAAAACGTATCATGGCAGTAAGACTGGCTGACTATTCCAAAAAACACGCTCAACAGGTGCGCACTGCTTGGTTCTCCATGATTATATTTACCACAACCATCTTTGCTTTTATGCTGTACCTGTCAAGCAACAGTATCGCATTAAGCCTCCTTCTTTCGGTGCCCCCATTTGTTTTGCAGGTTATAACACTCATACTCATCACTCCCTTCGCCCTTGCGCCAGTGGATATACTGAGTCGCGCCGTCACGCACGTTTCAGGACAAGCAAACGATGTCGTACCACCAAATGTCAACGGAACACGACATGAAAAAACAGGCTTGAAAGACATGATCGACGTCATATACAGACTGGCGACAAATCTAAAGCCAGAAAATGATCCGAAAACCATCGCATCTGATGGTCAGCAAAAGATTATGCTGTCACTACTCGAAGACTTACCCTTTGGGGTGATCGGGCTCGATACCGAACTAAAAGTAGTCTATTCAAACAAATCTGCCCCGACACTCGTAGACGAAAAAGGCCATGAGACTATACAGCTCATGTTTGAGAATCAAGACACGCTGGAGAACTGGGTCCAAAAGGCTGTCGAAAGAAGCATAAGTGAATCGAAACAATGGGCGCATGTTCAAAACGTACTGCCAGGGGGGCGTAACCGTAAAGTGTACGATGTTTTTGCCCAATACAACGGCAATGACCTTACTGGCATAGAAACCGTTATTATCGCTATAGACCGCACCGACCATTACGTGCAAAGTGAAGACGATATGGACTTCATATCGCTGGCAGCCCACGAACTTCGTGGACCAATCACGGTCATTCACGGGTATCTAGACGTTATAGAAGATGAGCTCCACGCTCAGTTAAAGCCCGACCAAATTGCACTTTTTGAGCGTCTAAAGGTGTCGGCCTCGCGTCTTTCAAGTTACATAAATAACATCCTAAACGTCGCCCGCTACGACAGACGCCACCTGAAAATCAACCTTCGTGAAGACCGGCTTACCGACATATACAAGATCATCGAACCGGACGTTATGCTCCGTGCAAGCACGCAAAACCGCATGCTGCAGGTCAACATAGCAAAAGACCTGCCGACTATAGCAGCAGACCGCGGAAGTCTCAGTGAAGTACTTGCGAACCTCATCGACAATGCTCTGAAATATTCTCACGAAGGCGGGCTCGTCCAGGTCAGCGCAGCAGTCGATGGAGACTTCGTAAAATGTTCTATACAAGATCGTGGTATGGGTATGCCTGCATCGGTCGTCAGTGGCTTATTCACGAAATTCTACCGCTCGCACCGCACGAGTCAGAACTTTTCTGGCACAGGACTCGGCCTGTATATTTCGAAGGCAATCGTCGAAAGCCACGGCGGGAGCATCGGGGTTCAATCAAAAGAAGGCGAGGGAAGCATATTTACCTTTGCCGTTCCTATATACAGTACCGTAGCCGACAAATTACTTGCGGCAAACAACTCAAATTCAGGTATTATAAATAGTGGCGGTGGCTGGATTAAAAACCACGCCATGTTCAAAGGATAAATTGCAATGGGAAAAATCAACTCAATTTTAGTTATCGAAGACGACCGTTTCATCGGGGAAATGTACGTGCGCTCACTGAAAAACAACGGCTACGCTGTCGACTGGGTTACAACTGGTCGCGAAGGCTTTGCCGCCGCTAGCGTCAAAATCTATGACCTGATTCTCCTCGACATCATGCTACCTGAACAAACGGGCATAGAGGTGCTAAAATCTCTAAACGACAGTCCTCGTGGCAATCTCGTGAGCAAAAGTCGCGTCATCGTTATAACCAACTACGACCAAGATGACGAGTCCCGTGAAATCATGCAAGCTCAGGCCGACGGCTACCTTATAAAGGCCGACATAACCCCCCATAGTCTCATAGACATCATCTCCCAAATGACAACGGTAGAAGACGCTTCGAGTAATCCACCTGAAAATACCCCTATTACCGATGCACCGGCACCAAGTGTATAATACATGCCTATGCACACTGAAAAACTAACACGAGCCGTTCAAAAAGATCTCGCCCGTCTGACCCACACCAGTCCGGACGATTGGTTTCTCGTATTTCGTGCTCGTCATGGTGTAGAAGCTACACTCCAAGCCCTGGCAAAAACAAGAGGGCGCGGAGAAGTTCTAACGCAACCATTCACCTGTACTACAGCCTTGAATCCTATCTTAAGCGCTGGACATATCCCTGTGTATATCGACACCTCCTACGACGACCTGTCTCTAGATACCGACAAGCTTCAGTCTAGCGCCGAATCACGTGCACTCGTCATGCAACATTCTTTCGGTATTGAAAGTAATATCAAAAAAGCACGAACTTTTGCAAACAAACACGCCCTACTACTGCTCGAAGATTCTGCTCACTGCATAGGCTTTATGTCACGCGACAACGACGGTGAGCCGCTCGCCGATGTATCCATCCACAGCTTTGGTGTTGAGAAAATGCTACCGACAAAATTCGGTGGAGCCATCTGGATTAACCCAGCTATAAAGGATCATGAATTACGGGACGCTATACGACAAACTCTAGGCTCCCTACCTAAAGTCGACCGTCACACCCGAGGAAGGGCGAGGCGATATCGTTTCTGTAACCGCCTCCTAAACCATACGCCGCCCGTATTCGAAAAACTCTTGCGGTCATTACTCATAAAAACGGGCCTTTTCGAACCAGCTATTATGCCAGAAGAGCTCCAAGGAAAAAATTACGGAAAACCGGGCAGTCCTAGTGTAGGAGTCCTCAAAGAAATGCAAAGCGGTCTCAAAGTACATGAAAAACTCATGGCAAAACGAAGAATCATCACATCCTTCTATACCGACAAACTTCCGACCAACCTTTCTATGCCAAAGTCCGTCCATAAAAACGACAGAGCGCTTGTTCGTTTCCCAGTTCTTTGTGAAAATAACCTCGAAGCCACTAGACTATTTCAAATTCTCCGCGAAGAAGGGCACTACAGCGGACGGTGGTATAGTCCTATCATTTTTCCGCAAGTGCCTAGTCCCGAGCTATACAACTACGACTCAGAGCTTTGCCCGGTAGCTGAAGATATTTCGGCCCGTATACTTAATCTGCCTACTAACATAACCATCAGGGAAGCTCAGGAAATTATCGATGTCCTACACCGTGAAACCGATTGACGACCAAACACTATTTGACGCCTTCTTAAAAAAGCCCGAACTCAAACCACACCTCACCTTTATGCACACGTGGGAATGGGGCGAGGTTATGCAAAAGGAGTCCAATGATTTTGTCCGTTTTGGCGTATACGACGAAACAAACCTCGTGGCCGTCGGTCATGCCGCTAAGAAAAAATTACGGCTCGGCGGCACGTTTTGGTATGCTCCACGCGGACTCGCCCTTGACTACACCGACCTAGCCATGGTCGAAAAAAGCTATACAGCAGTGCGTGATTATTTCAAAACAAAGGGTGGAGCATTTTTCCGCTTCGAGCCCGACCTAGTCATACATGATCCTGCGGAAAAAGTAATCGATTCGCTTGAAACAAAACGGGCGCCAATGTTCACCCAAGCGCAACGCGTATGGTGTGTCGACATTCAGAAAGACGAAGCTTCACAACTCGCCTGGATGAAAGACCATGGCATGCGCTCGAACGTCCCACGCTACCTCCGTAAAGCCACCAGGGCCGGTGTGACGGTTCGCTCAAGCGACAAAACAGAAGACCTCGAGCTATTCATTGCGATACTTGAGCGCCTGCGCGAACGAAAACATATGTCCGGCGCACACGATGACCACTTGCGTCTACAGTTTGGCCTACTAGCCCCGAAAGGTTACGAAAAAATATTCCTCGCTGAAAAAGACGGTAAGGTGCTCGCCAGTACCCTTATGTCAATCTATGGTCGAGAAGCGAGC
>CAYIYX010000028.1:0-11967 GCA_964367775.1 uncultured Candidatus Saccharibacteria bacterium | reverse complement strand
TCAGCAACGAATCTCCTATAGGGGCAGCTCTTATGGGAAAGAAAACCGGCGACACAGTGACGATCATAACGCCAAAGGGCGAAGTGACGTACACTATAGACAACGTTCGTTAGTTTTAGATCTGACTTTTTCCTGAGATGACCCGAACGAAACGGTTCGGGTCTTTTCTTATGTTAAGCGTGGAAACACCCGGTAGCTTTGCAAACTCACCGTCAGATTGGAGACGTACGGTAGACGGTTCTTTAAAGTGAATCGATACACTATCGGTGAGCTCCGAAGGTGCGTGGCCAGTCAAGGCAAGTACTCCGTACGGTATATTCTTAGTGATGGATGAAACGTCTAGTGCTTTATAGCCAAACTCTGGCATAGTACCGAACTGGTGTGGGAAGCGAACGACTCGCCCTACGGTAGGGTTGTTTATGGCCAAGACATCAGTAACTGCCGTACGAACTATGTCGGATTTACTTGTGTAAAAAGGTGGGAGAAACTCATGACGGTGCGCAAAGTAGTTTCCGCCTAGCTGTAACAGGCTCCTGAATAGTTTGATAGCCTCGGGACTCGTCTGGAGCTCCGCACGAGACTCAGGACTAGCGAACTCGCTGGCGGCTTTTGCCGTCCATCCCATGGTTAGGTACGCCATAGCGTCCCACTCGTCTTTGCCGTTAACAGCAACCGTCAAAGGATGATGCTCTACCGTCAGAGGGTTCGGGGAAGAGACGATGTCTAGAAAATTTGTGGCTGTTAACCCATACGTTCTCGCTGTATCGTTGAAATTACCGTAGGGGAGAAATCCTACGGTAATTTCACTTTGTTGTCCGTTGAGAAGTAGCGCGCGAGCAGCCTGCTGGCCTGTGCCGTCTCCGGCGGCAATAAGGGCTCTGTCGCCAATTCGAAAGAAATTTTGCATGTCCGCTATATTGTCTTCAGCGTTTGGGGATTTGGTTTCAAAAGTTACATAGGCAGCGCCCCTAGCAGTAAGAGCATCCAACACCTCATGACCCATATGTCTGGCACGCGTGCTGTTTGGGTTGTGTATTACGACGAGGCGTTCTTCAGTTTTAAGCATGGTTTTATTTCTGTAAATGACTCATTTACTCTATCACAAAATTGTATATAAGTCAATTTTGGTCGATGAATACTTTAGTGGCGGGAGAAGATCTCTTTGGGACTGAGTTTTCGGCTGTATTCAAGCGCACCAAAGCGGAACGTGCGTACCGCGACTCGGACCATGACAAAAGTGGTGATGAGTAGGATACTGATGCCGATGGCGATTTCCGGCCAGGTGATAGTACCGGTGGCGTTGCGTAGAAGCAGCGGGATCGGCGAGGTGAATGGGAAATAGCTGAGTACTTTGACAATGATTTGGTCTGGCATGCTTATGAATAATGGCGCAGCATAGAGGGGTACAAATATAAGCATCATCACGATTCCAAAGAATTGCGCGGCATCTTTGGCGGTTGGGGTAGCAGCGCCAACGGTCACGAGCAGGCCGATAAACAACATGAAGCTGGTTGCGAATATGACAAATGCCGTGGCGATGCGCGCCAAGTCCAGCGGAATATTACTGAGGTCAATGGATGGCAGCGACAGTTGGTTATGGAGAAATACATAGGCGATAATGACCGGAGTGATGAGCAAGGCCCCCTGAATGACCGCAAGGACTATCAGCGACAAAATCTTACCGATTATGAGCGTCCGAGCCTGAATGGTCGTTAAGATCATCTCGATTACTCGGTTCTCTTTTTCCTCGGTCGTGCTTGCAAGGGCTTGGTTGCCGAACATGGCAATGAGGAAGTAGAACAGTACCAGAAAAGCACCAGGGGCAATCATCTGCATAATGGGGTTGGATTCGACGCCGTCTTTGTAGGTCTTGTCGATGAGCGTGACACTGCCGGTGAGAGCAGCTTTAGTGTTAGCGTCAACTGATTCATTCACTGACTGCGACAGTAGGACTCTACTGACAGCATCGTAGCGTCCATTGTTGAAGATTCCGACGTCTTTTCCGTACACTTCGGCGCCCTTCGTAAGGTCGCTTGGGTAGTAGTAAAAGGCGTCAAGTTGACCAGATTTGACCTTTTCGACACCGGCGTCTTTGTCGTCGATGCGAGAAGCGCCAAGGGCGCTCACGAGAGTTTCTTTGATCAGCCCAGAATCATCTTTGACTGCAATGGAAAATTGCTGCTTTTCCATTTGATTGGCGGCGTCTTCAGTTGCTTTATTCGAATAAAATACAATGCCAAATACCATGCCCATGAGGAGCGGGAACGACAATGCCATGATCCAAAACGACTTCTTCTTGAGCGTACGTTTGACTTCAAAGTTAAATACTGTTCGTAGGTTATGCATCGCTTTTGTCTCCGTAAATACTGATGAATATATCGTCGAGGCTCTGGCCGCTAAACTCCTTTTTCACTGCTTCAATCGTACCGTATGCGCGTGCCGTGCCGTCTTTCAGGAGTAAAATTCGGTCGCAGAGTCGCTCAACCTCTTCCATCTGGTGTGTGATAAAGATGACGGTTGCGCCTTTCGCCTGGTGTTCTTCAATAATATCCATGAGTAGTCGGCGATTGACTGGATCAAAACCCTTCGTTGGTTCGTCGAGAATGAGGAGCTCAGGGTTGTTCATGACGGTAATTCCAAGCTGGACTTTTTGTTGCTGACCTCCCGAGAGTTTGTCGAGCCGCGTCCGTGATTTGTCAGCAAGGTCGACGCGCTGCAAAAAGGCGAGTGACCAATCGCGTGCTGCTACCGCTTCCATACCTTTGAGTTGACCAAAGTAGCTCATGACATCGATAACAGACTCTTTTTTGTACAATCCACGCTCCTCGGGCAGGTAGCCGAGCTTCACAGTACCAGAAACATCGAACGGTTTACCGTCGATGAGTAACTCGCCTCCCGTAGGTTCATAAATGCCAAGCAAGGCGCGAATGGTCGTCGTTTTTCCGGAGCCGTTGCTGCCGAGCAGCCCAAACGTCTCACCGCGGTTGACCTCAAAACTCAGGTCGTTAATGACGCGGGTTTTGCCAAAAGACATGGCAAAATGTGCAACTGAAATGATTGTTTCTGACATAATTCTAGTGTACAGCATCTGGAACAAGTTTTGTTGTTTCACAGTCAAGTAGCACGTTTGGTGGTACAGTGGAAACTATGAAGAATGAGCTAACCTTGCCGGAACAGACCTATGTTGGGACCGACCGAGAGCATTTAGCTACCGTACATGATTACCCAGTGGAAGTCGATGGCAGGATGATGGATGTGAATATTCAGGGTTCTGGTAAGGATGTTGTTGTGTTGCTAGCGGGGCGGGGTGTGACGGCGCCTTCGTATGACATGGCGCCCCTTATACAACAACTACACGACAATTCTACGGTCATTACGCTAAACCTTTTCGGTTCGGGACTGAGTGATATGACAGATACGCCACGGACAAGTGAAACTATCGTCCAGGAAATACATGAAGCGCTGTCGAAACTTGGAGCGAAGGAGTATACTCTTGTGGCGCATTCGATTTCTGGGGTATATGCCCTGCAGTATGTGAACGTCTTTCCAGATGAAGTGACGGCGGTCGTCGGTATAGATACGGCGGTACCGAATATGGACACGCTCATACGCCAGCATAACCCTGATCTTCTCGGGGAAGAAGCTCAATCAGAGAAACCCTACAGTGTTCAAGATTACATAGGCGATGTGGTTGGCTATGTATATTCCGACGAAGAAAAGACGATTATAGCTGAGCTACACGCCAGAAATTGCGGTAATGATGCAGTTTTTGAAACTATGAAAGAGCCGGGCCAACGGAAGGAAAGGCCATACGACACTATGCGTTTTCCAGAAAATATACCGGTTAGGTTTTTCCTGTCGAGTGAATCGGTCGGTATGGCGCCAGACTGGTATGAGCAGGCGCATGTGGACCAATTGACGAATGCCACGGGCAGTTCTGTTGTGGTACTAGACGGCGGACACTTTTTGCATCACACTCAGGCGGCGAGAATAGCTAAAGGTGTACGAAGCCTTCGAGCGACTTAATGGCTGTTTCTTTGGTATACTAGTACCATATGGCGACACTAAAAGATTACAGGGACGAGCGGTTACGAAAACTTGACGAGCTGAAAGGCAAGGGTTTCGACGCGTACCCAGCACAGGCGCATCGGACGAATATGACGGCAGAGATCGTCGAGAAGTTCGGTGAATTTGAAGGTAAGGATGTGACGGTGGCGGGACGTGTCATGGCTATACGCAAATTTGGCAAGCTCGGGTTTGTTGTCGTGCGTGACATGAGCGGCGCTTTGCAGTTGTTTTTGCATGACGGCGACGTAATCAAGACTGATGGCGCCTCTGGGTATATTGGGCTTGAAGATATTGCTCTGCTCGATACGGGTGATTTTGTCGAGGCAACGGGGCCGGTCATCAAAACAAAGACGGGTGAAATCTCCGTTGGAGTAAAAACCTTGCGACTTCTCACGAAAACACTTCGTCCCATGCCGACCGAGCTGACCGACAAAGAAGAACGTTTGCGTCGGCGCTACGTCGACATGAACGTGAACCTTGACGTGCGGGACAGGTTCGTGCGACGCAGTAAGTTTTGGAAAGCAACTCGTCAATTCCTCGATGATCATGGGTTTTACGAAGTAAACATTCCGGTACTCGAGCACACGACCGGCGGGGCAGACGCAAACCCATTCGTGACACACATGGACGCGCTTGACCAAGATTTTTACTTGCGTATATCGCACGAACTACCACTTAAACGGCTAGTTGGCGCTGGATTTGAAAAAGTGTATGACCTCGGGCCACGGTTCCGGAACGAAAATTACTCTGACGAACATTTACCAGAGCATGTGGCAATGGAATGGTACTGGGCGTACGCCAACTGGGAAGACGGCATGGCGTTCATGGAGGAAATGTACAAGTATGTGCTGAAAGAAACGTTTGGCTCGTTGCAATTCAACGTTCGCGGGTTCGATGTCGACCTCGACAAGACGTGGGAGCGCTGGGATTATGCAGATATCATCAAACAACACTATGGAATTGATGTATTTAATACAACAATTGAAGAAGTGACGACCAAGCTGAAGGAAAACGGACTGGAAGTTGAAAAAACTGACAGCATACCGCGGGGTATCGACAAATTGTGGAAAAAAATTCGCGCTGGCGTGACAGGACCAGTCTGGCTCATCAACACGCCAAAATTCATTAGCCCACTCGCTAAGAGTAGCGTCGACAATCCAAACACTGTGCAACGATTTCAACCCATTATGCTTGGGTCGGAACTTGGCAATGGCTTTAGTGAGCTGAACGATCCACAGGATCAGCTGGCGCGTTTCGTCGAGCAACAACGGATGCGGGAGTCAGGTGACGACGAGGCCATGATGCTCGACATCGACTACGTCGAAATGCTCGAGTATGGCATGCCGCCAGCCTGTGGCTGGGGTTACAGCGAACGGGTATTTTGGATGTTTGAGGGTGTGACGGCTCGAGAGGGTGTGCCATTTCCGCAACTACGGAGCGACATCGACGCAACGACGAGAGAATTATATCCAGAGGTGAAGCTTTAAATTTCAGTCTATGGGTGGTAACAATTTGGATTTCACGCCGCTCAAAACCTATGCAATGTTGTTGCGGTCTGTTGTTTTGATACGACGCATAGGCAGGGTACTTTTTCGTCTACTATTTATTCTTTTTGTAGCGGGTATAGTGTGGGCGATTGTCACGACTAGTAGTACGGCGAACCGGTCTTCTGAGGAGCAGATACCACAGGCTACGTCACAACCTACTGTCAAAACAGAGACAATGCCAGACGGCGAAACGACAACGTATTCGTATAGTTGTTCTGGCAGCGAATGTCCGATACAACTTACGTTGCTTGTGCTCTTGATCCCATTCGTGCTTTTTCCGGTGCAGTTTGCGTTTGTGTCGATACTTACTTCGCTATGTATTATGATTGCTGGAAGTATTCCCTGGAGTAAATTCGCCCAGAGAAATCAATTTCGGCTAGAGACAGATATGAAAAGCGCAATTGCATTGATGAAAATACCGAGCTTCAAAGGAAAGTTATTGGCTATGAAACTTTTTCCCATAGTTGGCGTATATAATGCGATGCAGTTCGCTATATTTACCCGAATCTACAAAGAAGGTGGTGTATTGCGATGGCGTGAGCGCAAGATGGATACGATCATGAGATTGGATTTACAGGTCTCGTTGCCACACATCGTTATTAATGCTCGAGCAAATGAAAAGGTGCGCGCATCAAATCTTACAGAACGGTTTGATAGCAGCATGAAGTTTCAGTTTGAGGGAGTTTACGGTGTGCATTATGATGTCTACGCCGCTACAGCCGATCAAGTGACGGCGCTGCAAGTATTTACACCTGACGTATTGGAAGTGCTATATACAAAACTACCAACAACCGACATTGAGATTCAAGGCAATGCGATGTGGCTCGTGCAACGGTATGTTGTGCTGGATGACGTTGCCGCGAGTAAGCTTTTCGATGCTGCTAGCGATTTGTACGGTGAATTATCGAAGCAAATTAGAACAGTACACTAATAAATGAGTGCTTTCGTTCCTTTCGGGTAAGCGGTACAATAAGCTTATGAAGAATCTTGTTATTTTTTGGGGAGGAGTGGCGTGTCTTGTTGTGTTGCTTTTTGGTACGTCGGCACATGCGGTCGATGTAAATAACTTTACCATTACAAACTATGACATACAGATGACGTTAGGGCGTGACAGTGAAAATCGCTCGACCCTGAAGGCGGTCGAGACAATCAAGGCGCAGTTTCCAGAAACGGATCAAAATCATGGACTCGAAAGAGTGTTCGTTAAAAATTACAACAATCACTCGACAAGTCTAAAACTAACGTCTGTAACGAATGGTGCGGGAGAGGTGCTTCCATACCATTGGGATGGCGATACGCTACGAATTGGCAACGCGAGCGTGTATGTCCACGGTGAGCAAACGTATGTTATAACCTACACGCAGCGAGATGTGACGCGGTACTATAGCGATACAGGAAAGGATGAGTTTTACTGGGACGTTATAGGTACAGATTGGCGCGTGCCTATAAACAATGCAACCATAGGACTAACGGTAGACGGTTCGCTCGTGGGGGCGCATGTGGCGCCGTATTGTTACTTTGGGGCCAGTGGCGCTAGCGAACAATGCACGATGATGTTGGCGTCGAAAACTCAGAACACGGCCGGTGCTACAGAACCGTATACGTACAGTACCGTAGTGCAGGGTATCGGTAATGGGCGAGGAGTAACGGTTGCACTTGGGTTCGAGAAGGGGACATTTGCCGCGTATGAGCAGTCTTGGTTTGAACGTCTCGTGGCGTTGTGGGCGATTTTACAAGTCGGAATGTTTGTCATTTCCTTAGGATTGATCGGATGGATTTTTGCACGCTGGAACAGATTGACGAGTCGTAAAACCGAGGTCGGGACGATTGCGCCGGAGTACCTTCCACCGAGCGAATCTAGTGTGTCGGTGTCGGCATCGGTTGGTGGCTATGGACGTTCTGTCATAACTGCCCAACTCCTTGATCTTGCGGTACGGCATTATATAAAAATATATGAAGTCAAAGAAAAGACATTCTTTAAGCCGGCTGAATACGAAATAGAGATAATCAAAGACATCGGTGAACTTCGATGGGAAGAACAAGAATTACTGAAAGATACTTTTGGCGGAGCACCAGCGGTTGGACAGCGACTGAACCTGAAAACACTGCGAAACAATGTCGGGTATTTTCAGCGAACCTTAAATAATGAAACAGACCTTCAAAAACTTGTACGAGGCTCGTATGAGCTGAAAGAAAAGGATGGAAGTCTCAAGAAATGGTTGCGTCGCGTGTCGCTGGGTTCTTTGCTAGGCGGGGTCGTATTGGTATCGCCAAGCCTTGTTGTGCCAACGCTCGCAGCGTTTATCTTGTCGTTCACAGCATACCGCTTAACTGACAAGGGGCTGGCTCTGAAACGATACCTCGAGGGGTTAAAAATGTACATACAGGTTGCCGAAACAGAGCGAATCAAGATGTTGCAAAGCCCAGAAGGAGCGGAAAAAGTGGCGGGCGTGGCAGATGGTACGGACAGTGCGCAGTTAGTGAAATTATACGAACGCGTACTGCCGTATGCCGTGTTGTTCGGGCAAGAAAAAGAGTGGAACAAGCAGTTGGGTAGCTACTACGAAACGGCCGGTTCGCAACCGGACTGGTATAGTGGACGATCAGCGATGTTTAACGCGGCCGCATTTTCAACTGCAATGAGTAGTTTTTCTACTGCCGCAGTATCGTCTGCGAGCTCGAGCACTGGCGGTTCTGGAGGTGGGGGATCCTCTGGTGGCGGCGGTGGGGGTGGCGGCGGCGGGGGTTGGTAGAGCTTACTACCCAAAAGTAAGCTAGAGCTTTTTCGTATATAATAATCCTATGGCGAGTTATAAAGGGCATTTGGTTGGTGGGTTCGTTGGGGCAGCGGTCTATACCGGCGTGATATTATTTTTGCCAGTGCAGCGCCTGGCGGAGTATGCGAATTTGCTGCATGGCTGGCAGGCTATAGCGGCAGTTTTTGTGTTGGCGATGTTGTTTGGGCTATTTCCAGACGTCGACACAAATAGTAAGGCGCAGGATATATTTTACTGGGTGGTTTTTGGGCTGGATGTTGCGCTCATTTGGGCTGGAAATGTCCACGCGGCGGCTTTTTTAGGGCTCATTGCGATGTTGCCTATTTTGACGAATCACCGCGGCTGGACGCACGCCAAATGGGCGGCGTTTGTCGTACCGCTCCCCATAGTCGTTGTACCGTATTTGTATGACTCGAAAATGGTACCAATCTGTGCAATCTTTTATGGCGCGGCTGTCGTTGGGTATCTGTCGCACTTACTTTTCGACGGCCTGCTTACGAGGTATTTCCGTGTTCGTGGGTAAATAGTAGTATGGACTCGCAATTGAAAAACACTGAGGAGACGATGCGACCCATAGGCACATTATATATGAGCAAGTATACTAGGTAGGGTAAGAGTAATGACGTAAGCGAGGGATAGTGGATTTACTACACGCGATTATTTTAGGAATTATCGAGGGTTTGACCGAGTTTTTACCGGTGTCGAGTACTGGGCATTTGATGATAGTCGAAAAACTGATGGGATACCAGATAGACGACACGGGAATACTGGCTTTTACGGCGATTATTCAAATTGGAGCAATTGCAGCAGCTGTCGTGTATTTTTGGAGCGATATATCTCGGCTAGCTATGGCGTGGTGGAAGGGGCTACTTGATAAAAAAGAGCGGAAGTCTGACTACCGTTTGGGTTGGTACGTTATTTACGGTTCACTGCCTATAGCCGTGGTCGGATTGTTGCTTAAAAATCAAATTGAAACAACTTTTCGTAGTCTTTGGGTGATTGTCACGGCTCTTATAGTCTGGAGCTTAGTTATGTGGTGGGCGGACAAAAAGTCGCAGGAAGAGCGGCATGAACAGGATATAACGCTTAAAGACGCGCTTATTATAGGCGCAACGCAGTGTGTGGCACTTGTGCCGGGTGTTTCGCGTTCTGGTGCGACCATAGCGGCTGGTCTTTTCCGTGGCCTCGACCGTTCGACGGCTACGAGGATTAGTTTTTTTCTCGGCATACCAGCGCTGGTGGCGGCGGGTAGTCTGGAGGCAATAACGCAGTCGAAGAATATTTCTGAGGGTGTTGGTTGGTCAGCGACTATAGTGGCAACGCTGGTCTCGTTTGCGGTAGGGTACGTGGCTATAGCTTGGCTCATAAAGTTTGTTTCGAACCACAACTTTTCGTTGTTCGTAGCGTACCGAGTTGTTCTTGGTGTTGCCATAGCCTCACTTATACTCTTAGGCGTCGTGACTGCGGTGTGACAGGTGGCTGGTAGAGCTTGAGATTTCTGGTAAATAGGACTAAGGTGGGAGTGTTATATACATAAAATGTTAGAGCGTTACGGCGCTCAGAGAAGGAGTTTTATATGGCAGTAGAAACATTTGGAACCATGGAACGGTTCGCGGCCAGGAAAGAGGCTCTAAAGAACATGGGTAGATTGACGCCAACATGGGATGATGAGACGTTGCAAGAGGTGGCAGAGGCGTTCAAACCTACTATAGAAGCAATGAAGGAAACTTTGGGCAGGTTTTCTCCGATTCTTGGTGGCGGAGATCGCTATAATGATGACTATTTTCGAGAAGTTCAAGCTATGAAAGTACGAGGCGGAGACGCTGCACTCGGCTTTTACACAACCGCAAGAAGTGTTCTGGAAGGAGAGTACCTTATAAAATTTGGTGATGTGGACGTGTATTATCGGGACGACGAAGCTAGACTTGCGCAAAAACGCCAAGAAGATAAAAAGGAAAAAAAACGCATAGGAATGGCGCTCGCTCTTATACGAGCAGGGGTCGTGAACGATCCCGACGAGTTGGCGGCCGCAAGGATAGCGCTGAAACAGGTTGATCCTTACGAACAAAAAGCAGCCTAAGGTAGGTATGACTGAACTTGAGACACATGGTATAATTTGTGTATAAACGGGAGGTCACTATGGGTACAGCATACGAATTCGACGGTCAGTTGTTTGACTCAGAAGGTGAGTTTCTAGACGCACTAGCGCATGAGTATAAGATTGGTGACAAAGAGGCGGTTGTCGACGCGCTTGAACAGTACGGTTTTTCCTTGAGCGACATACACGTGCGCCCAGGAGGAGAGTGATGAAACGACTTGGACTATTTGTCGCGTTAGTTTTAGCAGTGACGCTTGGCGTAAAAGCGGCTCCGGTATTTGCTGAGGCGTTCACGTCAGCTTCCGACAAACTGACCACCGTTACGAAAGACCAGACAGTAGATGGTTCGGCATATCTTGCTGGCGAAACAGTTACGGTCGCCGGAACCGTGAAGGGTGATGTGTATTGCGCAGGCCAGGATGTGACTATAAGCGGTACCGTTGAGGGAGATGTTTTATGTGCGGGTCAGAATATAACTATCGACGGAACCGTACGCGGAGATGTTCGTTTGGCGGGGGCGGAAGTGCTCGTGAAGGGAACAATTGACGGCAGTGCAACGCTAGCTGGCGCCACCATAACGACCGATGCCTCATCAAAGATAGGACGAGACGTAGTGGCGACAGGTAGTCAGGTAAGCCTCTCGGGTACGGTTGGTCGAGACGCTACTCTGGGTGGTACCGAGATTTCAGTTGGTGGCACAATAGGAAGGGACGTCACCAGCGACGTCACCGAGCTTCGTGTCGCATCATCTGCAAAAGTTGGTGGAAATCTACTATACTCGAGCAATAATGAGTCATCTGTACCGAGCGGCGTTGTTGCCGGTAAAATTACGCATGACGCCACTGCGGGGGGTATTTTTAGCGGAAAGAAAGCCGATCTTAATGCGATCATACTATTTGCCTTTTTGGCCGTAGCCTCGTTTATACTATTTGCGTCTCTCGTGACGCTTACGTTGCCACGGTATATACAGCGGGTCAGTAACGGTACTACCTTGAAATCGTTTGGCACGTTCTTTCTCGTTGGTCTTGCGACGCTCATGGTCGCGCCTTTCGTAATACTACTGCTTATGGTGTCGGCTGTCGGGTCATATGCCGCCATAGCTCTTTGTGTCGCTCTGATGCTTGTCGTGATGCTCAGCGGCGTGCCTGTTGCATACAGTATAGGCCGCTTTATGTTGGCCGGTCGTCGCAGTGGTCCTCTCCTTAGTGCATTGTTAGGGGCTACGGTTCTTGGAGTATTGAGCGTCGTACCATTTGTCGGCGTGTCTATTGCGTTAGTCGCAATACTTGTCGGCGTCGGCATGGTAGTACTTGGCATGAAAGATCAGTACACTACCGAGCCGGTCAAAGTTGTACCCGAGAAAAAGCCGAAAGCTAAGCGTACGTAGGAAGAGGAGCTTTTCCCGCGACGGGGGTGGAGATGAGCAACTGCGTGCCTTCGTTTACATCTGACTCTATGTTGATTTCACCGCCAGTAT
>CAYIYX010000027.1:0-12081 GCA_964367775.1 uncultured Candidatus Saccharibacteria bacterium | reverse complement strand
GGCCGGCATGAGCACGGTCATTGCCCTAAAGTTCATGCGACGGCGAAAGTACGTGGGCTTTGCTAGATAAGGTAGCTAAAATGGCCGTTTCCTCGTACAATATATACTAGAAGTAAACAACGGGTGGACCAGTAATAACCTCTTTGGCACGAAAGGAGACCGGGTGACGATTCTCAAAACTTCCGACAAACTTCAAGAGAAATGCGCAGTTTTTGGGGTATTTGCAACGAGCCAAGTAGCGGCTCGTTTATCATTTTACGGCCTATGCGCCTTGCAGCACCGCGGACAAGAGAGTTCCGGCATAGCTACCTCTGACGGAGAAGCCATTTTTACCCATAATGACAGCGGTCTCGTCACTTCTGTTTACCGCGAAGAAGACCTTGAAAAACTTCCGGGACACATCGCCATTGGCCATAACCGCTACTCAACATCTGGCGGGCGTTTGAAACGCTTCAACCAACCATTTATACATAAAAAACATGGCGTAGCCCTTGCCCATAACGGAAACCTTCCCGACATGAGCGAATTAAAAGCCTATTTGTCACAACGAAAAGTATCGACCCGCTACTTGAACGACACTGGCATGATGCTCGCGGCAATCTGCGAAAAACTTGACGATGGACTAACGCCAGAAGAAGCTATCCGCGACTGCTACGCATTGTTTACCGGTGCTTTTTCCTGCGTCTTACTGACTAAAGACAAACTAATTACTTTCCGCGACCCCTGCGGCATACGCCCCCTCTCCCTTGGCAGGCAGGTCGACGGCACCTACGTTGTTGCATCAGAAACCTGCGCTCTCGACACGGTCAGCGCTCAGTTCATACGAGAAGTGCGGCCAGGCGAAATATTGAGCATCAACAAAGACGGACTACAGTCAAATCGTATGAAAAAGACGACCCAAAGACTCGACATCTTCGAGTTCATTTACTTTGCGCGCCCCGACAGCAACATGCTCGGTAAGAATGTGAATGAGGTACGGCTGGCATTCGGACGAGAAATGGCCGCCGAGCACAAGATCGACGCCGACGTCGTTATACCCGTCCCCGACTCTTCGATCTCTGCAGCGCTCGGTTACGCGAAAGCAAGTGGCATCCCTTTTGAAATGAGCCTCATAAAAAACCGCTACATCCACCGCACATTCATCCATCCGACCGCCGCCATGCGTACCCGTGACCTCACTATGAAACTGAACCCCATAGTCGAATCCATCCGTGGCCGCCGCATCATCCTAGTTGACGACTCAATTGTCCGCGGTACGACCATGCGAAAAGTCGTTTCCATGCTCCGCGAAGCCGGTGCAACCGAGGTACATCTTCTCATAAGCTCACCGCCAGTGCTTTACCCAGACTTTTACGGCATCAACACGCCAAGTCAAAACGAACTCATTGCCGCAAACATGCCTATATCTGGTATCCGCGACTACGTCGGGGCCAATTCGCTACATTTTCTCTCGTACGATGGCATGGTTCGAGCGACCAGCCTACCGGAAAACGTGTTCTCTGCTTCCTGTTTCAACGGTGACTATCCAGTATCTATAGGTGAACGCGCCGCCGAGATACGCCCCATCGAACACCGAGAATATGCAACTGTCAGCCTCGGGCAAAAAACCGTCGTTATGAAAAAACCACGTGTTGCACTATTTGCTTCCGGTAACGGTTCAACTGCCGAAGCTCTCGTGCGTGACCTCGTTAAGTTCAACCTCGGTTTTGAAGTCACGTTGCTTATTGGCAACAACCCGAACGCCAAGGTCTTTGAACGCATTGCCAACCTCAACAAAGAGCTCAATCTACATATTCGCCCACTGGTTATTAACAGTAAAACTCGTCTACCTGCCGAAAACGAAACCGTTATACCGGGTCAACAAACAGAAGTAGAGCAAGATTTTATACTACAAGTGCTACAGGAGCACGAAATCGATCTCGTGCTACTTCTTGGGTATATGAAGCAAATGGGCCCACGAATAGTTGAGGCTTACGGCTGGCAATCCCAGTTCGACAGTGTCTACGAAGCCCGCATGATCAACACGCACCCAGGGTTACTCCCCGTTACCAAAGGCCATCATGGTGTCGGCGTACAAGAGTACGTTCTTCAGCAAGGACACCATCAGGCTGGCCAAAGTCTTCACACTGTGGCAGATGGTTACGACGAGGGCCCAGTGATCTTTGAGCATCACGTGCCGATCGAAGAAGACGACACCGCTGAGACCCTTTTCGAACGCGTACAGACCGCTGAAAAATCCAACATTGCAAAAGATGTCGCACAGTTTATTGTGAGCCAGCAACAGTTCAAAAAGGAGGCAAGATGAGCATAGTTCTAATCATCGGCAGTGGCGGGCGTGAGCATGCCCTAGCCTACGGAGTAGCGCAGTCTACCAAAGTATCTGAAGTTTTTGTGTCCCCAGGAAACGCTGGTACAGCAAACGCTGAAAAATGCTCAAATATTTCGCTTGAGACGCACGCTGATATTTTGACTTTTTGTAGTGAGAAAAACATCGACCTTGTTGTCGTAGGCCCTGAAGCTCCTCTTGTCGACGGACTCGGGGACGCCCTGAGAGCCGCCGGCATAACCGTCTTTGGCCCTAACAAGAACGCAGCCCAACTCGAGGGTAGCAAAGCCTTCGCAACCGAATTTATGATGCGTCATGGCATTTCCATTCCTGACTCAGCTGTTGTTCATTCAGCCAATGAAGCCGCAAAAACTATCGAGGACTTCGGTGGAGCCGAAAATATCGTCATAAAAGCCGACGGATTAGCTGGAGGCAAGGGCGTTTTCTTGCCCGACAACGCCGAAGATGCTGCCGACGCGGTCGAAAAAATCTCAAACGGAAGCGTTGACGGTAACGGCTCACAGTTCGTCATCCAAAAGCGCTTCCACGGCCCAGAAGTTTCCATTTTTGTGCTCAGCGATGGAACCGCAGCCAAGGTTATCCCACTTGCTTCTCAAGATCATAAACGAATCGGCGAGGGCGATACCGGCCCTAACACTGGCGGCATGGGCGCCTATGCGCCACTTCCTGAAAATGTCTTGCCTGCAGCTCTATGGCAACAAATTCAAGACATTTCCGACAAAACCGTCACAGGTATGGCAGCCGAAGGCGCTCCCTACGAAGGCGTTATCTACATCGGTCTCATGCTCGCCGAAGAGCTCTCAGGCGACCCAATCGTCATCGAGTACAACTGCCGCTTTGGCGACCCAGAAACAGAGGTGCTCATTCCTTTGCTGGTGCAAAATGGCGTCGACATATACGACATGCTCTACAATACCGCCGCCGGTCAACTCTCAAGCGTCAACCTTCCGAAGGCCATCGACGGCGCTGCGCTCACCATTTGCCTGGCTGCTGCCGGCTACCCCGACAGTCCGAGAAAAGGCGACGAGCTGTTCGGCCTCAGTGGGCCATACAAAAACACGATGATTTTTCACGGCGGCACCAAAACCGACGGGGACAAAATCGTCTCATCTGGTGGCCGCGTACTGTTCGTCACGAGCTACGGCGCATCAATCCTTGACGCTTCGAACGCCGCCAAAGCCGCCATTGGCGACACAGGGGTTCACTTCGCGGGTATGCAGTACCGCCGCGACATCGGGCATAGAGTACTTAGGTAGCCATATCACTACTTCTTTGTCTTTTTAGCTTTCACTTCCCACCAAGACTCGGTATTCCCTTCATGTTCGCTCGTTCGAGTCTCGATACTTAACGGATCAAGTCCGAAACGTTCTAGATCTTCGCATATTTCGTCTTCATGTGCATAAAAAGGGTTATGGGCGTCATCGCCGTCGAAATAGCCAGCCGCAAAATCAGCATCGTCCTTGTTTAAGTCTGATAATGTCCGAAAAAGCTCGTGAGGATGAAAGAAGAGCAAAGCCGACCCGCCCATTTTTAGAACACGAGCCGTTTCTGCCATGGCCTTGTCGTAATCATCTGCACCGAATCTCCTCAGCATATCAATCGAAAGGTTACTGAACACCACATCAAAGGTTTCGTTAGAAAATGGCATCTGCCTACTGTCGGCTCGCACATGCTGTCGCGATTTTGGGGCTATAAGTCGATGCGAGGGTATGGTGGCAATATCGAGCGAGACCAAATGCAAAGCAGGAAGCAGCCCTTTGGTTACAAGGGAGCTTTTTATTCCTCCGATTATTTTACCTTCAACATCACCAGGACCTGCACCAATATCGAGAATATTCCGAGCTCGGTTGTGGACGACCTCTCCTATTACCTTCTTCGCCATGCTTTTTCGTGACTCAACAGGGCTGTCATGACGGTAATGACGCGGATAATGCCCAGAGTAAAAGTCCCGAAGGCCTTCAGCAGTAATACTAACAGATGACATTAAACTATAATATCATTTTTTTCTAGATTGTCAATTATGCTGTCTTCGGTTACATCTTCTCTGGTGCAGCTATGCCAAGTACCGAAAGCCCGTTCGCTAGTGTGTCTCTATAGCGAATAGTAAGCGACAGGCGAGTCCCCTCGCGCTCGTCTCCTATGATGCGGCATTTTTCGTAGAAGCGATTAAACTCCTGAGCGAGCTCATATAAATACGTGCAGATCTGGTGTGGGAGAAGTTCATTTGTTGCTTTTTCAACAACTTCTGCGTATTCACCAAGTTTAACGAGCAACGAACGCTCGCCCAGTTCAAGATCTAAGATCTCAGATCTAAGATCTAAGATCTGCATGCTTGATTTTTGCAGGATTGAGCAAGCCCGTGCGTGCGCGTACTGCAGGTACGGACCGCTGTTCCCCTGTAAACTGACCGACTCTTTTGGCTCAAAAATAATATCCGCGCCGATACGGTTTTTGAGGAATGAGTAGCGAATCGCAGCGAGCACTACCCGCTCATCTCTACCGCCCGTCGCTTCTTCGTTTGCTGCTCCTGCTATGTCGATCACGTCGATCGCACGGAGGAAATTGCCTTTACGGCTACTCATCTTCACCCCGCCCGCAAGCTTCACATTGCCGTGCGTCAAATGCTTTGTTCGCTCCGAAAGTTCCGGCTTGAACTGTTCGATAGCTTTTAACACGACCTTCATGTACTCAGTGATGTCATTGCCCGTAATAATAACTGACTCATCAAAATGGTAGTCTTCCCATTTCAACATGCTAAGGCCAACGTCCTTTGCCTCGTATGTCGGCAATCCTTCGGAGTTGATAAACACCCGAGTATGCAACCCGTATTTCTCTCCCTCAAATACTACTGCGCCGTCGCTGTCGGTAAAAACACCCTTCTGGAGTTGCTCATGTACTGTCCTGAGGCCAACTAGAGCAGTCTGACTCTCGGGATAATATTTTTCGAATGGCGTCCCAATGCGTGCATAAAACGCGTCAAAATAGTCATAGCTCCACTTGCGACAGATCTCGTATATCTTATAGATATCCAAGCTAGAAATATGCCGATCATCTTCTACTATTGTAGGGAAATTCTGAGTTTCATTTGTTCGATCCCCCCAGTAGCTATAGATTATTCGATTAAGTAACACTATGTCGAGCTTAGGCATCCCCCCGACAGGCCTCACGAAGCTACCCTCGGTTGCTAACTCAGGAAGTTGTTCATACGCTTGTGTGCCCTGTACATAACAACTTGCCATCCAGCTTGACCGCTCATCTTCCGGAATCGCCATTAGCTTGTCGACGTCTGCTCCTTGAAGATATTTCAATATAGCCCACATCGTCTTCGCCACATGCAAACCCACGTCGCCACCAAAATTCACGCGATGAACCGTCGCGCCGGCATTTTCAAGCAAGTTCGATATAACATCACCCACGATGCTCGTATACAGATGCCCAGCGTGTAGAACTTTAAACGGATTTGGGTCAGAATATTCGGTGACAATCGTTTTCCCCTTGTGCACCTTGGTTGGTTCACGAAGTGCATACTCGACGAGTGCTTTATCACTTAAGCGCAGATTGATAAACCCGGGACCAGCCACGCTCACCTCTGAAAACTCACCTGTTTCACGAAGTTTCGCCGCAAGTTCTTCAGCAATCTCATGTGGATTTCGGCCCAATTTTCCGGCGAGCTGTAGCGCAACGTTTGTCGCAAAATCGCCAAACTTTGGCTCAGGGCGCGTCAAAACAACATTAACCTCAGCTCCAAAAGCATCTTGAACAATTTCCGCAACATTTCTCGCTATCTTTTCCATATCTATAAATTATACTTCTCCCTCTGAAATATCCGAAATATGTCATAAAAAATGCCCCAGCGGGCATGGTCAGAAAACGTCGCAACTGCGACCTATCGGCATTCAATGCTCATAATCAGCACTTCTTTAGCATCAAGGATCTATAATAGAATGTATGCTGTTGTTGGAATTTCAAGCAAAAGAACTCTTGCGAACCGCTGGACTGTCTGTTCCAGCCGGTGTCGTCATACCAGTGGGCGCTTCAAACAGTCAAATATCTTTTCCAGTCGTCGTAAAAAGCCAAGTCCCCGTTGGCGGACGCGGCAAACTCGGTGGGGTTAAACTCGTAAAAAATACGCACGAGCTTGACGATGCCATAGCAGCCATTGGTCGTCTCGAGATTAAAGGCCATACACCGGCTCATTTGCTTCTCGAAGAGGCTCTGAACATTCAACGCGAGCTCTATATTTCCCTCCAAGTTAACCGTGATGATCGCCGTATAGAATGGATTGCCTCCGGCACTGGCGGTGTCGAGATAGAATCGCACAGCGGCGGCGTGCTCATTATAGACAGTAAAGACCCCCGAGCGCACGAACGATTATCGAGCATCCTCGACACTCCAGAAAAAATTCTGTCGCCACTACTCAAGAAACTTGAACGATGTTTTTGCGACAACGACTTACTGCTTCTTGAGGTAAATCCTCTTGTCGTCACCCATACTGACCAGCTCGTGTGCGCCGATGCCAAAGTTATGGTCGACGACAATGCTCAATTTCGACATGACGACTTTAACTGGCCAGAGCCAGCGAGCATAAAACCACTCGGTGGCACTATAGGAGTTATCGCAAACGGCGCCGGTATGGCAATGAGCACCATGGACACCATCTACGCCGCTGGTGGCCGTCCAGCTAATTTCCTCGACATCGGTGGAGGCACTGGTGAAGAGGTGTTCGTAAAAAATCTCCGAGTCATCAACGATATGTCTGGCGTGACGAGTATTATCGTTAACATTTTTGCCGGAATCACTCACTGCGACGATATTGCGCGGGGAATCATAGCCGCGACGAAACAAATTCCAGACCTCGTCCCGTTGTTTATACGTCTTGAAGGAACAAACCGAGACGAAGCCGCCGAGTTGCTCCTCAAAGCTGGCATTGCGCTGCAGCCTGACTTGAGAACGTGCATAAACTTAGCCCTCGATCCTACAAGCGCTCCCCATACTCCTGCTGCGATACATCTGCAGCCCGATTCTGACCTGACTGAAACAGTGTCAGACACGGCGCGAAGCCGTGGAGCAGGAGGACGTATGGGGCGCGCAGAGGACGGCAGGGTTCGAGCAGGGTTACCCTTCACTAACCAACCCGTCATCGTCCAGGGCATCACCGGCCATCACGGCGCATTCCACACCGAACGGATGCTCCAGGCCGGAACAAACATTGTCGCCGGTGTCACTCCAGGCAAAGGCGGTCAAACGGTCTATGGCGTACCGGTCTATACTTGCGTTCAAGACGCTGTCGCAGCACATCAAGCAACCGCTTCTGTCGTATTTGTTCCCGCTCGTTTTGCGAAGGACGCTGTTTTTGAAGCCATAGACGCTGGCATACGACTCATCGTCATCATCACCGAAGGCATACCGGTTCATGATATGCTCTTGATTCATCAGAAATCCGTTGCGACAAATACAACAATTGTCGGCCCAAACTGTCCCGGCTTCATAATACCCGGCTCACACAAGCTCGGCATTATCGCCTCGCACATCACCTCCCCGGGACACACCACTATTGTTTCGCGTTCCGGCACGCTGACCTATGAACTCGCCGATGCGCTCACGAAAAAAAGCATCGGCCAAAGACTGATACTCGGAATCGGCGGTGACCCTGTCCAGGGTATGACCTTTACGGAGGCCCTAAAAATTGCACAAGAAGACCCTCTCACCGACCAAATCGTCCTAGTTGGCGAAATTGGCGGTGAAGGCGAAATTCGCGCCGCCAACTATATAGACGAACATATCACGAAGCCGCTATATGGGCTGATCGTTGGCCATTCACTCCCCCCGGGACAAACTTTCGGCCACGCCGGCGCTATCGTCTCTGCCCGTGCCGAAGACGCTGCCACCAAAACCGCCTACCTTGCATCATGCGGCGTTGCCATGAGCGACACGCTCGACGAACTTATACGGGAAATCCGCGCGTGACCATACCCGACTGCTTGAAATTACTCGAGCTCAGCGGAACCCCCACCAAGGCTGCTATAAAAAAGGCCTTCCGTAAATCCGCCCTCATATACCACCCAGACACAAGAGGGAGCAACATGCAGTTTATAGCTATAAAAACCGCCTACGACACGCTCCTGTCTCTTTCAGCTGAAGACCTCGCGCAATACACGCCAGTAACGCCTTCGACGCACGCATCCGGCCACTACGACCCTTTTTCTGACGCCGCATATGACCAACGTCTATTTTTTCAGCCAGATAATCCCGCCACGGAAGGTTTTGAACGCAAACTTCGAGCAAAAAACTGTCCATACTGCGATGGCTATGGATTTGTCATAAAAAACACGAACCCATCAAAAGGCTTCATAGGCCGCGAGCGCCGCCTCTGTAAATGTCAGTGGATTTAAGAAGTCAAAGCTTTGATAAATCCATCAAACAACGGATGTGGGCGCGTTGGGCGGGAACGAAACTCCGGGTGCGCCTGAGTCGCCACGAAGAACGGATGGTCTTGACCTTCAACGAACTCGACGAGCGTTCCATCGGGAGATTGTCCAGAAATTACCAAGCCACCCTTTTCTATTTGAGTTTCATAGTCACGATTTACTTCATAACGATGTCTGTGACGCTCAACAACATCAGTTGACTGGTATAGCTTCTCTACTAACGAACCTTTTTCGAGCTTCGCTGGATAGTTTCCAAGTCGCATCGTACCACCAGTCGCTTCCTTACCCTTTTGGTCAGCCATTATGTACACCACCTGATGTTTCGCAGCAGCATTGAGCTCGCCACTGGTTGTATCGAGTTCGCCGCCACGCCGAGCCGCCGCTATAACAGCAACTTGTAAGCCAAGGCACAGTCCAAGATAAGGCACTTTCTTCTCGAGAGCGAATTTTGCGGCCAAAACCTTGCCTTCAACACCGCGCGTTCCGAACCCACCTGGTACAAGCAATCCGTCATAGTCCTTCAACTCACTGTCGCCGTATTTTTCGAGACCTTCAGCATTTACCCATTTATACTCTAGATTAACTCCGTAGTGCCACGCCGCTGACTTTAAGGCTTCTAGAACAGATATGTAGGTGTCTTCATTGTCGAGATACTTCGCGACTATGCCAACCTTCACTGACTGCTTTTTCTCGCTCGTTGCTTTTTTTACAATGTCGTACCAAGGCTCAAGATCTGGTTTCTTTCCCGTAATGCCCAAGATCTCCATAACCTGAGCGTCAATGCCGGCTTCATACAACGTTTGCGGCACGCGTAACACCGTGTCGGCATTCGGAAGCAACACAACCCGCTTCTCCGCGACACCGCCAAACAGGCTAATCTTACGCACGATCGAATCATCTGGCGTTTCTTCAACGCGAACCGCGATGATGTCGGGGCTTATACCAAAACCGCGCAGGTCCTTCACGGCATTCTGTGCCGGCTTTGTTTTGAACTCCTTACTCGCCTTGAGGTACGGCACATACACAACATGAATAAACGCCACATCGCCAACGCGATGTGAAGCAAATTCGCGCATCGCCTCAACAAAACCCAGACCTTCGTAGTCGCCGACGGTTCCACCAAGCTCGACTATGTGTACATCACTTCCCTCGCCCGCTTCAGCGATGGTTTCTTGTACCAAACCAGTGAAATGCGGCACCATCTGAACGGTTTTCCCGAGGAACTTGCCCGCTCTCTCGGCTTCAATCAGCTGCTTATACAAACGACCTGACAGCGTAATGCTATTTTTCGTCGTTTCTTCGTCCAAAAATCGTTCATAATGCCCAAGGTCAAGGTCGGTCTCTGCGCCGTCTTTCGTCACGAAACATTCGCCGTGTTCGGCTGGATTCAGCGTCCCAGCATCAACGTTCAGGTACGGGTCACATTTTTGGATACTGACCTTGAACCCCCGAGCCTTCAAAAGCGCCCCCAGGCTCGCCGCCGTGATTCCTTTACCAACACCAGATATAACCCCACCGAGAACAAACACGTACTTTGTCACCGTTTTTCTCCTTTGTTTAAAATAAAAATCGACCGCGTTCGGTCGTTTTCAAGCGTCGGCAAGTCGTCGTTCTCTTTTCCAAAACCACGACTCAACACGAATTGCTTCATGTGAGTTTATTGTAGCGTATTCTCGTTACGATGGCAACAGCTGTTGGCCTGAGTCTCATAACTTCCACCGAGTCGCACTTGACGCACCTGCGTCAAGCTAAACCAAGACAGAAAATCACAGTTGGCGGTTTAGCGTGTGTAACGAGCGGGGAGGTTATGAGGCTCAAATCTACTGTATTTTATTTCGTAGTACTCGTATAATAACCATAACAACTTAAGGGGAGACTATGAAAAAAATCATCATTGCACTACTCGCGACTGTTTTGGCGTTTTTGCCGGCAACATCGACAAAAGCTTCAAGTACTCTGTTAAACGGCCAAAAACAGTACTACACCGTACAGCTTCGGAGCGACAAAAGGGCGGTAGTATACGCCCGGATTATTTTTGAAAACGCCAGTGCCGACCAAGACATGAGTACGTATGCATTCTCCCTACCGAAAGACGTCACGGTAGAGAATTTGTCAGCCCAGCAGATACTCGCAAAAAACACGGAAGATAAGCCCTGTCAAACATACGAAACCATAGACCAGTGGCGAGCTCGAGTAAACAAAAGCACTACCTATTACCAAAGCGACGCTGCGTATAACTCCGCAAGACAATGCCTTGTGTGGGGTACTGCTGGCGAATACGATGAGGATTTTGACTACGACACTAACACCTCAAGCTCATCAGACTATTACTACTACAGCTACTACCAAAAAAAGGACTCAAAGTTTGACTACGCCGACCTGACTCAGACAAATAATGGTGGCGACTATTCAGTTACGCTCTCAGAGCCGGTCAAGCCTAAAAAACAAGGTTCAATACTGGTGTCTTTCACGACAAGCAACTTCGTCACTGGTGGTTTCCTGGGACGATACGACTACAACGTCCGCACTCTCCTTGCGAAGCAAATGATCGACAAAACGACCGTCGCTGTAAACTTTGACAGTGATATGTTCACCCGTGAAGCTACGGGCAAACGAACGTACGAAACAAGTTCGTCAGCCTCGGCCAATCTTGCAGCGGGTGCAGATATGGCCAACAACGCATACCAAAGTAAATCGACCGACAACCTCGTTAGTAGCATTGGTCGTGGTGGCCTCTACGTAAAGAGTCAAGCTTCGCTCCTTCCCGGCGACACCCTGAGCGTTACCGGCGTGTTTGGCACAAACTCGGTCGTCCTCTTCAGCACTGAAATCCTCATCGGCATCCTCGTTATAGCCGCACTCGGTATAGCCCTCTGGCGCTACCTCGTATGGCGCAAAAAACATCCCCGCAAGACCGCTTCCGCAGACAGCGACACATCAACACCAACCCCAACTTTCAACAGGGCATTTCAAAAGTTGTCAGACGCCAGCAGCACCACACCTTGGCTCAGTACTATCCTCGCAAGCGTCATCAGCATTGTCGGAACCATAGTTATCACACTGGCACTCGTCAGCAGTACCTCGGACCTGTCCTCGAGTTCATCGACAAACAGCACACTACTCGCATTTGGTGTGATCGCTGTCGGCGTCATAGGTGGGCTCTTAGCGCCAGCCCTGTCCCATCTCCCATCTTCCATCTCTCTTCATCACTTTTTCATTGCGCAATTTCTCCGGCCAGTGTGATTCAAATGACCTTTGTCCCTGTGTCTTTCTGCATTCCCCTTCTTCCAAAAAATCTATTCTCAG
>CAYIYX010000026.1:0-12163 GCA_964367775.1 uncultured Candidatus Saccharibacteria bacterium | reverse complement strand
CAAGGTACAAAGAAAGCTCAAATCGGTATAGTAACGCATACGCTATCGTTGAACATTTTTGCCAGCCAAACTAGCTAATACACTTTAGTATCTACAATCTCTCTAACTAACAGGGAGATTTTTTATGCTACCAGCTTACGCAACTCTCACCAAACACCGAAAAAAGATACTCAAGCACTTGACCCCGTAGGCTCAGAGTCTAGTGGCTGCAGCATATAGAACAAAATTAGAACATCGAATTTTAGCAAACTTTGTATTTGCTGGCGTTGCCGATAAATACATGGCTGGTAGCATATAGAAAGAAATCATGGTCTAACTGCCAAGAAAAGGCGTGTAGCAAAACACGCGGGAAGTAGTAACAGGAAAATACCAAAAATATCACGGAACGGGTTTATGAAGGGACGCACGTGTAATCAACTTTGCTGTATATAGTCTATGTCGCACAATATATCTTTTGCGACATACACAGAAGTACTTAGAGTTGATTGGTTATACCTTCTAAAACAGGGGACTTTGGCGCTTAAGGCCCTTCGCTGCTAATAACTCGTTCTAACAACTTCTGTAACACCGACAAGGCTACTACTTTCTTCACAGCCCGTTGTCGTTTTATACATTGCGGTCACGACATACAAGTTTTCCACATTCTCAGCTACTGACATTTGACTTTTTCACGGTTTTGTTTTCACACCCCCCACTATCACGTTATTTTGACTTTTGTTTGACTTTGTTACTTCCCTATGTTTTTATATAGTTTTTATATTTTTATAATCAGAACAAAAATAGAACACTACCAAAAGAGTAAGGGAGGGTCCTAAAACCTATTTATAATACAATCGAGATGCAACACGCACGTCGGCATACACCGGACGCAAGCCTTTACCGTCTAAGAATTTCACAGCGCTCACGATATCTGCCACCTGCCCTGCTGGGTCGCGGTCAAGATTTGTTTTTATGACGTATCCCCTTTCGGGCAACCGCACATCTACTTCGCGACTCGTATTTGGCGGTAATTCTATCTTCTCGACAGTATAGCCCGAATTTCCAAGCAAGAACACAAGCCGACCTATGAAATGAATCATGCGACCAGAAGCAACAGCTCCCGCGCTGTTCGGATCTATGCCGGTTTTGTCCTCGACGTGCAATGCCGGCTCTACGCCGTAATTATGCTGAAATGCTGCTCCGTGTTCATCTATATAGTATTTTGTCGTTCCTATAGTCCAGCTCGCGATGGGACTGCGCAACACTATTGACGCCGTAGCGGGTTGTAACCAGGGTTGTACGGTCAATTTCACCGACGCAACCTCTGGGAATTGTTTCTGAACCGCCCGTGAAAGCGCTTCCGCGCGCAACGATAGGCTGAAGCGTTCGTTTGGATGTGAAGAAAGATACTCATTTACTGCTTGTTGATACACCGTCAAAACACTACTAGAAACGCCGGAGATGGACTGCACACTCGCCGACAGTATGAAATTGTTCAGAAGTGTCACGATAACACCAATCACCACCGTCGTAGCCGATAAATACACCAGAATCCGTCGCTGCTGCCCCTTAAGCGTATGGTGTTTCAAGCGGTCTGACTGCAGGTCGGCATGTGTCTCAGCCACGGCTCGTACGGCGTCCGACGAAGATCCGGTCATCGTTCGGCTACGCCGAAAAGCGTATGCCTCATTGTCATCAGTTATACGGGGCTGCCGTATGACTTCTCGTTGCTTTTTTCTGAACAAGCCCACCTTCACTTCCCTACTCTTTCGCTTCTAAAATTAACTGTGCAACATCTCGAGCCGCCTCTGGCTTCGCATATTTGGAGATTGCTTCTCCAAGCATTTTCCGCTGTTCATCATTTTCTAGC
The DNA here is from genome assembly GCA_964367775.1 of uncultured Candidatus Saccharibacteria bacterium. Classification (GTDB taxonomy): domain Bacteria; phylum Patescibacteriota; class Saccharimonadia; order Saccharimonadales; family Saccharimonadaceae; genus JAPUDS01. The sequence goes on along the minus strand of CAYIYX010000026.1, from coordinate 10,314 downwards.
AGCGCAACTACTGTGTCAAGAAGCGTGCTCGGGTTTTGGGTAAGGTCTTCGTCGCGAAGCATGACCGCCGCATCTTGTTGTTGATAGAATTTTGCATTTTCAATCTGATCACCAAGCGAACTATTTGGGACTATGACCGACGCCTTCACCGCTGCTGCAAGCTCCTGAAGCGTGGTGGCACTAGCTCTCGTCACGACCACATCTGCCGCGCCATACAGTTGTGACATGCCTTCGTAGACAAAAGGTACCACCTTGTACATATCTGTTTCGACTACCTGGCTTTGTATCTTCTCGAATGGTCCTTTGCCGGTAATGTGGTAGACGCTGCATCCACGCTGCACAAGCCTTGGAGCCACTTCGAGCATGGCTTGGTTAATCTCCTTTGCGCCAAGCCCACCACCAGTCGCCACCACGAGAGGACGGTCGCCGCTCACGCCATAAGCCAATTTTGCCAGACGCTGCTCTTCTTTGCTGAACGCACGGAAACCTGCGCCAACGGGCACGCCCGTGTATTTCGCAATTTTGGAGTCGTAAGTATAGTTTTCAGCCGGCATGCCAGTTGCAATCCTCGTCGCCCAACGAGACAATACACGGTTCGTCAGACCTGGTCGAACATCTGAATCATGAATAACAAGAGGAATCTTCAGCAAATGAGCCGCATACCCTATAGGCAATGAAACGTACCCACCTTTTGCAAACACGACATCGGGCTTCTCGCGCTTTACTAGCGCAATGCTTTGAATAACGCCACTTGCGGTTTTAAACATATCGACCAGATTCTTACCCCCCACATCGGGACGAATGACCTGCTTCCACAGCGCCATGTCTTTGTAGCGACGGAATTTACCAGCCGGTATAGTCTTCACAGTAACAGGAACTGACATACGTTCTTGTACGAGTCCTTGTGTTTGCTTCAGAAAGGCTTTGTCCGTAACAAATACAACCGACAGATCAGAATCTTGCTTCGCAAGCTCATTGATGACGGCGAGAACCGGCGTAACGTGACCGCCCGACCCCCCGCCGACGCACAGCAACTTCATTGGCGTCCTCCTTCTCGGTTATATGTTGATGGCTTGTGAAACGTGAAATATAGAAAACGATTCCGAGGCCCAGCATGGTAAACAAAAGACTCGTCCCACCAAAGCTTAGGAACGGCAGCGTCACACCCGTCAAAGGAAATACTCCTGTCATCGCTCCAATGTTAACGATGATATGAGACGCAGTCAGCCCAAGAACGCCGGCGACGAGTAGCCTATCTGTCACATTAACCGTTGTTTTCACGATGAGTAGCAAGCGCCGAAGCAGCATGCCAAACAGGGCAAGTATAACCATGAGGCCGACAAAGCCAAAAGTTTCACCCATGATGGCGAATATTGAGTCGTTCACCGCCTCTGGTAAATATCCGAATGCCTGCACGCCCTGTCCAAGACCTTTGCCAAACAATCCACCTGATCCAAGAGCAATCGTCGCTTGATTTATATGGTACGACGATGCATCCGAAGCGCTCGACGACTGAAAAAATGTCAGGACACGTTCCATGCGGTGCGGCGACGTAATAGTAAGCAAAATACCAACCGCTAGTAACAACCCTACCCCTATAGTCATCCAGCGACGGTCAATTCCGGCCACGAACAAAACGGTCACAACTGCCCCTATAAGGGTTATTCCCGTACCCATATCTTTCTGAAACACGATAATAAACAGACTCGCTAGCGCGAGAACGATGCCGAGCGGTATAAGCGTCGCCGACACATCATTCAACTTTCCTGCTCTGACTTGTTTGCCAAGAAAAGTAGCCAGGTAAATAATCACACCGAACTTGAGTAGCTCTGCGGGTTGAAATGTCGTAACGCCAAGATTAAACCAACGAACGGCGCCATTGGTTTTCAAGATTATACCCCCGCTCATGACAAGTCCGAGCACCGCAAGTACTGCGCAGGCCGCTAATCCAGTCAATAAAATTTGCCCCGAGTACTTTTTCCAGTACTGCACTGGTATAAACGCCGCCGTCACGAAAACAGCAATGCTAATGAGCAAGTTTATAACTTGACGCTGCATAAAATGGCTGGTGTCTAGAGAGCTACCGGCATTTGTGTTGATCTGTGCTACCATCGCTGGGCTAATAGAGTAAATAACTATGAGACCAAGAAGTATGAGTAAGCCCACGAACAACACTATCTGATAATCAGGCCGATGCCGTCGAACGGTTGGCTCCTTTTTCACGGCTGAAGACGGAAAGCGTCGGAGCTGCACGTTATATATTCCCTCCCGCGAGAGCTAGAAGCAATCCGAAAAAGCCACAAACCGCTCCTATGACCCAAAACCGCATAGTAGCTTTCGCTTCTGGCCAGCCCGACGCCTCAAGATGATGATGGACTGGCGCTGACAAAAATATCTTACGGCCGAAAAACTTTTTTGAGATGATTTGTAGCAAGCTAGAACCAGCTTCAACGACAAACACGAGACCGATGACCGGCAGTAAAAACAGTGTATTCGTCAACATAGCCACAACGCCAAGTGACGTACCCATTGCAAAGCTACCAACATCGCCCATCATGAAACGAGCCGGGAAAATATTAAACCAGATGTAGCTGAGCAGCGCCCCGAGTATGGTGAAACAAAAACCAGCTATGCCGTAATTACCCTGTAGCACCGCTATAATCCCAAAGAAGCCATACGCCTGAGCCAGCAACCCGCCGGCCAGACCGTCCAAGCCGTCGCTGATGTTTACGGCATTGCCTGTCGCCACAACTGCGAACGCAAAGAGTGGCACTATGACCCAACCCAAGCTCCATACACCAACGAACGGAATATGTACCCCTGAATACCCAAGCTTGGAGTAGAAGTACCAAGCAGCAACGGCCGCAACGACCGAAATCATCGTAAATTTTATTCCCCAGCGAAGGCCGCCCACGCCCTTGCCATCGCCTCGTATGTTGATAATATCGTCTATCAGCCCCACCAACGCACCGCCAAGCAGTGCCGTGAGCGGTAGCCACGTTTGTCGCCTGTCGAGATTCGCTAGAAGCGTCACGGCCGTGACAACCACCACGATGATTACTCCTGCCATCGTCGGAATGTGTCGCTTATGTTTTTCAGCATGCAGTTTTGAAAATACCGTCAACCGCTCCCCTGTCGTACTCGTATCACGTGGTCGCTTCCAGAACCGATATTTGTACGCCAAATACGTATATATAGGAGTTAACGACATGGAAAATAGAAACGCCACCATGGCGAGCGCCGTCAGCTTGATCATTTCCTGTGTCAGATGCCCCAATAAAATTACTTCTCCCATATATCCCCTTTTTTAGTTTGGTGGTATGCCTTTATAATTTATCAGCCAGCGAGCGAGTTCACCGTACGCCGTATTTGCCTCATAAGAACCGCCATACGTGCCGCCAGCGGCAAAATCCATACGTACCATTATGACATATTCTGGCATGCCACTCGCGCTACTCACATACCCTATATAGCTACCAACGGTCCGGTCAGCGGTATATTTTCCAGTTTTTGGGTCAATCGTCTGGGCTGTGCCTGATTTTCCCGCCACGTGGTATCCCGCTGGATCGTCTTTTTTACCGTTGTTGTCGTACCGGGAATGCCAAACCAGATCGCGCATCTCGGCAGAATACTCTGGAGAGATTACCCCTTGTTGCACGACTGTTGGCTGCTGTTGCGTGACATTTCCCTGCGCATCTTCAGTTCCGTACACCAACGTTGGTCGGTAGTATGTACCTCCGTTAACAGTTGCGGAAAAGGCCGACGCAAACTGCATCATCGTCACCTGCATGCCCTGTCCAAACGTCATATTGGCATACCGAACATCGTTCCCCTGTTCATCTTCGGGCGAATAAATCACCCCGTCAGCCTCGTTTGCCTGCTCTATACCCGTAGCCTCGCCCATGCGAAAGCGGTTCGTAAAGTAGTCATACAATTTGTCACGACCGCCTTTGTTTATAGTACCGCCGCCGAGCGACCGAAGCACGCTCACCGCCCCTGTATTGAACGAGTACACCAGGGTCTGTTGTGTCGTGGGGTTAAGAATACCGTTGCGAATAACGTTGCAGATTGTCGCGTCTTCAACTCTGGTACACCCGCCGGGATTGTAAAACGTTGAGGTCGGCGAAATAACTTTTTGATCTAACCCCGCTGCAACCGTCAACGTTTTCATAACGGAACCAGGTTCGTAGGCATTGCCTGTAATACGATTCTGAAAGAGGCTATAGTCCGTCACTTGTGAATAGTTATTTGGGTCGTACGTCGGATAGTTCGCCATTGCAAGCACTTGACCGGTATTTGGGTCCATAATAAGCGCGCTACTGTGTTCTGGTTTCGCCGAGTCATAATGTGCTTTCAAAACCCGCTCGAGCTCAAACTGGGCATTACGGTCCACTGAAAGTACAATATTGTCTCCATTGACCGCTGGAACTCCGACACTGCTATTTCCTATAGTCAAAGGAATTCTGCGTACGTCAGTTATAGACTGCAAAACGCCTTTACTACCCATCAAACGGTCGTCCAGTGCCCCCTCGACGCCGTACAGGCCTTCACCGTCGGCGTTAACGTACCCAAGCAACTGCGAAGCCAGCTGTCCCTCGGGGTAAATCCGCCGCGTGCCTTTTTGCAAACCAACGCCGGCCAAGTTCTCTTTTTGAATCAACTCTGCCTGTTTCCGTGACACTTGTCGCGCCAAAACAAGGTACCGCCTCGACGTATCGTTCAGGTATTGCAACGAGTCATTGACAACCTCGCCACCCGCAATGCGCTTGAGCGCCTCTTCTACCTTACGTATATCTTTAACCTCGTACGGATCGGCAAAAACGGTATACACTGTTTCATTCATCACGAGCGGCACGGTGTCCTCGTCGCCACTCATGGCATATATCGTTCCTCGTTCTGGAAAAATAGTCAGTTTCGTCACCTGATTTTGTTTGGCGATGTCAGCATAATAACTACCCTGCACCACTTGAATGTAAAATAGCCGAAACGCAAAAACAAAAAACACCAGGCCGATGCCCCAGCCGAGCCATGTCATGCGCCTGTTAGCGCTTCGTGCGTATCCGTTAAAGTCAAACATGTTTCTTATACTTAATTATACCATTATGAAACTATATAAACCTGAGTCTGAACACTTCCCCTCCGACAAGCATTGTATCTTTTCAGTACAGCGAGGCAAGACAAATAAGTAGTTAGCGCCGAGCGAATGCTTGGGGCGGGGGGAGAATTTGAGGCTCAGGTCAATGAGGTCCGTAGTAACTAGCAAAAAACGTCACACTGAAAAATTTGTGACGTCTCTTGCTAGTTAGTTGCTGTTTCGGTACTGACGGGCGTTGTCATCACCTTTGCGACATTACTGTCTTTCACGGTGTTAAGCGCTTGAAGCCGAGCATTTTCAATCTTAAGATCTTGCTCCTCTGCACTGAGAGACGCCAGCGTATCGCTTTGTTGCTGCAAAGTATACCCAAACGTGCTCGACTTGGTAATCTGCGAAAGATAAATCAGCCCCAGTACCGCTACCATGAGTGCAACGAGAACCGTATGTGTAATAGGCCCCATTTTAACTGGTGCGGTGTAGGCAACGGTATTTTGATTACGTTGCCATTTTGTATTATTGCCTGTTTCACGACGTGCTCGAAACACCGCCGCCTCAGGACTTGAGGTACGAAAATATGACATTTTTGTGGTGGTTTCTGCGATTTACGTTATTGCGCCCCATGAGCCAGCTATATAAACCGGCTCACGGTAGCCTGTCTTGAAGGTCGTTCTAAATTACGCGCGTTTTACAACGCGAACTTCGACCTTTTGGGCGCGCGACTTGTTTACTATTTGGATAGCCATCGCTTTTTACCCTTTCCTTCGCCCTCTTATTTTTGGAGGGGAAATTTTTATTTTTTCACGGCGGTCCGCAGCGTTGCGCTGCGAGCCCGCGGGTTGGTGACGTCATGGAGCTTCCCTCGTGTCGGCTTTTTCCTGAGCAGGTCAAGTTCGGCTTCGTAACCGGACTCAGCCTGCTCTTTGAAAAAGCGTTTCACGCGTCCATCTTCTAGACTATGGAAGCTGATTATCGCTACACGCCCTCCCCTATTTAGGAGCTTTGGAATCACGTTTAGCAGGCGTTCTAGTTGACCTAGTTCGTCGTTAAGCGCGATGCGTATAGCCTGAAAGGTACGAGTCGCTGGATGCGTCTTTTTGTACGCGCCAGGACTGCTTTGTCGTATGATTTCGGCAAGTTCGTTTGTAGTATGAACTGGTCTAGCGTTTATTATTGCCGTAGCAAATTTTATAGCTCGACTTCTCGGCTCTTCACCGTAGTGTTCAATTATCTCAGCAAGATAGTCTTTTGAGCCATGGTTGACCAGGTCGTCAGCAGTTTTATGCTGGCGCCTGTCCATACGCATGTCCAGTGGACCGTCTCGTTTTAATGAGAACCCACGATCTGCCTTGTCAAGTTGCGGTGACGATACCCCCAAATCAACAAGGATCATATCGAATGTTCTTCCCTGCTCAGCCGCTTGTTCAGCGTAATGAGCGTAATCATCGTGAATCAGTTCAACTCCACTGTCTCGGAGTGTCGAAAGCGCATCGATGGCCATTTGATCGCGGTCGACTAAGTTCGCCTTTTCAGGCGCCTTTGTCAATGCAATAACAGCCCTCGCGTGCCCGCCATATCCGGCAGTCAAGTCAAGGTATGATTCACCGTGCCGCGGAGCAAGTTGCTCTACGACCGATTGAAGAAGAACAGGAATATGAAGCTGAGGTTCCGATTGCTCGGTCTCAGTAAGAAGATGTGGTGGAATCTTTGTGCTCATATGTACATTTTATTGTACTCTACGAGGTCACCTAACTAGCAGTCAGTTTTTGTTTTCGCATATATTTTTATTTTTGTATGGTCTTTTCAGAGTGAAATGACCGGTTTTGTCAATGGAGTTGTTGTGGTGTGAATTAACGAGCGTGCTCGTTTGATCCGGAGATTCCCACTGACATTGAGAGAGAGTGAGAGACTTATGTGTGAGGTGGAGTTTTGGGAGGTGTTTTTGTTAAAAAACGAAAGTACAAAAGCGGTGATTACAGAAGTCGCTTTGTTCTTCTGCTGACTGCCAGATAGTTGACCTCGTGGGTGTTCTTATCTGGTCTTGCCGAATTGTCAAAGAGCCTTGGCTTAGAAACCCTACGCTTTCCGTAACCGCCAGTATTTCCCTGCCCGAACCGCGACGACCGTCTGTGTGATGTCCGCGTAGTCCAAGAGGTGCTGTTCCAATGTAATGCGTCCTTGTTTCTCGTCCGGCACGACAACCGTCTTGCCTTCTCGAAAACGAACGTTCAGGTCTGCGACCGTCTCGTCGAGGATGCTTCCACCGAGAGCTGGTTCAACGTCGTTGTCCCAAACTATCTGCGGATACATATGGAGGTACTCGCCAAAGCCCCTGGTGATTACGACGCCACCCGAAAGTTCAGCTCGAAGCTCGGTCGGTATGGTTAACCGCCGCTTATCGTCAAGCTTTCTTTCGAAATAGTCTACCGTTGCCACTGTTCGGCTCTTGGTTTTCCTGGTGTTAAGGTTGATATGTTTTGTGGTGGTGTTTCTTTTTACCTGCTTGGCTTTTTTGCTGCTGCAGATGCCACTGACAACAGTTTACTACCCACCACTACCCACATGCAATAGTTTTATGAAAGATTCTACCCACAGTTACACCATAAATTTGCAAATCTGTGGATAATCCCCTCCCATAACAGATACCGATCCATTTACGGTCTACAAAGCAAACTGATGTGATTTTGATGTATAGACGTCGCCCTCACAAATAAACCAACCAAATAAAGGAAGAACTAACTCTTCCTTTATAGGTAGTAACTAAGCGTATCTACGCTATAGTTGTGAGCCATGTCACGAAAACCGTAAGGTTCGCGAACAGAGACACGATAACGACCGACGTCCGAAAATCCTCATATAAAGGATCTTTCGCCGTTACGGCTGCATCTATTTGTGTTTGTGTGTTTTTGTTATCTTTAACCATATTTCCATCTTAGCATAAGCTTGATATTTTGTCAATGTTCCAGCATTATTTTTGTTGACTTTTTCCGTTTTTGTCGTGAAAAATACCTTGCGTCTTCCCCCGCTTTTCTGTTCTGACAACCAAAAACGCCCGTGGAAAACTCCTCGGGCGATGTGGATAGAATATGATTTTATTCGGTTCTTTGTTTTTTGGGTATTGTAGGATAATCTTGCGACAACACTCTCCAGAGCGGCTTCGGCGATTTTCCCTTGATGAGATCATACGCATAATTCCCTCGAAGGACGTCATCCGGTTGACGTTCGGGACCTCTACTATTCTCAAACGCCGCCTCTAAAGCCCCTTCACTCAGTCTATCGACACGCTGCTCAGAAGCAATTTCGGATTCACCGATATCTCGCCTGATCGCTGTTTCACCCACGGGATCAAGGGCGATCATAATACGCTTGTTCGGATTGCCGATAACGCGTTCGGCCACAATCTTGGCGTCGTGCTCCCGAATCATGCGCAATCTGTTGTTCCATTCGGGGCTATTTGGCAGAAAATGTGCTAGGTATTTAACTGCGAGCTCAAACTTCACCTCCTGCAATTTCAAATCTTCACCTCTCGAACGGTCGCTCCAGAACGAGTCACAAAACAGTAGTCGTTGCTGGTCCGGAGTCAACCCCCATTGCACGCCCCTTGGCTCAAAGAGTTCCTTACCATTTTTCTGCCAGTCTAAACCGTACTCCTGTTTGTTCAGTACGTCTCTGAGGGGATATTCCTGTTCAGGCACGGCCCACGGCGCTACAGGTAACTCACTCCACGTCGGACCACCATGGCCCCCTCTGCGCGAGAAGTTGTCCTGCTCAACAAGCAATGCCGCTATATACTCCTTCCGTGCTTGCGCCGTATCAAACGGACCATCCAGAGTGGAAAGCTCCATCGCGTTTGCGATTGCTCGTCTATCGGAGTTTCTATGCTTAGCCGTTTCGTACGACGTAATCCCCTCCAACATGATGAGTTCTTGTGGTGACTCGGGGAATATAACACCTGAACCTCCTAGATCATCTCGAAATCCTTCTTGCAACTGAAGCGCTGCGACATACCGAGCCTTCCACTCATCAGACACCGTATCTTCAGGAATAAAACTCGCCAGATATTTTGCTGCAAGCCGTACTTTTTCATGCATAATCAGGAAGGCCTCTGGGGTATATTTATCGATCTTCTTCGGATTACCAAACAGAGCCACTTGCTCATCTGGCTCCAGTCCCCAATTCATTTCTTTTGGCCTAACAAATTCTCCACCCTCACCACGGTCAATATCAACCATACGCACTCCCATTGAGGTATTATTGTCCTAATAGTACTCCCGTTGCAGCATTCCCACAACTGGCTGACGGCAAAAACTAGCTACTGCGTCAAACCACGAATGATGATCTCGTTGGCTTTGAGCCAACCGTCAACGCTACCGCATTCCATATACTCGCCTGCTACCGTACCGACAGCGATTTTTTTACCGCTTGCAACGTAGGCGTTTATGGCATCGGTTACTTCAAACTCACCGCGCTGGGGGTTCACTGGCAGTGTCCGCGCTAGTTCGAAGAGTTCTTTGTCGAACAGGTAAAAACTTGAATTATTGAGGTTCGACGGTGCATCTTCCGGTGCTGGTTTCTCGAGAATCTGCACAAAATGCCCCTGTTCGTCTTTTTCTATAATGCCGAACTTCGACACGTCTTCGACCGGAACTTCATTGCCGAACAGCGCCGCTGAAACACCACTATCTTCTGCAAGACGGACTAGATCAGCCGCATTTGAGCCATCGTCAGTTCGGTAGAAAAACTGATCACCCATAATTACCAAAACCGACTCGTCGTTTCGAACATATCGGCTTGCTAGACCAACTGGTATACTCGTCCCATAGCCATTGTTGAGCGGTTGCGTCACATAATGCACGTTCACGCCCTGCAGCGGTTCGATCATCTCGAGCAAGTGCTCTTTACCTCTAGAGCGGAGGTAGTCATTGAGCTGAACGTTTGAGTGATAAAAGCTCTGTATTTGCGAACTTTGCTCACCAACAATAAAGTAGATGTCTTTAATGCCGGCCTTCAAAAGGTCCTGCACGACATAGTCAACCACTGGCCGAGTCCCCACTGGCAACATACATTTTTCGATAGACTTCGTTATAGGAAGCATACGCGTTCCCCAACCTGCCACTGCTACTACCGCTTTTGTTACTTTCATGAACTTATTTCTCCTCGTAAATGGTGTACAATACTACGAAGGTAAGTATACCACTCGTTATATATATTTCGATAACAGG
>CAYIYX010000025.1:0-12256 GCA_964367775.1 uncultured Candidatus Saccharibacteria bacterium | reverse complement strand
CGGGTTAGTACTCGTCGGCTCTCATGATGGTCAGTACCCGGTTGCAATCCGGACTGAGCGGATCACACCAGCCTTTCAAAGAGAGTGTTCGGAAAAGTGTGCGCTTGACAGGGTTCCATTCAAATAGCAAATTGTCCGATTGGATCAACAATCAGGCTGCTATGAAAAGTGACTCCGTACGGTATTTTACCTGGCTCTAACATCTATAAAATTACCAAAAGTCCGCAACAGCAGAAATCTCAAGGAAATATTCACGACGACATACACTTCGCTCATCTAAAAATCCTCCCACATTGTGAGAGGATTTTTATAGGTACAACCGTATCTAACGGTTTTGGCCGTAACCACCTTGGTGATTACCGTCGCCACTACCGAATTCGTGATCGGCTGAGTTCGCAGCATGACGCGCATCGCGGTCAGCTATGCGTTTAGCTATCTCTTCGGTGCTAAGACCTCGAACTTCCCAACGAGCTTTCGCTGCTTCGGTCATTTTGGCTTGAAAAGTTTCTTCACTCATACCGCGTTCAACGGCGATCTGTGACATGGTCTTGTTCTCGAGCGATTTTTCTAACTCGGCAACAGTCATGCCAAATACCTTAGCTCGTGCCTCGAGTGAAGACTGTGCGCCTTTTCCTTGACCGGCTCTCTGGCTAGTACCAGCTTGAACACCATTACCATTTGCGTTACCATTGAGCGCCGAAGCGCTCAAGCTACTGACACTAACGACGCCAGCAATAGCCAGTGTCGCAACTCCGATTGTTAATACTTTATTCATAATGCAATACTCCTTCTTAGCGTTTGTTTGCATATGTAATACAGCCGAGGCGTCCTAATTATTTCAGCGGCTGCGCTGCCAACCCTGTCCTGAACCTTGCACGGGCTTGTTTAATACGTTTGGTAAATGCGAATCGCCGACGTTGCTCAGAAACAGTCCAAGTCCAAGCAGTGATGCGCCTGCAACAATACCGAGTACTATTGAGCTAGTTTTATGTCTGTACATCTGACCTTGTTTACGCACGAGCATGACAGTAATGACCAGCAAAAGCATTGCCAAAATAAGCGCCCACCACGGAAATGACGCGATCGATTCACTCAAATTTGCGCGCGCGCCATACGCCATTGTGCCTGCCGTCATAACTCGGACCCAGAATAAAACGATACTGGAAAGGTAAGCAATGGAAATTCCCGCAAGTATAACTGCTCCGACTGAAACGAGGCTCAGTAGTGTGAAGTATAGCCGTGTTCGCATATGTACTTTGCCGCTTTTTATTTGATCCATAACCGACACACTAAGCTTTGTTGCATGCTGTTTTTTCATCGTTTAACTCCTCTCTGATTACAAAGTTCTTTTAGTCGTTTTTTCGCTCTCGAAAGCCAGACGCCAACGGTAGACGTAGGAACATGAAGGACGTCGCTGATTTCTTCGTATTTCATGTGTTCAAAATATACCAGCTGAATTATCTCACGATATTTTGGGTCAAGTTCGCTTAAACATCCCTGAACGTGTGTTTTCAGAATGTCTTGGTCGACAAGCTCTTCGACTCGCTGATCATACCCAGACTCTGGAAGTTCATCGATGTCATCATCGGTCAAATGACGTACTTTTTTGATGGCATTCATAGCTTCGTTATGTGCAATACGGTAAATCCACGATGAAAATTTGTACTTCGCATTAAACCCTTGTAGATTTTGGTAGGCTTTTATGAATGTGTCTTGCACGACGTCGTCCGCCATTGTCTGATTATGAATGAGATACACGACATACCTATGTAGCTTCGCTTCGTACCGAGTCAAAATTTCCGCATACGCATCAACGTCACCAGCTATAACGCTTGCAATGATTGATTCGTCGGTAGTAGAGGGTTCGTCGTTTGCCATGTTGCTATTATCGCAGATATATACGTCGCTTTATGTAGTTCTCTATGTAATACACCGTAGCACCGTTGATTATTTCAACATTGACGCTGTATTAGCCCATAAATATTCGTCAGGTGCTATCATAGTACAGCTATGATTGCCGATATCTCTATAACCGAAAAATCTTTTGGACCGAAATCTCTCATGAAAAACGTGAGATTCACTATTGATGACAATGAAAAAATCGGGGTTATCGGGCGTAATGGCATAGGCAAATCGACTCTGTTTGGTATAGTAACCGGCGCCGACGATGACTACACCGGTGAGCTGATATTTAAACCCGGCGCCGTTGTTGTCGCTACCAAACAGGAGTACCACGAGGTCGCAGACGAAACCGTGTTGCAATACGTCTTACAAGGGCTGCCCGAATACGAACACCTCAGCCACATCATCGAAACCTACCCAGAAACGATGGGGGATGATATCCGAAAAATTAGCGAGTACACCGAGGCTTTGCAACGCTTTAACGACAAGGGTTTTTACCAGATCGAAGAACAAATTGAACGCGAGTTCGACAGTTTTCAGCTCGACGGCATCGCGCACCGCAAATTTTCAACTCTGTCGGGCGGACAAAAACGACTTGTCGACGTCGTCAAAATCATGCACTCAAAGGCAAGCCTAGCTCTTGTCGATGAGCCGACGAATCACATGGACTACGTCGCTAAAGAACAATTTATAAGCTGGATGAAAAAAGCCCGCGAAAGCGTCCTCGTTATAACCCACGACCGCGACGTGCTACGCGAAGTCGACCGAATAATTGAACTGAAAGACGGTGGATCTGTCAGCTTTAAGGGGAATTATGATGCGTACCTGAAGCAAAACGCCACCTCAACCGGCAGCCAAATGAACGAGTTTGAAATGATCGAACGGCGAATCGTAAACCTCAAAGAAAAAGTCATCAAATACCAACGGTTCAAAGAAAAATCTCGCAACCCAAGCACTATACAACGATTCAAACGACTTGAAGAAATGTCTCGCAAAGAACTTTCTGAACTGCAAGCAAAAGAAAAGCCGACGTTCTGGATCGACAAAGACTCTGTGTCTGATTTGAATTACAAAACCGCCGTCCAATACGAAAAATTCAAGGCGAAAAATGTTCGTATAAACATGAAAAACGACACCTCTCGCAGCAAACACGTACTTGTGTCGTCTCGTGGGCTAAGCCTTGGCTACGACAAGCCATTGTTTAGCGGCATAAATATCGACCTACGCGAAGGGGAAGCTCTCGAACTGAGAGGACGAAACGGCTCTGGTAAAACGACGCTCATAAAAGCTATCCTTGCCAACTCGGAAGTCACGCAATTTGCCGGAGAACTCGTCCGCGACCCACACGTTCGCCTCGGTGTTTACGAACAAGAAGTTTCGAAAGTGTATTTTGATATGTCACTTGAAGAGGCTATAGAAAAAATGTACCTTGACCGCAGTCTACCTATCACGACGACAAAAATTCGGGGACTCATGAAAGATTACCTGTTCGAAGACAACGATGGCAAAATACCGCTCAGACTGCTGAGCGGCGGTCAAAAAGCCCGTTTTCAGCTCATAACCATGCTCGCGAACAACCCGCAACTACTCATACTGGACGAACCAACAAACCACCTCGACTTACCGAGCATAGAAGAACTCGAAACCGCCATCGGCAAATATTCCGGTGCCGTTATCTACGTTAGTCACGATGGCTACTTTAGAGACAAACTAAACGGAGAAGTCATTCAAGTCGGTGAGTAGCACGTCCTCGTCAGGCAAGCGGAAAAGACCTTCATCGAGGCGTTTCTGGTCAAGATAGTGTGCGGTGAAACCTACGATGCGTGGAATAATAAAGAGGGCATTGAAAAAATCAATTTCAATGAGTTCACGAAGCTCGTCCACAGTATAGTTCTCTTCGATTTCTAAAATGTCGAGCATGAGCGCAGCGATAGTCCCGTCAACGTTCAGTATGAGTGATCCTTTTTTCGCCGTCGTCACCGTCTCGACACTGCGTGCGAAGTCATAATGCCGATGCGACGGCAGCTTGTCGGCAAACTCAGCCAGTATGGCGACGCGTGGATCGGACAGTCCAAGTCGGTACTTTTTATGGCCAATACCACCTATAAGTTTTTTTGTGCTCGCATAGTCTTCGACAAATTCATCTGGATTCTTTTCCGACCGAACACCTTCAAACCATGCTCGAGCCGCATCGGTCACTGCGCCGCCAAACCTTGGGCCAACCGTTAACAAACCAGCCGCCAGCGAATCGACGATGCCTTTTCCAGCCCGTGCCGTTATGATAGTATTCAGCGCACCCGATACCTGCGGACCATGGTCAACCGAAAGTAAAAATACCGTGTTGAGAAAATCCGATGTCAGCGGTGACTTTGGTCTCTTCCCGAGCAAAGCAGTTGTTAGCTGTAGTGCTATAGACCCCTCACGGGCCCAATCTTGCAGTAACGTTCCCGCAAATGCATAACCTCCAACTGGTTCACTCGAAATCGTAGAGGTAAATCGCGTCGCTTGACGAGCGCCAATGACAGAAGGGTCGGTAGGAAACTTGTCCTCGGGTATTTTCTGAATATAGCTCAGAAACTCTTGCATTGAATTTGCTACGATCGCACCAGCGTCAGAAAGCTCGGTGCGTTTTGCGCTGGCTGTTTCACTTTTGTTACCGGCAAGCGCCTTGGCGTGTCCAAATTGAACCGGCGTGTCGAAACCTTCGTCTATGACACCCGCAATATAACAGGTCAGTGGCTTCGTGATTTTCTTTTCTTTGAGCATGGTTGCAATCTCGTACTCATCGTACCCACCGAGTTCGCCGTAGTAGACAATATGCTTGGTCGCTGGGTCGGATTCGGCTGCCAAAAGCGCTTCAAGCGGCGAAAGTGTAGGGAAGCGATCACCCCCAACGCACACCGAAAAACTAATGCCGTGGCCAGTCGCCGCCACCATAGTTATGATTTCATTTACCATGCCGCCCGATGCAGAGACCACCGCTACCGACCCAGCATACATGAGCTTATTTGCCAGAAGTTGTCGGTAATCAACGCCACCGATCACTCCTAGCTTTAACGCACTCGGTACGAGCAATCCAACGCCGGCAGGACCCACGATCACTTTGTCGGGAAATTGACTACGTAGTTCAAGCGCATGTTTTTCCGGCACGTCCTCGGCAAATATATGACCGCCGCGCGACTGCGGAAACGCTTCGAAAAACTCATGCGTCGAAGAAAGTGCTCGCCTCGCAGAATTCGTGTTGAACATCCAGTCGACGCTGCCAAGCACTCGTTTCGCTGCTTCTGCGGATGAAAAACAAGGAATCAATACTTCTTTTTCGCCCCAAAAATACTTTTGGAATTTTGCGGCCGTAGTAACAATACCGACAATGGACGGCTCGACTTTACCGCATAGATAGTCAAAATCTAGTATAGCCTGATACCCTGGTTTATAGTTCCCAAACGCCAGCATCCGCCCTGTGTTTTCACGAATTGACTGAATATCAAGCATCGACATACTCCAACGCTTCATGCACGACGTCGGTCAACACCGCACTAGAACCATGCACACTTCCAAACAGATCGTTCTTCTTCAAATACTCTTCCATGAGCGCTAACCCTTCCTTTTCATTTGGCCCACCACGGCGCACAAAAACTTTTACCTTATGCTGCCTGCAATCGTCAAGTGTTTCATCCAAAGCTTGGATAATACCAGCGAACGTTTTTTTGACATCCGTAAAATTTGCGACACCACCGGCAATAACGAGAGCAAAACGAGACGCGCACGACTGAAACATCTGGCTTAGAACTTGTTTCGTATACAGATACGTCTCTTCCGTCGTTGGTCCGCCACTATATTCACCGTAGTTGCCAATCAAACTCGCTTTACCTTCGTTGTGCGCTTCGTCAGCTATGGTAATGCTCGCACCGCCACCACTCAACAGTAGCCAAATCGCACCATCTCGATTGAGCACACGAAAAGACAGTGCTGCTGTTGCATTGTCGTTCAGAGCCGATACGGCAGCCTCGGCTTCGGTCAAATGCCGCGCCTCTACGACGTCATCACAGGTCCAATGACTATAGACCTCTCCAGCGCTATCTACCAGTACCGCAGCATCGAGCATAGTACACGTTCCACCATTTACAAGCAGTGGGTTGATTTCGACAAAAGAACAGTGCTCTGTATTCATTACGGTCATGACGTGAGTAAGGAACGATGCCGGAAGAGGAACTTCGCTGACGTCATACGTCGAATGCATGTCATGCGACTGTTCCTCGACGTCAACACCACCGTGTGGCGCATAGGTCATACACACACCTTTAGCGGTTCTTTCAAAACTGAGATACTGTTCATCGTCTTCGTTATGCAGCACAAGTGGTTCGGCGATAAAGCGGGTAAATCCTTTGTCGGACAGGCGTTTTACGATTTCTTCAACGTCAACCTTCATGACATCAACAACAAGAAGACCTTGCTTACCTCGCTTTTTTACTCCTTGGTCGACTTTTACGACGTAGCGAGTGGTGTCGTCAAGCATAGCAATATCACGCTCTAACGAATCAAGACGAATTTGTCGCCCCTGATATGCTGGAACAAGTAATGTTTTCGCTCGATATTCTGACAATTTTACTCGTGCCATATATGCTAGTAGTATACTTCCTATATAATGGTTGGACAATGAAATCTTTTCCACTTGAGCTCGTAAAACTCGAAAAAATCGTTGGTGGCGGTCAAACACTCGGGACACTTGCAGATGGCCGAAAGGTTTTTGTATGGGGTGGATTACCCGGCGA
Source organism: uncultured Candidatus Saccharibacteria bacterium (assembly GCA_964367775.1). GTDB lineage: Bacteria > Patescibacteriota > Saccharimonadia > Saccharimonadales > Saccharimonadaceae > JAPUDS01. Next base: position 5,582 of record CAYIYX010000025.1, on the reverse strand, counting down.
AACCGTCGAAGCTCGCCTAACTAAGCTGAAATCAAAACTTGCCGAAGGCGTCGTCACGGACGTTATCGAGCCAAGTCCTGAACGGGCCGCGCCGGTCGACCCAGAGAGCTACCTTTCAACCAGCCCTTGGCAAATTATGCATTTTACATCTGAACAACAGTACAAAGCCAAGCTTGTAGATGAGGCTTTTGAGCTCCATAAAGTCGTACTACCAAACAAAACCGACATTTTCACCGACAACGTACAGCTCGCGTACCGAAACAAAGTGGAGTTTAGTTGGTATGGATCATCGCCCCAAGATTCCGAGGACGAAACACCGGATACGCTCGATCTGGCGTTTTTTAGAAGAGGAACGAAGGGTAAAATTGTCGTTACGGGCACGAGCCTTGCACGGGAAGAGATTACCATTCTCGCTCGACAAATTCGTAACCTACTTCAGGCCAAAAATGTCTCCGCGCGCCAGCTAAAAACACTACTTATCCGCTCCGACCAAAAGGGTAATTGCGTCTGGCAACTGTACGTCAAAGACAACCTAGTAGACGTAATCTCTCAAACAGAAGCGGCTGAATTTAGTGCGCAAGGTGGGGAAGTCATCTACAGCGACCCACGCTCGCCAGCGAGCCGCATCACCAAGCGTCTTGCTGCATTCGGCGACATAGTCCTGACAGACACCATACTCGACGTACCGTTTCGCTATGCAACCGAAGGATTTTTCCAAGTAAATATACCTGTTTACGAACAGGCGCTATGCGATATGCGAGAATATAGCGTTTGTACCACGACGGGCGAGGTTGAGACGAAAGATGGTATGAAGGAGATAGCGCCCAGCGACGGCGCTCGCAAATCAGAGGAAACATCTGCAGCTCGAGCTTCTGCCGATGCGTACTCGACAGAAGCCCGGCGCGAAGCCGTTTCCGATGATTTCGTGAGCAACGGAGCAACGAGCATACTCGACCTCTACTCTGGCGTTGGGACAATCGGCCTCACCATCGGCGGCGACGATGTCACGCTCGTCGAAATCAACGAAGACGCCGTCCGCGAAATGAAACGAAACATACAGTCGCTCCATAAAAATGCCCATGCCGTGCTCGCACCAAGCGAAAAAGCGCTCGACTACATTACTTCCGACAAAATCATTGTTGTCGACCCACCGCGGGCCGGACTACACCCGGATGTTATAGGCAGACTACTTGAAACACTACCACGTCGCATCATTTACCTCAGTTGCAATCCAGTCACCCAAGCGCGAGATACCGCTCTGCTGCTCGAAAAATACCGAATTGTCCACCACCGAGGCTACAATTTCTTCCCACGTACTCCACACATCGAACATCTTGTCGTTCTCGATAAGCTATAGCGCTTTTTGTATATTTCTCGGTTTGATTGTATAGCAATTGACTTATTCTATTTTGTAGTATATAATCCCATCTATGAAAAGGTCTTTTACGTATCAAGTAGCATGTCTCGTCTTGGCGTTCGCTACAACGCTCATTTTTCCTAGCATTACCATCAAAGCAGCCGCAGTAGATACCGTAAGTGCAAAAATTAGCATTACTTTTGACGACGGTCGCACAAGCAACCTTGCAAAAGCGGCGCCGATTCTCGCAAAGTACGGCCTTTCGGCAACCGCATACGTCGTGACGGACTGTGTTGGTATGACCAAAGTTCACAACAGGTGTCGCGCATCGACAGACGATACTTATATGACCTGGAGCAATCTACGTACGCTCCGTGATACTTACGGCTGGGAAATAGGCTCGCATAGTAAAACGCATCCTTATATGGCTTCAAAAAGCACGAGCGACGGTCAACCAAGACTGCTCACTTCAGCTCAAGTTACAACTGAGGTCGCAGGGAGCAAAGCAGCCCTTGCGGCTCAAGGATTCAATGCAACATCGTTCGCTTCACCATATGGAGACTATAGCAGTGCAACGCTTCGTGAAATCGCGAAATATTATACTTCCCAGCGTGGCTTTGCCGATCAGAACGATAATGTCTATCCCTATAACGATCTCGTCCTAAATAACTTCCAAGTACAGACGCCCGTGCTGCCTATCGCCGTTCAGGCAAAGATCGATGAAGCCATCACGAAAAAAACCTGGCTCATACTAACGCTCCACGATATCGTTGATGTCCCAAGTGACCCAAGTACATACGCATACGACTGGTCAACGACGTATTTTGAGCAAATCGCGTCTTACATCAAACAAAAAAGCGACGCTGGTCTCATCACTCCGGTCAACATGACCGCTGGCCTTGCGACAGGGCAAACTCTACTCGCTGGCGGTGATTTTACCCGTGGTATTGCGAATGGTTGGCGAACCGACGCTCCGACCGCTTTTACTGCGACAAGTGGCAACGGAAGCTTTCCGAGTGCGACAAACAGCGTTAAACTGAGCGCCTCCTCTCGTCAAGCCCATCTGCTTAGTCCGAAGGTCTCGGTCAATAACGCTACATCGTATATTTTCAAATCGTACCTTGCCATGACAACGATTAGCGGCGGCGAAGTGGGGTACTACATTGACGAGTACGACGGCAACGGCAACTGGGTGTCGGGACAATGGAAGGGCGCCGAAAGAAGCGTGTACACAGAGAAATTTAACTTCGTATACACCCCAACCTCATCGGCCGTAGCAAGCGCTCAGCTACAGATCTACAGCACTCCGTCTACGGTACTGAACGGCTATGTCGACAATGTGGAGATGTTTGCCATAGGGGCCACGACAACCCCGGCGCCCGTCACAACAAATTTACTGGGAAACGCATCATTTGACGCTGGTCTCACTAACTGGCGCACCGACAACAGCTCGCTCATGCGTGTCGATACCGCAAATCATGGATCGCCTGCAAACCCCGTCAATTCACTCAAAATCCTCGGGGATAACCAGAAAGGACATCTGTATTCAACGCCTGTTGCCGTGACGGCCGGAACGACGTACACGCTTTCACAGTACGTGAACATCACGGCAAACACCGGAAGCGGACTTGGCTGGTATATAGATGAATATAACGCAAATGGAGACTGGGTTTCTGGACAGTATCGTCGATGGACAAATGCGACCGGACCCCAAACTGTTGCATTCTCGTACACGCCTTCATCTACGACTGTCGCAAAAGCCTCCTACCAGCTAATCGTTGAAACCGGCGCACATATCGAAGCCTACTTTGACAACCCTGTATGGGTTAAGCAATAGCGGAAAAGATTATTATAAAATAGTATTTACATTTTCACACAAGTAGTGTATAGTAGATAGTATGTATGACAATTCTGTGTCATAGGTAGAGTAAACGGTAACTATAAGGGAGAAAAGCACAATGTATCAAAGTCCTATCACTGGACCAGTTGCAACCGTCGCAGGTATCTCTGTTCTGCCAAACACTGGCGGAAACAGCGTTCTACTAATCGCTTCGATCATTATGATCGTCGCCGGTATTGCAATCATTGTCACCACCACTCTTCGCCAAGCAGCCAAACGGGCTCATAAAGCGTAAGCGGACCGAAAAACTGACAAGGTAGGCTGAGCCTGGTGTGGGCTGCAGTATTGTTCGAGGTGTACACAATTATGAAGACACGTTTTTGGCTAACCATAGGTATTCTCTGGATCGCACTCGGTGCTTTCCTCAGCTCGCCGTTTTGGTTGGCCAATTTTCATGCGCAGACAACGTCAGCAGCAGCCGCTGTTGATATCTCTCGGCCGATGAATACCGATAAACCCCTTGTCGAAGGAATTCCTTCCCGAATCGCATTTCCTGAACTACACATCGACAAGACCGTCATTCCTGGCGCATTCAACGAAAAAACGAAATCTTGGACCCTCAGCGACTATGATGCTCAGTTTGCAACCGCAACCTCACTCCCAAACAACAAAACGGGGAATACGTTTATTTACGGTCATAACAACCTCAAGACCTTTGGGAAACTCCTTGACGCACAGCTTGGGATTGAAGCGGTCGTCACAACCACGAATGGTCACGTGTTTCAGTACCGACTTGTCTCAAAGACCGATGTCCAGCCAAACGACACGACCTTTCTCGCCACTCACCAATCACCAATTCTGACAGTACAGACATGTTCAGGGCTATGGTCAGAATCACGCCGTATGTTCGTTTTTGAACTGACAGAGGCACGCTAACATGTTAGAAACAATCATCTTTTACGCGTTTATGGGTATCGGTATCATCAATATCATACATATCGCTTTCTACCTTGTTGGGGCAAACATTTATGACATCCGTGCGTTTCGAACAGAAGCGAAAAAACGAGGAGATCTTCGCCGTAACGTCCGTACAAGTATTCTCATACCAGCCCATAACGAAGAAAAAACAATCGTTCGTTGTCTTGACTCGGTATTGAAAAGTACTATGCGTGATCTTGAAATCATCGTCATCGATGATGCGTCAACCGACCACACCGCGACAATCGTCGAACAATACATCCGAACGCACTGTGATTTTAACCGTCACATTTCACTTTTGAAACTTGTTAAAAACGTCGGCAAGGCAGACGCACTCAACTATGCACTCCATCGCGGCGTAAGAGGGGTGTTCGTTATGACGCTCGACGCCGACTCAATGCTACACCCACGTGCCATACAACACGCTGTTGAGTATTTACTCGATGACCCAGACATCGTCGGTGTTGCAGCGAACGTGCGCGTTATGGAAGCAACGTCTATACTAAGTCTTTTGCAAAAATTTGAATACATGATCGGGTACCGTTCGAAAAAATTCTACTCGGTCAGTAACAGCGAGTACATTGTTGGCGGGGTAGGGTCACTCTACCGCTATTCCGTCCTAAAAGAAGTCGGTTTTTACGATCATGATATTCAGACAGAAGACATCGCGCTGAGTTTGAAAATAGCTGCCCTCGGCAATAAGCGCTACAAGCTTGTGTATGGCGCAGACGTCATAGCGATGACCGAAGGCGTTTCGACATTCACCTCACTCCTGCGGCAACGCTACCGATGGAAACTCGGCAGCATGCAAGCACTCATGAAATACCACACCCTCCTCTTCAATACCGACACAAAGTACAGCCGTTCGTTTACCTGGTACCGCATACCGATGGCATTTTTCGGCGAACTCATCGTTCTGATTGAGCCGTTCATTATTGCATATATCATATATCTCAGCGCGCTCACGTTGTCACCACAAAATTTCCTTGGTGCATACCTACTCATTACGCTGTATATTCTCTGGAGTATCTGGCCCGATGAACACATGTCCTTCAAGAAAAAACTCGCTATGACCGCATACACACCAGTCATGTATTTCGTCTTCTACATCGTGAACATCGTTCAGCTCGCTGCAGTGACACGTTGCATATTCAACTTTAACCAAGTGTTACGACGAAAACCAACTAGCTCTCTCTGGGTTTCTCCGGCACGTAGCGGCCAAGCAGCCGGGCAGTTTAACGCATAAACGAACTGGATAAGATTTGATTACAGAGTCGTGATCTGTTTATACGCAAACTTTGCTGCGACGCGCCACGCCGAACTGTCGTGGCTATCAAATTGTTTGATCGTTCCGCCGGTAATAGCGCTGATTTTCAAAAGAGCAGGGTTGTACGGGACAAGCGTGCG
>CAYIYX010000024.1:0-12562 GCA_964367775.1 uncultured Candidatus Saccharibacteria bacterium | reverse complement strand
TAGTCCAAAAGCATCGTAACCCATAGGGTATAGCACATTGTAGCCCTGCATGCGCTTATGGCGAGCTATGACGTCACCGAGTGTATATTCACGCATGTGCCCAAGATGGAGGCCGTCGCCAGATGGATACGGAAACTCAGTCAGCATCACAAACTTTTGCTTTGTCGCAAAATCTTCAGCCACATACACGTGGTCGTCGGTCCACTTTTTTTGCCATTTCGGCTCGATTTCTGCAGGATTGTAGCGTTTCATGGATACCATTATACTCCGAGAAGGTGCTTGTTATAAGATACGACTCGCTTTTTTATAGGCGAGTCGTATGGTCACCAGGAATTTTATGTACTAGAACGATGTGTCGTCTACATCATACGGCGTAGAGTAGCTCGGCATCATCTGCTCTTGAACACTCTCGATCTCAGTTTTTAAGTCATCGATGGTTGTTTGTCCTGTTGGAATCGTGACTTTCGGGTTTGTGTTTAGTTTTGGCTTTAACTCCATAGTAAATTCACCTGAACCCGACTTTACGGTCATCAAAATTTTGTTCGGGTTGTGAGACCAGCCGTCAACCCACATGTCTAAGGTAACGTCTCCGCTAGAAACGTCCGAAACGTCGCTACTGCTGTCGTCGACAGTTTTGTTCATCTGTCCACCAGTACAGTCGTTGATACCTTTAAATAGCTGTGTATCCTGAAGCTTTTTGCCAAAATCTTTTGACTTTGTTTCGTCTACGGTAAGCGAGTAGCGGTTTCCATCGCCGTCACTTCCCTTGCTCTCCACTTTGATGAACCTGTTCTTGTTGTAGGCATCCTTAATTTCATTTTGTACTTTGCTGTCAGTTTTGAGTTTGTTCATTTGGTCAACAACACAAGTAACTTGACTACCCTTCACGGCGCCACTAGTTAACGAGTCTAGGTCGCTATACTTGAGCACGACCCATTTGCTGTCGATTTTGCTTATGAAACTATCGAAATAGTCCTTGACGTCTTGGGCCGTAACTGAATCTGCTCCGTAAACCTTGTCAATGAGCACATTTAGGTCGTCGATCTTTACATACACCGAATCTTTTGACGCGGCAAAATGTGTCTTAATTGTAATATCTTGTCCAGAAACCGTGAGTGTTATGGTTTGATCGATCATCTCCTGGCCGGATTGGTCTGCCTTTCCTGAAAAGCCAACCTTTATGTCACCTGTTCCCTGTGTCTTGATAGATACGGTACCCGTCATTTCCGCACTTTTTGCGGTAAACATCTTCATGAAAGCATCTGCTACGGCGTTATCTGGATTGTTGTAGACAAAGGTATACGCCAAGGCCGAGGAGGCGATGCCAAGCACTAAAACGCCCGCACTTACAAGACCGATAATAAGCCCTTTTTTTGACTTCTTAACCGGCAATACGACTGGTTGCTGTGGCGCATCCGGAACCTGCTGTGATGGAAGTGGTGGAAGTTGCGGAGAACGTGGTTGTGGGGATTGTGGCTGTAGCTGCGGCTCTGGCTGTGGCTCTGGTTCTATGGCGGGAACCTGGTTGCTATTTTGATCGACTGGACCCATTATACTTCTCCCCTTATGTATTATTCTTATGATAGCTTACTTCAGGCTACTCATCAACATCTTTACTAAACGCACTAAATGCTTTTTCTTTTATTTTCATCCAGTACTCACTCTGACGAACAAGCTGGTTTTCGTCTTCGGTGCTATGCAGCAGTTCCTTGACTGCCTCTTCGGCAAATACGCCGTTCTGAGAGCCTTTGACTAAAACTATCGCCCCGGGGCGCAAAACACTATGAACGAATCCGGCGGCCTGATACGGCGTTTTAAAAGGTCGCACCTGGCATCCTTGTCGAGCAGCCGATGGCGCTAAGTATTTCTCTGCTTCGTCACCAATAGTCACGACCCATTCAAGTTTGAGAGGATCACACATTTTGCCAACGGTATCGTGCAGCGTAGCCGACGCTGCCCCCATTTCGTTCATAGAGCCGAGTACGGCGATTCTCTGAGGAGCTTCTATGGCGTACAGGGTGTCCAGCGCAGCCTTGTTTGCCAATGGGCTTGAGTTGTAGGTATCGTCAATTATCGTGGATTGCTTCATACCACGAAGAACATTCATACGCCCTTTCGTAGCACGTATCTTGCTGACACCAACCGCTATTTGCTCAGAGCTAAGACCAAGCTTGGTCGCGACACATGCCGCGGCAGCAACTGACCTGAGCATATGGTCGCCAACAACCTGTACATTTAATGGTAACTCGCCCCACTCTGGTGCAATGAGTTTTCCTATACGCCCGTCGAGCGGGTTGGCTGGCTGGACAACGAGACGATACTCTGCATGTTCGCCAAGACCATAGGTGTCGATGTTTGTCGTTTCCGCAAAATCTGCATACTTCGTGTCAACATCGTCGTCATTTACGACGGTTAATTTCGAGAATTTCGCAACGGCTAGCTCTTCTTTCGCCACTGCTTCAACTGATCCAAAATACGCCATATGTTCTTCGCTGACCGCAGTTACGACGGCTATGTCAGGGCGTAAGTATTTACTGTAGTAAGCCACTTCCCCGGGCGCGCTTGAACCAAACTCTTGTACGATAACGTCGACGTCTTTTGGTCCTTTTATACGAGCATTCATTGCTTTCAAAACCTCACGCCATGCCAAAATGGAATGTATATTTTCAGGGTATGCAACACCTAATAGCGACGGCGGAACCGAAACTTCCATATTGTAATTACCTTCATGAGTGCGTACACGGAGCTTTTCAGCGAGTACGGTTGCAATCGCCAATTTCGTACTCGTTTTTCCGACACTGCCCGATACCACCACAAGCAGTGGATGATGCGTCTTGAAATACTTTTTTACTTTGCGCTCCATAAGAGCAAGTACTATTTTTTTAAACATGCTTATAGTATAACAAAAACGACCGACATTCCGCCCGTCGTTTTGTGAAATCTATCGTGGTGGAGTACGGCGGAGTCGAACCGCCGGCCTCAGCAATGCGAATGCTGCGCTCTACCAACTGAGCTAGTACCCCATAACGGGAAATAAGACAACCTACGGTTTTCTCATCGCGCCGGGCGAAAAGTGTGATTTTCGCTCGGGCTGCTCTTTCCCTTTTCTATCGTAATGGTGGAGTGCAGGAGATTCGAACTCCTCGCCTCTTCCATGCCATGGAAGCGCTCTACCAAATGAGCTAGCACCCCGTATGACAGGCATTATATCACAAACGCCCCGTACAGAAACAGGGGCGAAAGTGTTCGTGAGCTGCTGCGCGCCCACCCGGGTTTTTTGTTTTGAAAATTTTTGTTTCGCGGCGCCAAACCCGTTAGCGCACCAGCCATACCTCAGTTATACCACAAGCATTATAGAAAATCTATTGCATACTTTCGTTACTAACTACGTACGTTGCACTTTTACTATAGCTATTTTTCGTAATATGTGCTTAACTAAAGACGTTCAGGATTGCGTATAGGTTACTTCTTAATGATAGAAAACAGCGCTGGTCGAACTGACATATAGGTAAACGAAGGAAACTATACGTGAAAAAACTTTTTGTAGGTAGCCTCGCATGGGGCACCACCGATGACACACTCCAGGCGCATTTTGCGCAAGCTGGTACTGTCGCAAGCGCTAAGGTTGTTACCGACCGCGAAACTGGCCGCTCACGCGGTTTTGGTTTTGTCGAGTTCGAGAACGACGCTGAAGCCGATGCAGCCGTTGAGAAGCTGAACAACAGCGATCTTGATGGACGCACTATCACAGTCAACGAAGCACGCCCACGCGAGGACAAACCTCGCCGCGACTTTGGTGGCGATCGTGGTGGCAACGGTGGCGGTTCATTCCGTCAGCGCAGCTGGTAATCTTACTAGATTATAAAAACTCCGGTTCATTTGAGCCGGAGTTTTTAGGTACTACAAAACTTATTTTGTTTTAGCTATTTCATAACTATGATTACAGCTGAGACTCAAACATCGTGTAAAATTCACCCCTAAGCTGCAGCAGTTCCTCGCATGTACCACGCTCTACAATCCGACCACCTTTCATCATGTAAATGATATCGGCCTTTCTAACAGTCGTCAGACGGTGAGATATGGTAATAATAGTCTTATCTCTCTCCTTGAATAGCTTTTGAAAAATACGAGATTCAGCCAATGCGTCGATGGCGGAAGTAGGCTCGTCCAGAATAATTATGGGCGCATCTCTATAAAAATTCCTAGCGAGGGCCAGCCTCTGCCATTGTCCACCCGACAACTCGACCCCTTTATTGCCGTCGTCGTCTTCCATCCAATTATGTACGTACGTATCGAGTCCTCGCGGAAGCTTGTCCGTAAACCCCGTTGCTTCAGCGTCATCCAGGGCCTTTTTGAGCTGTTTTATGTCATGTTTTGAAACGTCGCCAAACAAAACATTATCTCTAGCGCTTGCGAACGAATAATGCGTAAAGTCTTGTTTTAACACTGCTAGTTGTTTATGCCAAGAAGAAATATCTAGCGTAGATAGTGGCTCGCCTCCGACAAATACTCCTCCTTCATTTGGCGCATACAAACCAGCCAGAAGCTTTACGAGCGTGGTTTTACCGGCACCATTTTCGCCAACTATCGCGATGTGGGTAGACTTTGGGATTTCAAGTGATATATTCGACAAGACCGCTTGGTCCCTGCCCGGGTAATAAAATGAAACATCCCGAAACTCAATACTTTCTGGCACGCTTGTCACCTTTTTATCTTTATTATTTGGGCACTCAAGTTGCATAAACTGCTGATACTCAAACAAGTTAGCCACGTCCTCGTCTATAGTACTAAGATTCGATATAAAGCCAGTAGCGCCATTCATAGCTCGACTGACTACCTGTTGCACGTACACGAACTGACCCACCGTTTGCCTGCGTGCAACTATCTCTAGGACGATCCAAATAAGAGAGCTAACTTCTGCTATGGCCTGCAAAGCATCGGCGGCTAGTCGCTTGCTCATGAATTTACGCTCAAAGTCTATGCGCGTCTTCTCGTCTTTATTCCTTAATTTTTTACGTAAGTCCAAGAGGTATCTTACGACTCCGTATAATCTTAGCTCGGTAATGGTGTCTGGCTGTAGTAAATTCCATTCAATCATATTTTTGGTTCTACGCGTGTCTATATTGCTATTCCAGTGAGCGATCTGCGCCCTTGAAAGCTTGAACTGAAGATACACGCCAGGAACTATTGCTACTAGGACAGCCAATGCGAGCCATCCGTTTAGCAAAAATAGAGCCCCTACGCTAACGAGCATCGTTATAAGCTGAGACATAATACTGGCCAATCTGTCGAAAATCCAAGCGAAAAACTGAGCGAACTTTTGAGCTTTTTCATACAAATCAGCGGTTTCTTTGTCGTCATACCGCCAAAAATCCAAACTCAAAAACTGTTCATACATTTGGTCTGACACTTTGGCCTCAACGCGGTAGCGCATACTGGCCTGAATGTATTGGTCTACGCTATTCCAAGCTAGGCTGAATAATCCAAGTAGAGCGGTAATAATCACGTATACTATGACCAAGTCCCTTGCTTCTGAGCTGCCGTTATATGCGTCAACCAATGCGGTCGTTGTCAGTGCCGCAAAATATGCCGTCGCTATGGGCAAAACCGCCTCTAGAACCGCTCCGGATAGTTTGAACAAAACCGCTCCAGGGGCTGTCCTGAAACTTAGTTTTGCAACCCGAACAATCGCCAACGCTTGCTCACGCAAGGTCATCTGTTTTTTGGAATTTTGCGATTTACGATGACGTTTTGGCATACATGAACTCTCCTATAAAAATCGGCATCTACTTTAACTCCGTTAAAAACTCTCGTACTTCTTTAAATGGTTTCATGTGTTCGGCATACGTTTTCTCGGCTTCTTCCTGCGACAGTTCAGCCCGAGTTATGTCGTAGCCGTCCATGATGAAAAAACTGTCAAAACCGAAGCCGTTTTCGCCGCGAGGATTTTCGCTAATTCGTCCGGGCATTTCACTGTCAAAAAACGTCATTTCTTGGCCGTCATAGTAGCCGAATGTACAGGTTATAGCCGCCGTCCTGTCCGTGAAGCCATCGAGCAACCGACAACACGCTTCTGGACCGGTATATTCAAGGAACCAGCGGATGAATGGGCCTGGCATGCCGCCTAACGCCGTAAAACCTAAGCTGACATCTTCGACTAAAACAGGCTCCTTGACTAGTTCATATGCCTGCTTCAACTTATGCGCGACGATCTCATGAAGATCGGCCGACTGAATCTCATCAAGCTCAACTTTTTTATGCGGGATATCAACGCCCATCTGTCTCGAAAAATAATCAGCCTTGTGTTGGTTTCCGGTTATAAACGTCGCTCGTTTCATACCATTTCCAAAAACTCTTGTTCAGTAATAATTTTCGTTCCGTAGCTCTCGGCTTTTTTTAGTTTTGAACCGCCAACTTTTCCGCCAGCAACAAGGTAGTCGGTATCTTTTCCGACGCTCGTTTGGAACGTTCCGCCGAGGTTTCGGATTTTTTCAGCCGCTTCGTCACGACCCAAGCCTGAAAGTGTACCTGTCACGACAAAACTTTTTCCCGCAAGTTTGCCCGATTTTTTTTCAAAATGCGGCATTACGCCCTGTTCAACAAACTTTGCAAGCATCGCTAGATTGTCTTCATCGGCAAACCAAGCAACGACTGATTCGGCTACAACTTCACCGACGCCGTCCACGGTTTTCAGTTCATCTATAGTCGCTTGCGTCAGTGCGTCGAGCGAACCAAAATGATTCACCAGGTCTATAGCCGTTTGCACGCCGACATGCCGAATGCCTAAGCCGTACACGAATCGCTCGAGAGGTGGCTGTTTTTTAGCCGCAATGGCGTCTACTAGTTTCTGCGCAGATATTTCTGCAAAACGGTCGAGTGTTAGAAGCTGTTCTTTGGTAATCGCATACATATCTGAGAGGTCCACTACCAGCCCGGCGTCAACCAATGCCACGACGTTTTTCTCACCCAACGTGTCGATGTCGAGCGCGCCTTTACTTGCAAAATGCTCGAGCGAACGCTTTAAAATTACATCTGAGGTTAAATTTTTCACTCGATATACTACTTCGCCCTCGGGGCGCACAAATTCGAGTTCGGGATACTGCCGAGCAAGTTCTTTTTCATAATCAATCGGCTCGGACTTGGTTGGACGAAGCTCAGTTATAACCGACTGAACTTGAGGGATTATGTCCCCAGCCTTAAATATGATCACGGTGTCACCCCGCCTCACGTCCAATCGCGTAATCTCGTCGGCATTATGTAGACTAGCATGTTGCACTGTTGTGCCAGCAACAACAACTGGGTCAAACACTGCAACTGGTGTCGCCGCACCGGTCCGACCGATGGAAATAACGATATCTTTCACGACTGTCGTGGCTTCTTCAGCGGCATACTTGAATGCAACAGCAGCGCGAGGAGTCTTCCCTACTATTCCTAGTTCGGCGAACTGCGCGCGGTCGTTTAATTTCACTACTGCTCCGTCGGTATTAAATCGAAGCCCATTTCGGATTTCGCCAAGATGATTGACATAGGTCATTATTTCATCGAGACTCGACACAATTTGGGTCAAATGACTTGTCGTAAACCCAAGCTCTGCCATAGCTTGGTATCCAGCGGCATTGGTCGGTACTTCGTTAGGATCGTCTCGTATAATGTCATACCCCACAAAGTGTAATGGGCGTTTTGAAACAACTTTCGGGTCGAGCTGGCGAATTGTGCCGGCTGCTAAGTTGCGCGGGTTGGCAAACTCAGGCTTCCCGTCTTTTCGTTGGCGCGCATTGAGCTCTTCAAAATCTTTCTTATACATGACGACTTCACCACGAACCTCAGTCCGCCCGCGCAAATAATGCGCAAACTTCTGGTTGCCACGTAGTTTAAGCGGTACGTTTTGAATAGTTCTGACGTTCATCGTGACGTCTTCGCCGACACGCCCATCTCCTCGTGTTACCGCCTGAACAAGAACACCGTCTTCATAAATAAGAGAGCATGCTAAGCCATCCATTTTTATGTCGCACAGGTACTCTGTCGAAACATCGGGCATGACTTTTTTCATCCGCTCCAACCAAGACGCGACTTCCTCGCGGTTAAATACATCTTGAAGCGATATCATTCTCTGGCGATGCATTACTTTCGTAAACTTGTCCAGCGCCTGACCGGCAACTCTCTGGGTTGGACTGTCCGGTGTGATGAGCTCAGGAAATCGCTCTTCTAGCTGTGACAACTCGTGTTTCAAGCTATCGGCCGCCGCCTCGCTCATAGTCGACTCGTCTAAAACATGGTAGTGATACCGGTACTCGTTGATAACCTCGCGAAGCTGCCTAGCCCGTTCCTCTGCTTCACTTTTCTGCAACTGGGTCATCAATCATTCTCCGGTAAAGTAGGTATGCATAGGCTGTTCCATACACGAAGCTTGCGCCCGTCATAATCTGAACCGCTATAGGTATGACAACACTGCTACCGCCGGCTACAAATGAGTTAACAATGATAACAACCGGTACGAGCACAACAAACCATCCAAGCAGTATGACAATCACTAGCCATAGTAAACGGAAAAGTAAGCGCATGCGTTGACCAGCAACTATACGACGAGCCGCTCTATACGCGTGAAGCGGATACGTGCCGGGGAGAGAGGCTATGAACATTGCAAAAAGTGTTGTTGTCATAAAATAGAGCGTCAGCGTGACGACTAAAAACAAGGCAACCGAGAACATCGCGGTTTCTATGCCACCGTCTAAAATGCCGAGAGAAGTAGCGCTCATGTAAACCAATGTCGCCAAAGCCGCTGGTATAAGCTGTAAAATACCAACGCCAACTAAAACATATTCTGAGGCTATCGGCGCACTCGCAGTATAGAGCCCGTCCCTCACCACAACGGTGTTGCCGGCGAGCTGCTGACGTACAAGCCAAATAATGGTGAGTAACGACAATATATACAGGGCAGACATGTACAAATACTGAACATCACTAAAGTTGTTGTTAAGCGCTCCAGAAATACTCGTTCCTACCGTCATGGCCGCACGTAGTACCGGACCAATCACGCCGGAACTGCCATTTGCCGTATCTATAACCTGATTCACGGACCCGATATTGCCAGCCTGAGCCGCTCCAACCATGAGTATTGACATCACGACGTAGAGCACAACGAACCTCACATACAGCCACTTTCTTTTCCAAAGTACCCGAAAAACATACCACGGAAAGGTCAAAAAGCCTTCGACTTTCGGCTTACGAATTTTGTCTCTGCTTCTCGTTCTCAAAAAGCTCTTGTGCGAAGAGTCTTGACGATTCTGTCTGAGTGTTCGATACACCTTTACGAAAGGGCTTGCAAGCCAAGCTCCAACTTCTGTAAGCTTCGGGATTCGGAAGCGTCGTCTAGAGTACACTTTTTTTTCCGTCTTCATTGGAGCACTGCGCTTCGTTGTTTTCGCTGATGATTTGCGTTGAGCCATAACTACATCGTTTTCCCCATGTTACGAAGTCTAGCGATCCGATCATCTAAGGGTGGATGTGTACTAAATAGTTTTGTCAACGCCCCTGACTTCAGTGGATTTGCAAAAAACAGGTGGGCAGTCGAGCTGTTCTGTCTTTGCATAGGCCTCGAAGCGTCCTTTAGTTTCTCAAGCGCGCTTATAAGCCCTTCCGGGTATCTGGTTGTCATGGCGCCTGTTGCATCGGCCAAATACTCACGCTGTCTCGAAACCGCAAGCTGCACTAGCATAGAAACGAATGGTGCAAGCAAGGCAGCGACTATACCGAACACAAGAAAAAGAGGGTTTTGACTTGGGCTGTCTTCGTCATCACGAAACCACAACATGCGCAGAAAGAGGTCGGCAATTAACCCTATAGCACTCACCAACCCAAAGACAATCATCATGACGCGAATGTCGTAGTTCTTGACATGTCCCATCTCGTGGGCGATCACCCCTTGAAGCTCACTCTTATCCATAATCTCAAGTAAGCCAGTCGTTGCCGCTACATAGGCATGCTTCGGATCACGGCCGGTCGCAAAAGCATTCGGCGCTGGATCGTCGATGATATAGACTCGAGGCATCGGCATTCCGTCAACCATAGCGATATTTTCTACTGTGTTATAGAGCAATGGGTTGTCACTTTTCGTGATTTCCTTGGCTCCATTGACGGCAAGAGCTATTTTCGCTGCGGCGAAATACTGGATGAGCGCATATGCTCCGCCACCGACAAGCGCCCCCCAAAATATACCCGTACTTCCGTAGACTTTCGAAAACAGCAAACCTAACCCTGCAATAATCAGTACAAAGATTATCACAATGAACAGTGTGTTGCGCTTATTTTTCGCAATCGCAGAATACATTCTACTCCTTCAAGTCTAGAAATTGACTTCTACTGGTTTTTCAACAGACGCTCGGTCTTCAACTTCAAAGAACTCACGTTCTGTGTAGCCAAGCATACCAGCGATCGTGTTGGCTGGGAACATCTTGATCTTGGTGTTAAGGTCGCGGACGCCGCCGTTGTAAAAGCGTCGAGATGCCTGGATTTTATCTTCCGTGTCGACTAGTTCAGCCTGTAGCTGTAGGAAGTTTTCGTTAGCTCTGAGCTGTGGGTAAGCCTCTGCGACAGCAAATAAGCTCTTTAACGCGCCCTCGAACTGGTTTTCAGCCTTGGCAGTTGCTGCTGGTCCCTGACTTGTTGCTCCCATAATGGCCGCACGCGCTTCTGTTACGGCTTGAAAAACACCGCTTTCATGTGCAGCATACCCCTTCACGGACTCGACAAGGTTTGGTATGAGGTCGGCTCGACGCTTCAGCTGAACGGTGATGTCGCTCCAAGCTTCATCTACTCGCACTCCAAGCTTCACTAAACCGTTATAGGTAGCCCAAAAGAACAGGCCAATGAATACTACGACTGCTATGATTGCCACAAGAGCGATTACTAGAGGATCCATGATTTTTTACTCCTTATACTTTATGATAACCATTATAACAAAATCTCCCAGAAAATGTGGGAGATTTGTGCATCTTGGTGCGCGGGGCGGGACTTGAACCCGCAAGCCTTGTGGGCAAGAGATTTTAAGTCTCTCGTGTATACCGATTCCACCACCCGCGCATGGTCTTGTTAAATAAACCTGGAGGCACCGAGCGGAATCGAACCGCTGTACGAGGTTTTGCAGACCTCTGCCTAACCATTCGGCCACGGCGCCATGACACCTAGTATACCAAAGAACGTTCACAGATAAACTCAAGATTTTGCATTTTTACAGCTATGCTCTCATAATAAGCATTGTCCGTAGCTGAATATTGTAATCAGAAAAGGAATTGTCTATGATTTCACGAATAATTTACGGGGTTGGCGGTTTTATAGAAGCCCTCGTTGCGCTTCGATTCGCACTTCGCCTACTAGGCGCAGATGCAAACAATGCCATAGTTAGCTGGATTTACGCCTGGAGTACTCCTATAGTAGCGCCGTTTTCCGGTATTTTCGGCCAGGACGCAACCGTCGTCCATGGCGTCGGAACGGTCGCAACTAGCGTATTTGACTGGACCGCCCTTGTAGCCCTCGTCGCTATAGGTATAGTCGTTGGCGTACTCGGCGTGTTCCTTGGTGGACGTCGCGCTATATAAATACGAGATTTATCAGATACCCTATAGCCATTATTCCCGCCGCGACGACCCCGAAAAACGCGGCAAGCAGTTTCAGGCTCATGACTTTTTTGAGTATCAACGCCTCTGGGAATGACAGCCCTATCGTCGCCATCAGTACCACTAAAGCCGTACCAACACCGACACCCTTCGCAACAAGCGCCTCGACTATGGGCACGACACCGACGGCATTTGCATAAACTGGAATTGAAACTACAGCTGCAAGTGGCACAGACCACCATTCTTTCGCACCGAGAGTCTTGCCCAGAAAATCTGCCGGCACTAGGTTGTGTATAACCGCGCCAATACCGACGCCGAGCAAAACATACAGCACGAGCCCACGAGACACCTGCCAAGCCTCTCGTAGCCACTCTGTTAGATACTTTTTTTGAAACTTTTTGGTCTGAGCAGCTTTTGCCTGTTTCACTTCAGAAAGGGCTAATATATCGGCGTTGATGTGTTTTTTCGGGTCAACACCTTTTAAAACGAAACCGGCGAGCATGCTTATGACAATCCCCGCAACTATATAGGTGAGCATGACTTTCATGCCAAACACTCCACCGAGCAATACAATGGCCGTTTCACTGAGTAGTGGCGACGCAACCAAAAATGTTAGCGTCACCCCAAGTGGTATGCCAGCGCCGAGAAAACCAACGAATAGTGGTATGGACGAGCAAGAACAAAATGGCGTCACCAAGCCAAGAACGGCGGCCAAAAAGTAGTCAAAGCCGTGCCAGTCGCGGCTTGCCAAAAAGTCGCGTATGCGTTCAAGTGGCAAATAGTGCCGCACTGCCGCCATTACGTAATTTATAATGAACAGCATTGTGACTATCTTTAGACCATCATAGACAAAAAAATGCACGCTTCCTGTCACGTGGCTACCGTTTTGAAGCCCCAGAACACCATACGCCAGCCACTCTGCCAACCACTGATACGGCGCAAACAACTCC
>CAYIYX010000023.1:0-12652 GCA_964367775.1 uncultured Candidatus Saccharibacteria bacterium | reverse complement strand
ATTCGGCTCGTAACACTGCTCTTGCGGTCACAACGAATGACGACACCCTCAAAAATCTGTGTGCGTTCTTTGGCGCCTTCTTTAATTTTCTGGTGAACACGAACCGTGTCACCACTTCGAACGTCCACAACCTTGTTCTTCATGGACAGTTTATTTACTTTGTCGATAATAGCAAAACTCATATCACTTCTCGCTTTACATTTATATGGATAATCGACTGTCAATTCTACCACAGTTTTTCTCAGATGAAAAGGGTATAATAACTCTCATGGATTACAACAAACTCGCATTAGACCTACACAAGCAATATAAAGGCAAGATAACCACCAAACTCAGAGACGAATCTGAGCTAGACAAAACGAAACTGAGCGCATACTACACGCCGGGAGTAGCCGAAGTCTGTCGGGTTATAGCGGACGACCCGTCGCAGCTACCTGTCTATACATGGACAAACAATTTAGTTGCGGTTATATCTGATGGCTCGGCCGTACTCGGCCTTGGTGACATCGGTCCACGGGCCGGTATGCCGGTGATGGAAGGAAAGGCTTTACTGTTCAAGCATTTCGCTGGTATCGACGCCGTGCCGATAATTCTCGATGTTCATACTACAGATGAAATTGTTGCCGTCGTAAAAGCCATCGCGCCAAGCTTTGGAGCAATCAATCTTGAGGACATAGCCGCACCAAAATGTTTTGAAGTCGAAGAGCGCCTCAAAGCTGAACTTGACATACCGGTGTTTCACGACGATCAGCACGGCACAGCCGTGGTAGTTCTAGCTGGACTCATCAACGCTATGAAAGTTGTTGGTAAAGAGCTCAAAGACTGCAAAGTTGTGACCATAGGTGCCGGCGCGGCTGGTACCGCCATCATGAAACTCTTACACCGTTACGGTGTCGGGTCGATTGTAGCCGTTGACAGTCGCGGTATCATCGGCGACACGCGCACCGACCTCAACGACGAGAAAAAGGCGCTTTTGCCCTACCTCGACACGTCGCTATCTGGAACGCTCGACGACGCCATCAGCGGCGCTGACATCTTCATCGGCGTCAGTAAACCGGCACTTCTTACGCCAGAAATGGTTGCGAAAATGGCTCCAAAATCCGTCGTGTTTGCGCTTGCGAACCCGACACCAGAAATCATGCCAGACATAGCAAAAGCTGCCGGTGTCGCTGTCATTGCCACTGGACGAAGCGACTTCCCGAACCAGGTAAATAACGCCATTGCTTTCCCGGGTATATTCCGAGGTGCACTCGACAACGGCGTGAAAAAGATTACCGACGACCATAAAATTGCCGCGGCCAAAGCCCTTGCCAGCCTCGTTGAAAATCCAACCGCAGACAAAGTAATCCCTTCACCGTTCGACGAACGGGTCGTTCCAGCTGTGTCAAAGACTATCTGTTGATTTATAGATCTAAGTAGGCCATCTCTTCATCGATCGCTTGTTTGCCTGCATCGAGCAAGTGCTCCATAATGTCATCTTTCTGATACTCAGATTTTCGGTGTCTCAGCGACATTTTTGCTGCAATGTACCGCAAACGATACAGGTGCAACTTCTCTTCAAAATTATTGTTGAGCGGAGTAACTTCTGTATACCCATCGAGGAACATCTTAAGTCGTTTCTGCGAAAAGAAGAGCGACCAGCACGCTATGTCCGCAACAGGGTCACCAGCAAAACATTCGTCCCAGTCCAGAACTGCCGTCAGATTCTCGCCATCAACGAGTACGTTCCAATCAGCCAAATCGTTATGTAGTAATCGTGGGTCTTCGCAATGCACGAGCTCGCTTTGTGTAAGTAGTGCCTCGACCGCATCGGCCTGTTGTTTGGTAAGATATCCACCATCGACGACAACTGAAAGATTTTCAGGAAGACTCGCGAGTAAATGGTCGCGAAATGAACCATGCAAGCCTACAAGTTCACCTGCTTTTGCCCGTTCATTGTCAAAGAAACCAAAACCAGATACTTTTACCGAATGTAACTTCGCCATCGTGCGACCCGTCGCGCGTACTAACTGCTCGTCTTGTTCAGGATGCTCCTGCAAATACACGTACATGTTTCGGCCAGACATCTTTTCCATGACTATAAAGTCATACGCAGGCTCGTCATGCAAAACACCAACTATCTTCGGCGTTGGTATGACCGATCGCGCTGTGTTCATGGCGAGTGCTTCAACATCAAAATATGCGTTCTTCAAACCGGCCGGATGTAGTCGTAATACTAGCTCACGACCGTCACTGAGGACGACATAACGGTTGACGTTAACACTGCCCTTTTCAAGTTCGGGGTTCGTAATAATTTCTGCTACCCTAGTATTTTCATACCCAGCAACATTTGCGAGCCATTCGTTGATGATATGCATTGACCGCTCTTTGTCGAAGGAATCGTGTCGACCCATAAATATTTCAGAAAACTCCAGCATCGTCATCGGTCGATCAACTTGCCAGTAAAACATGTTGCGCCGGTCTACGGTCAAAATATTCAACTCACTCCATCGCTCGCTGGTGATCATAGCGGTTATTATAGAGGAGAACCGCCAATAATCCTACAAAACCCGGTTGATCTCTTCGAGTGTTGTTTCGCCGCGGAGAACTTTTAGTAGACCGTCTTGAAGCATGGTCGTCATACCCTGTTTTTTCGCCGTATCTTCAATTTGCTGCACATTTACGTCTCTGACGTCTCCACGAATAAACTTCTGAACTTCTTCATCTATGAGCATTTGCTCAAAAATCATCGTCCGTCCTTTATAGCCAAATGGACAATCTTCACTTGAGCCAGGCTTGAACAGACGAATATTTTCAAGGTCTGGCGTCTCAACATTGTCGGGTAAATCACCAATATTTGCTATGATCCACCGTTTTGTTGTTTCGTCCGGCTCATACGCTTGCTTTGTGGCGTCGTCAAGGCGACGAACCAGCCGTTGCGCTATGACCATACGTATAGCATTTGCGAAAATTGGGTTCTGACCAATCATGTCTACCATGCGACTAAACGCTGCAGCAGCCGAAGCGGCATGGAAGGTCGTCAGCACTAAGTGACCGGTTATAGATGCTTGAATAGCGGTTTTGGCAGTGTCGACATCTCGAATCTCACCAACCATGACAACATCTGGGTCGAGACGCATCACCGCTCGCAAACCATCAGCAAACGTCTTGCCATTATTTGTGTCTACGGGGATTTGTGACACCCCGGGAACAGTAATTTCTACTGGGTCTTCTAAGGTAATTATTTTACGCGAAGGATTATTTAACGCGTTAATGATACTAAATAACGTTGTTGACTTGCCTGAACCGGTTGGACCAACCACCATCACCATACCGTGAGGATGAGAAACGACTTCTTCGAGGTTCTTTTGGCGTTCGGCGTCAAATCCTAAAAGATTAATATTCAGTAGCGACTCGTTAAAGTTAAAGAGGCGAATCACAACATCGGTACCAAAATTTGTTGGTACGGTTTCGATACGCATATTAAGCACCTTGCCATGCTCAGTAGCGGAGTCACGTTGCATATGCCCTGTCTGAGCATCGGTTGCGGCAGTCGAGATGTTCGCGCGCGACGCCAACGCTCCATTCAAGACACGATATTTTTCATGGCTTATTTCAGCCACCGGATGCAATGCTCCGTCGACACGAAGACGAATACGCACGTTTTCTCTTTGGTTTTCTATGTGAATGTCACTTGCACCAAGACGATCTGCTTGATCTATAAGGTAGTCTAAGATTTTATCGCTGCTCACCGACTCAAGCGTCTCAGAAACTGAGTGCAACGTATCGCTGTCGCCTTCCTTGGCGATCTTCACGTCGTCATAGACCACTTCTTTTGGTGGATCATAGCGTTTCATAAATTCACGGTAACCTGAGTTGCTTATGAGGTAGAAGCTCACGGACTTACCGGTATCATTAAACGACTTTTCTAGGTTTTTTATGACCGACTGAGGTGTTGTTGATGTCACCGCAAAAACAAAGTTTTTGGCTTCGTTCGCAATTTCTAACGGCACCATCTTTGCGTCGTACATCTCCTTAATGGTCAACACGTCATTGAAGAGCGGTACAGCGCCAACGACACCGCGGGTATCGAAATACTGGAGGCCTAAAAGGGCGGCTCGTTGTTGCGTCGCTCGTTCGTCTTGGTCTCGAAATCGCCGAGCCTGTTCTTCTTCGTTCATCTAGGATCTATTGTACCAAATAAACTCAAGCATTATAAGCTGTTACTATGTATGTATGACTGAAATCATCGTACTAGCACACAATATCCGCTCAGCCCACAACATTGGTTCACTATTTCGAACGGCTGATGGATTTGGCGTACAGAAAATCATCATCAGCGGGTACAGCCCCTACCCAACTATGCCGGACGACGAAAGACTACCTCATATACGAGAGAAAATCACTAAAGATATTCATAAAACTGCTCTTGGAGCTGAAAACACTGTTCCTTTTCGAAGAATCGACGAACCGCCTTTACATGAGCTAAAAGCCCAAGGTTACCACATATTAGCTCTCGAACAATCCCCCAAAAGCACCTATATTCATGACTACAGTCCCCCAAAAAAAATTGCTCTTCTACTCGGAGAAGAGGTGTCCGGCATAACGGCTGACTTGTTGAACCGGTGTGATGACATAGTCGAGATACCCATGAAAGGCACAAAAGAATCATTTAACGTCAGTGTCGCTGCCGCGATTGCTCTTTACCAACTGTCGATTATTGACTACAATAAGTCATAAGAGTTATGAAAAAACCAACACCAACTCAAAAATTCCATCTTTCTAGGCTGTTTTTATTCCTTCTACTCGCAGTATCTGTTTTCTTAGCACAAAACAGCTCAGGTAGCGCCGTCCGTCTAACCTACGATAAACGAGAAGTTCTTGCGTATGCCACAAACATGAGCATTGCCGATCTTCTTTCGGCAACGAATCAATCCCGAGCCGCAAACGGCCTAGCCCAACTGACACTGAATGCACAACTTAACAACTCTGCCCAGCTGAAAGCCAACGATATGATCACAAATAATTACTGGGCTCACGTATCGCCAAGTGGGGTCCAGCCATGGTATTGGTTCCAACAAGCAGGCTATACGTACGCGAGCGCAGGTGAAAATCTCGCGTACGGTTTTAATACCGGATTCGAGATAAACACCGCCTGGATGAATAGCCCGACTCATAAAGATAATGTACTCGGCGACTACGTTGATGTTGGATTCGGCATAGCAAACGGCCCAAGTTATCAGGGTGGTGAGAATACTGTTGTCGTCGCGCATTATGGAAAACCTCAAAATACGACACCAGCCCCAACTACGCCCGCTGCTCCAACTACCCCAGCACCAACCACGCCAACGAGCACAGCCCCAGTCGCCACAGTCCCAGCTCCAACAACGAAGCCGACACCGGCCCCAGCTAAAAATACTGCACCAACCACCCCCGTTGCCTCTGCCGCTACCCCAGCAGAAACCGCGCCCGTCCCGACCACTACTGAATCTACAGACAGTACGCCATCACAAACCGAACCCTCTCGAATAGCGGTAGCACAAAGTTCAAATGCCCAGACTGTCTCTATATTTGACCAAATCCGAAACGGCAAAGTAACGCTAGCTGTACTAGTGAGTATCGGTCTCGTGGGAGCTACTGCGGGCGGTTTCATACTCACTCATCGAGCATTTATGAAGCACCTTGTACAAAACGGTCGCAATTTCGTTCTACACCATCCACTACTTGATGTATCGGGCATTATCCTTACCGTCGGTATTATCCTGACCACGACCGTCGGGCATCTGTTGTAGAGATCTATTTTTTGACAACGACACAGTCTTGACCATAGATGTCGCTTACTCGTTCTACGAGCTCATCGGTAGTGTCAATCTTGAACGGCAGACGAAGCGCTGATTTTTTGTCAGCTCCAAGCACGAGTATGATCTCGCAATCACCGGGGTATTCGTTTAATGTCTTCTTCAGTGCTAAAAGAAGTGCGTGATCATCTGGATTCTTTACGTGAACGAACATCTTCTTCGGCGTATCGTCTATAGGCGTATACACAACTGCTTCTTTTTCAATCACTTCCTTCGGTTTTGACAAGTTAGTTTTTTTTACTTTTGGCGTATTCATCTTTTTCCCAGATGATTGGTAGGTATCGAGTTCTTCATTCGTAACAAAAATCACTTCATCGGCAATAACCTTTGCTTCACCGAGTGAGTTGCCGTCACGGTCCGTACTAGAGACTTTACCCGAGATCTTTATGACCGCGTCTTGCACGAGTTGCTCGCCAATTTCTTCAAACAATTTTGGAAAGATTATGGCTTCCCCTTCGCCGGTTTTATCTTCAACTCGGAGAAAAGCCATTTTACTACCATTTTTCGTCAGAATTGCTCGTATACTACTGAGCACTCCACCGATCACAACAGCTTTTTTATCGTGTCCGACTTCAAGGCTGCTGAGCGACACTGTCTGCTCTGCAAAATAATCATCGTATCTGTCCAGCGGATGCGCACTGAGATACAATCCGAGCAGTTCACGTTCCCACTGCAAACGTTCGCGTTCGTGATGTTGTTCCGGAGCAATTTCTATGGCAACATCCGGCACTTCAACCGCGTCATTCAGTCCTCCAAATAAATCAGCCTGATTAGACTTGGCGTCCTTTTGAATTCTAGAAGCATAGGCAACTATAGCATCAAGACTAAATAATAAGTTCGAACGCTCGCCAAACTGGTCGAAAGCGCCAGCTTTTATGAGCGACTCCCAGGCTTTGCGATTAAATTTTGACGTACTTACTCGACGTGCAAAATCACCAATGCTTTTGAACAGACCGTCTTCGTCCCGCGTTCTCAATATTTCTTCGACCGCTGACGTTCCAACCCCCTTCACTGCCGCCATACCAAAACGTATTTTATTTTCATTTGGTACGATAGCGAACTCCAAAAATGACTGGTTAACATCGGGAGCAAGCACGGTTATGTCAGCATGCCGACACTCGGTAATCTCGATCGAAAGCCTGTCTATGTCGTCTGCGTCACTCGTCATCAGGGCAGCCATGAAAGCGTCTGGGTAGTGCGCTTTTAGATACGCTGTCCAGTAGGAAATCAAAGCGTAACAAGCCGCGTGGCTTTTGTTGAAAGAATAGTTTGCAAACTCAACGAGCTGATCCCAGAACTTTTCCGCAACCTCACGTTTCGAGCCGCTGTGTTTGATTGCGCCTTCGATAAATTCGGGTTTGATTTTAAGCATGAGGTCCATATTTTTCTTTCCAACAGCTTTTCGGAGCGTGTCGGCCTGACCGCCCGTAAAGCCACACCAGTCTTTTGAAATCTGCATGAATTGCTCCTGGTAGACGAGAATCCCGTAGGTACTTTCTAACGCTGGCTTCAAATGTGCGTCAATGTAGGTAATCGGTTCTTCGCCGTGCTTACGACGAATAAAGCTTTCTATAAACTGCATCGGACCCGGGCGATAGAGCGCTCCCATTGCAATAATGTCTTCAAACTGCGTCGGCTTCAAATCCCTCAAGTAGCGTTTCATACCTGCCGACTCTAACTGAAAAACACCGGTCGTATCGCCACGCTGCAATAGCTCGTAAGTCGTAGTGTCTTCAAGATTAAGCGTTGAAAGATCAATCTTAACACCATACACTTTTTTGATGATACGCATTGCATTGTTAATGATCGTAAGGTTTGAAAGACCTAAAAAGTCCATTTTTAATAGACCGAGGTCCTCAACTTGCATCATCGGGAACTGGGTCGCTATAACGTCATCACCTTTTTGCGCACGCTCCAACGGCAAAAAGTTCGTCAACGGCTGGGGTGCAATTACCACGCCACAAGCGTGAACGCCGTGTGAGCGAATCGTTCCTTCAAGCCGCACAGCATAGTCAATAACTTGCTTCGAGACTGCGTTATTTTCATATTCTTTTTTAAGGTCAGGGTCTTTTTTTCGACTGACCGACAGAGGAATATGTCGACCCTGTACGGGTGGTGGAATCATTTTACTCAAACGGTTCGCTTCACCGTACGGCACCTGCAAAACTCGGGCCACGTCGCGCACGGCTTGACGAGCCGCCATTCTACCAAACGTTACGATATTTGACACATGATCGTGCCCGTATTTTTCCGCGCAGTAAGCAATCACTTCATTACGGCGAGTATCTTGTATATCAACGTCAATATCTGGCATAGAGATACGGTCAGGGTTCAAAAAACGCTCGAAAAGCAGGCCATATTTGAGCGGATCGAGATCCGTTACATTCAGTGCATAGGCAATAATTGACCCAGCCGCCGAACCACGTCCTGGACCAAAGATAATCCCTTGGTCTTTACCCCAGTTTATGAAGTCTTGGACGATCAAAAAGTAGCCGTTGAACCCCATACTGTCAACAATTCCTAGCTCGTAATCAACACGCTCGACTACCGTCTGGTCAAGTAACGCACGGACAGCTTTCTCATCAATGTTCTCGGTTTCTTCCTTTGACTTACCGGCGTATCGTCGCGCCAAGCCAGACCAGATTAGTTTATGCAGATAGGTCTTCTCGGTATACCCCTTTGGGGTTGGAAAAGTCGGAATCAAAATCTTGCCAAACTCAAATTCAAGATTGCAGCGATCAGCAATTTCTTTGGTATTCCGGATCGATTCTGGGTGCTCGTCACCCCACCGTTTTATAACATCCGAGGGGTCGGTAACATGTAAGTGCCAATCCTTTAGCGTCATTCGATCTTCATCGGCCACATAAGCTCCTGTACCAACACATAGCAAAATCTCATGGGCGTCCTGGTCGGCTGCCTCAACATAATGCGCATCACTCGTAATGATGGTTTTTATGTCCAGCTCTTCAGACAGACGAAATAAATACGTATTTACCTTGCGTTGAATCTCATTTTCGGTATGATCCTGAATCTCTAAATAGTAACGATCACCGAACACCGACTTATACCAACTGGCGACCGCCTTGGCTTTTTCATAATCATCGTTTTGCAACGGCTCGCTTACTTCACCCCCTAAGCAAGCGCTAGTTGCAATAAGCCCTTCGTTATATTTTTCAAGTAGATCGTGGTCAATGCGTGGCTTGTAGTACACACCTTCGAGGTTCGCAATAGTACTAAGCTGCACCAAGTTTTTCCACCCTATCTCGTTCATAGCCAACAGAATCAAGTGATACCGTGCTTTGTCTTTAGCTGGATCACGATCAGAGATAGTCCGCGCCGCCACGTATGTTTCTATGCCAATAATCGGTTTTATATTTTCAGCCTTACACGTTTTATAGAACTCTATAGCGCCTGAAAGAGTGCCGTGGTCGGTCATGGCAACTGCGTGCATACCGGTATCTTTGACGCGCCTAACAAGCTCGTCAACCTTTGTAAGGCCATCAAGCAAACTGTAATGCGTGTGATTATGTAAGTGTACGTAATCAGACGGTTGCAACGCCTTTGAAACTTCTTTAATTTTTCCCTCGCTCATCTACTCTATTATACCTGACTTAAGAAAACAGCACTCCCTGCAAGTGCTGTTTTATATATAACAGTCTTATTCCCTAAGCGCTATTTGTCGGATGGCTTACTGAAGCCGTCTTTGGCGCCCTGAACGGCGCTTTCGGCGCGCTCACGCAGGTCTTTAGCTTGCTTTTCTAAGTCACTCTTTATAACTTCTGCTTTTTCTTTCACATCAGCAGCCGTCTTTTCTGTCGATTTCTTAACCTCGGCTACCTTCTTTTCGGCCGTAGCTTTTATCTCATCTGCCTTCTTCTTCAGATCAGCTCTTGTTTCTTTCCCACTTTTCGGAGCAGCTAGTAACGCCGCAACACCGCCTACAATCGCACCAAACACTGCACCTAGCGCAAATTTACCTTTTGCCATACTATTATTTCTCCTTCTTATTCTTTGTATACTTTTTCATCTGCTCGCCGACAAACTTTGCAAAAATCGCCGGAGAAACAAATTTCGTTGCCGTAGTAGCAAGGTTGCTGACCCTCTCTATAGCTGTCTGCGTAGTCGTTGTAATCATCTTGATTTGCTTGGTTACTTTAATAAGTTGCACAACTAGTACAATCGCGAGTATTAAGAAAAGCGCTAGGAAGGTTGAAAGGATGATTACCAGAATCTGCA
This sequence comes from uncultured Candidatus Saccharibacteria bacterium, assembly GCA_964367775.1. Taxonomy (GTDB): domain Bacteria; phylum Patescibacteriota; class Saccharimonadia; order Saccharimonadales; family Saccharimonadaceae; genus JAPUDS01. The sequence continues at coordinate 2,579 of CAYIYX010000023.1, read as the reverse complement.
TTGCGTCCATATTTTTTCTTCTTTCTTTTTATATGTCTATTATACCATTTTTTGACATCAATAGTTACTAATGGCGTCACGAGCAGCGTCTGCGTAGTCTTCATTGTCCATAATGTATTTTAGATACGCGAGGAAATAATTTTTAGGGTCGCCAGTAGTCATCCACTGCCCCTTGGTCTTTACGACATAGACATCACCCAACTCAGCTTCCTTGGTTATGGCATCGACAGTCCAAAGCTCGTTGTCGAGACCAACGTTATTTGGCTTTAAGTATTCAAATACCTCTGGCGTTAGCAAGTACCGTCCATACGAAGCAAGCGTTGTCGGAGCCTTCCCGACGGCCGGCTTCTCTATGATATTGTCCAGTTTGTCACCATTTTTAAGAGAGATGATACCGTATTTGTCAACGACTTTTGGATCAACTTCCTGTGCCATAATTATGCCTTTAGCCTCTGGGTGTAACTCATAGGCGTGTATCATACTTTTTGCATCGGACGCGCCAAATACCACATCATCACTATAGATAACCAAGAAAGCCTCATCATCGGCTATGTAATCCCGAGCGCTCACTATGGGTGAGCCATTCCCATACGGGAGGGCCGGGTCCTGGACAATGATGCGAATCTTTGGAAAATCAAGCACGTTACGTATAACATCATAGCGCTCACCCTTGCCCTGTGCGACAAGCTGTTTACGGATATGGTTCACGGCGTTATTAAAATAATCCTCATATATCGGCTTGCCCTCCGGAGTCGAAACTATAATAATCTCCGTTATACCTGCCTCAACGCATTCTTCAACGGCGAGTTGGATAATCGGCCGTCCACCAAGAGGCAGCATGGCCTTCGGAATCGTTTTGGTTATAGGGAGGAAACGGCTAGCGTAACCCGCGTCGGTAATGATAGCTTTGGTCGGTTTTCTGTACTTTTGCATAGGTCCATTAAATCCTTTCACGAATTAATTTCTGCGCAAGTGCTGGATTGGCTTTCCCAGCTGATTTTTTCATGATTTGCCCAACGAGAAAACCAATTACTCTCTCGTTACCATTACGAATATCTTCAATTGCTTGTGCATTTGCCAGATCGGCCAATACTTCGTCAACAATTGCCGCAATCGTTCCCTCGTCGCTGACCTGTAGGAGATTCTTTTGCTCTGCAATGGCCCGTGGAGAATCCCCACCAGCGAGTAATTCCGCCAGAACTTCCTTAGCGGCCGTCGAACTGAGTTCATTTTTTTCAACCATCTCTGAAAGTTCAGCGAGAGACACTTGGTCAAGACGTGAAACATCTACCGACTCATCATCTGACTGCGTAACGACACTCGACAACCAGTGAGCCGCTCGAACTGCTGTCGTGTCACCGTGATTTTTTCTAAGATCCAAAATCATATTCGCACTTTCATGCTTTGCGAGAAGTGCTCCGGTGACGGATTTGTCGAGGCCTAGTTCTCCAAATGATTCCCGGTAGACGTCAGGAAGTATAGGCATGGAAGCCCGTACCTCGTCGACAAAGGCCTCGCCTAAACGAATCGGTGGCAGGTCAGCATCGGGAAAATACCGGTAATCATGCGCGTTTTCCTTACTGCGCTGGCTAAATGTCTGCTGTTTGGCTTCATTCCAGCCTCGCGTTTCTTGAACGATTTTTACACCACTCTCTACGAGCTTCGTTTGTCGGGCAACCTCATATTCAACCGCTCGCTCAACAGCCTTAAACGAGTTGAGGTTTTTGGTTTCTGTGCGGGTACCGAGTGGCTCTCCTTCTGGCGCAATGGAGACATTGACATCAAAACGCATATTTCCATGGTACAAATCACCGAACGTCACATCGGCATACGTCATGAGTAGATAGAGTTCCTGAGCATAGACCTTAGCCTCTTCGGCAGTATGCATATCTGGTTCTGACACAATCTCGATGAGCGGCGTACCCGCGCGGTTAAGGTCAACGAGGCTGTAGTCTTTCCCGGCAGGATGTGTCAACTTACCGGCATCTTCTTCAATATGAGCGTGGTGAATGCGAACCCGTTTTTCAGTGTCATCTGACAGGCGAATCGTCACCAACCCAGAGCCGATCGTTGGTTCGGCTAACTGTGTAATCTGGTAACCTTTGGGGAGATCTGGGTAAAAATAGTGTTTACGTTCAAAACGGCTCACGAGATTGATTTTAGCGCTTAAGGCCAAACCAGCGCGTACCGCCAAACGTACCACTTCTTTATTTAACACTGGTAGTGTACCTGGTAAACCGAAACAAATCGGGCTGACGGTCGTATTTGGCTCAGCCTCCCGCGCATCATTATCGGCTCCACTGAACAGCTTTGTTTTCGTCTTGAGCTGAACATGGCATTCTATGCCAATGGTTGTGATATATTTCATAATGCTCCCACATCCTTTAGTGCATTTTTGAAACTCAACAGAGCTTGTCTTGTTACTTTGAGGGACAATTTAACATCATCCTCGTGTGCTAAACGGTTTCGTAATTTGTGTGCCGCCCATACATAGTCACGTTTCGTGAATATGCGCCCGGCAGCAACCATTCTCTCCCCCATGGTCTGGCCTTTAAAGCCTCTATCTCTGAGGGCTCGGT
>CAYIYX010000022.1:0-13105 GCA_964367775.1 uncultured Candidatus Saccharibacteria bacterium | reverse complement strand
ATACCAACCATTTTAAAGTGGCGTTATTGCTATCGGTCATTTTCCAAATTCGCGCGGCGGATCCAGAAAATGATGTCGGTGCGGAAATGACTATTTTTTCCGATGCTAGTTTTGTCATTTCACCGTAACCTGCTATTCGAGCCCCATTGATTTAAATGCTGCTTCAATCGGATCACGGTAATTGATGATGCTAAACTTCGAAAGCAGATCTGGTGGAACGCTCGCAATTTGTGAGACATCGGATGTAGGTATAAGTACCTTCTTCGCGCCGCTGTCAGACGCAATCTGCAAAGATTCAGCAAGATTGTCTGCGCCGATTACAGTACCGCCGATGCTCATTGAACCGATGACGACCGTCTGAGGTAAGATAGGCCGTTCGGTGATAGCAGATACAAACGATAGGAAAATACCAAGCTCGACACCTCGAATATTCTCAACGCCATTGAGGTTTGTTGCTTTTAGGTGGTATTCGAAGTCATTAAATTTATCTGCCTGCGTGACCCTGCTCAAGTTTGACCTGACGTAATTGATCGCCTCTTTCAGTTCGTCCCTAACAGCGCCGCCATTACCAAAGCCTGTGTCGCTGATTTTGCCATTGCCAGGCATCTTTTGCATATCCATCCTCAGCAAGCCCCTCTGGCCACTCTGAGTGTTCGTAGCGATGCAATACAACGTGCCTGCAGACAATTCGCCTTCTGGAATAACTGTACGCTCACCGCTTTCGGGCAAATAGACAAAATATTCTTCGTTATCTTCTAGGTCGATATAGCTAAAGTGAGTATCATAGAACTCCATGCCGCCAATCTTTTTCAACTGCTCCTTCACGCGCTTACGAGCGACTAGGGCATATTCGAGGCATTGTCGGATGTCTTCCTTTTTAAACTTACCATCCGGAAAGAGTAGCTTGACGAGCCCGCTCACCGTACGCTTCACCGCTATGGTATCGCGTTGGTTGAGGTCTTTACCGAGTCGGAAATACTTGCTAATCGCATCCGAGTAATTAGTTTTGCGGAGCTCTCGCAAACATTCCGCGAAGTAGTCTGATATGAACCCATAGTCATTCGTAAAGAACTCTGGACGCATCTTGGGGATTTCCCAGCCGGGTAGGTAGCAATGGAACCGGTCAAAAAAGGCTGTATCAATCATTTCTTTGGGGAATGGGCTGAGTAAGTGACTCGTCTTGACGATGTTTTCTATCGATCCATTGATGTTCCCCACAAAAACCATGGAAGCATCAGCGTTGATGCTTTCTTTGCCGCGACTAAATGAGCCATTTGCCATAAAGCCTTTCATGATTTGCACGCCGTCTTTATCTTTGAAGTTGATTCCGGCAACCTCGTCAAAGGCAACCACATCCCACAACCCAACCAAACCAACAGTACGGCTCGACATGTTATAGAACAAGTTCGCAACCGTGGTTTGTCCACCAGATATCAAAATTGAGTTTGGTGAAATCTCATCATACACATACGATTTGCCCGTGCCGCGAGGGCCAAGCTCGCACATATTGTAGTTCTTTTCGACAAACGGAATCATACGGGCGACCATGTGCATTTTTGCAGTGGCTTCAAGATTGGTCGGCTCCATGCCAACGCTTCGGCAAATAACATCAATCCATTCTTCGGTCGTAAAGTTCTGACGACTATTAACGTAATCGTTCAGATTAGTTTCAGGCATCTGGATTGGCTTCAGGTCAGTGACTTTAAACGGTGTGTCTTTGCTACTTTCATCGTATTCGTATTCAAGCTTTAAAATACACCAGATTCCTCCAGCCAGTAGCTTTTCGTACTTTTTGACATACGAGTGGTCAATAGCCGCACCTTTAATGTTGATATTGGATATTAGACCTTCGTAACGGTCGGTTTTTTCGTTCAACTTTACCGTTACTTTGTCGATAATCTTATAAACGCCTTTTTCGCGGATTTTCGACTTAATCTTTTCTGATTCATCAGGTCGTACGTAGTTCTCAGCCAATATCTGCTTTACGCGCTGTAAGCCTTCTTGTACCGCGGTCTCGTCTTCAACCGAGCAGTGCATACCAAGCAGGTACTCAAGCACGTAGATCGGTACGTTAGCACCCTCTTTAATGAGCTTTGTTAAGTCCTTTCGGACGATTTTGCCCATGTAGTTTTGTATCAATTTCGTGTCAAGATCGGTCATGTATCCTCCTAAAACGATCCAAATTCGTCGCTAAATGCTATCTTCATATCAAACTCATACTGCCCATAGTCCCTAAAGCGGTTCGTTCCCTGAATTTGCTCTTTCAGCTTTAAGTATACCCTCTGGCCGTCAAGCTTACTACTGTCCGCCCCAAACGAAAAGCTGTGTCGTATGATTCGCTTTGAGTTGTCTTGGTCTGTTGAGCCAGCACTGATGGTTTTTTCGTCAGATATCTTATTATCGGCTTGGTCATAAAAGGCTGCAACAATTGTTCGGGGCAATACCTTACCACTTACCGGCTCTTGCTGGTAAAACTCTATCCCTATCACGTTGCTAGAAATTTCACTTCTTGGAAACATCGCTACCACATTGACGTATTCGATGTCCGTAGTGCGTGCTTTGTTGATTTCGAGCACCGGTACCACAACTTCTTGCAAGAAAGCGCCCCCGTGTACATAACGGCTCCCAGCGCCCTTAACGCGAATCCTGCCCACACCTTTCGGGATCAGTAACTCCGTATCATCAGAAAAGCCCGCTTGTTTGGCGGTAAACTTTTTCATGTTGTCAGCTTGCTGCAAGTTTTTACCAATTATAAATCGTCGATTGACCTTATACTTGTCACCCATTGATTCATTGACGGCAAAGTCTGTTGTGTCGAGCCTGCTGTGTTGATATATATACCCATGATCGGCAGTAACGGCCATATTGTAGATATTCAGGTTGTTGGCATGCTTGATCAAATCTACTAGATCGCTCAACTCTTCCTCAGTTATCTTAAATACTTCATGTTCAGTCGATTTTTCGTCACCAACTTTGTCTATCTTATTTTTATAGACATAAATGACATCGTACGGCTTGATAAACTCACGTCCGGTTTCGCGGTTCAAGTTGATGAAATCTTCGTAAGACACCGCTACGCTACGCGGATTACGCTTTTGAAGAATCTTCGTGCGGTTGTCGGTGCCTTGGCTACTTTGGCCATCTATAAACACGGTATCGCTATTGTCTTCAAACGTTATTTGATCGTGTGGCAGCAATGACGCCATCCCAAGCTGTGTATATGACGGCATGCAGCCCAGTGCTGCAGACAAGTTAGCAGTGTAACGATCTTCGGCTATCAGGCGATTTTGAAGTTCCATGGCAGTTTCGTAGCGTAAACCGTCCGAAATTACAACAAGTATTCGGTTGCCTTTGCGAGCAATAGGCTCAACTGTTTTGTTATAGAACATCCCCTGGTCGGTGACACCACTTATCGACCAATGATCCATTGCGTCTACCTGTTTCTGCCAGGCAGTACTCAGTTCCATCAGGTAGTCGTTGGTATATTTCTTCTCGATAAGCTCCGCGAGGCTTGCCAAAATGTTGCGGTCTTCAACACGGTTGCTATGGTAAACAAATTTGCGGTACGCATAGTCAATTAGCGCATAGGTCTTTTGATAGGCTTCAAATCCAGCCTTGGCATCGGGTATATGAATGCGGAGCGTATCGATTCGCTCCAGTAGCTCTAGACCATAGCTTATAGTTTCGTAGTAATCGGCAAACTTTTCAAAATAGTGCAAAGGTCGACGGGTGGCAATAATCCTTTTGATTTCTTCAACCTTGTACGTGCCGCCCGCTATCTGACGCAAGATGTCTTTGATAATAATCTTATCAACAAAACCATACGTATCGCAGTTAATCAGCTCGGTAGGGCTATGTGCTTTTTCTAGCGATTGCTCAAGCCCGAGATCGCGCGTGACATCTTCTGCCCAGCGTTCATAATCGCGCTCAAAGCGCTTGTTATTTTGCCAGTTTTCAGCAAATATATACGATTGGTTCGCTCCAGCGCTCGCAAAGTTACTGCCGATCGATTTGAGAGCAGCGGCTTCAAATATGTGGTAAACGAGCGATTTAACATTTGGGGCATCTTCGCGGTAACTAAACTTAGCGGAGACAGTAGCCCAAAAGTAATCTGCTAAGTTGTACTTTTCTATCTGTTCAAATAGCTTGTCTTGCTCGCCCGTTGGGTACGTGAATAGTTTGAACAAAATGCCATCAAACGAATCGTCAACTCCACACGTTACCGCGAGCATCTTTTGTTCAATGTCGGCGCGTGCACCGGGCGCAGCAGGGTCTGCGACCATATAAGCCAGCTTGTTTCGGCGTTCAGCAGAGTTAAAGAATACTTCGTGCGATTCGACAAAGCCTAGTAGCTCTCGTGGCCAGCCAAGCTCATTTAGGTAGATGGTCGGCATAGACGAAGAAAACTCAGCATTGGCAAGTAGTAAATCTAGCAGCCAGTTTTCGGCGTGCTTAGGCTTTGGGTGCGGACTGTATAACAAGAACTTACCCTCTAAATTGTCACGGAGTATCTGCACCTTAACACCAAATTCGTTATTGCTCAGTACTACTTTAGTTACGCCAGGCAAGTCAATGGTTTCATACATCTCACGCATCTTCTCGCCGTCATCATACCAAAACACGATCCGGTGTGTGGTGAACATCTTTTTGAGTACGTCTATCAGTTTTTCTGTCATAGCTACAATCCCACCACCTTCGCTATTACTTCGCTAAATTTGGCGTAGTTAACTTTAACGCCGTCGTCTAGGTCTATAGCGATTTTACGGCTCGCAACATCTGTAAGTTTCTTTTCATATTCCCGCAAATCTGCCAGCATAGCGCTCAAGCGCTCAACGTCTTTTTGTAACGCCAATTTTTCGCGGTCGTTTTGAGCACGGGGAATCATGTTTTCGCTATGTGACTTTTTGTCTTCGAGCTTGGCAATAAATGGCTGTAAATACTCGTTGCGCATAGTACTGAGCGTATCAGGGCGGTAGCGGTGCATGTATATCAGCGCCCGGAAATTACCCTTAGGGCTCGTAAACAGCCAGTAAATAGGCCGTTTTTTGTACCGTTTGACATGGTCTGGGTAAAAGTCTTTCACTAGGTATTGAAGCAGGTTCTTACCAATCGATTCCTCGATAAATCGTATGTTTTCATCGTACTTTTCAGCACCAAACGTGACTTTAACAAATTGCTTCACCTGCTCGGTCGCATCATCTGGGAACCACTCATCATCAAGAATGGGGATGATACCATCAGCATCCGCCATAAATCGTGGTTCAGGAATAAGTTTTTTGTAGACTTCGAAATCGTCACCCTGGTTTGCCAAAATCAATCCAGGCTTATCGATGCTGTATCGACCAAAAAGACAACCAACGACATATGATATGAGGTCTTTCATCGTATCGGAAGTTAGCATTATTTCTAATTCAGTATCTGTTTTATTACCACCGTATCTGTAACGAGTATTGCACGTAAGTGATACGGCGCCTAAGGGGATTTCAGACGTAAGCTCATCATTTAAGCCGTGTAGATCGTTAAATAAGTGATTAATTTCTTCCTCAAGTTTTTTTACAATAGATACGAAGTCTATCCATTTCGGCCGGAGATTACTGTATGTATCTCGGATTGATAGTTGTACACTTGCCTGTTCGATTAAAGGCGTTCTATCAAAATCCCAAGATAATTCACTAGAATCCCAATCAATTTTGCTGATAGAAATCAGTTTCTCAACTCGCTGAATGAAAGCAGGTGTCGCTATGTGTTGGTTGTATGGTATGTTGCCAAAATCTCCAGCTTGAAAGGCTAACGTAGGATTAAGAACTTTTGATAGATTTCTCACAAAGTTGGTATTAACGACACCTAGCACGGTCTTGAGGTCTTCGTCAGATTCGAAAAACGCACAGGCACCAGTCCCGTCAAAAAGAAATCCAATATCGTTATATCTAACCGAGAAGGTTCCAGAAGTAATGAGTGCCCACGTTATGTTTTTCTTAAAGATATTGTCTAGATTAAAGTTATGCCCCCAAATCCGTTTTCCTGAAGGATGTAGCGTCTGCTGAATCTCGGCACCATCATTGTACCAATCAACAACGTACTCGTTATTACCATACCATTTTCGAAATTGCCCACCCTTAGCATATGGGAACCAACGAAGACCGCTAGCTAAGGCTTGCTGTCGATCTGAAATTCCAAAACCGATATTAGCGTACGAGCACTCGTGCCATAGCCTAACGAATCTTTCATTATTGCCTGTTGCCATCCCCATTCTTGCATCTGAAATATCTCCGACTCGCTTATTATTATTTATCACACTTATTGTTCGATCACTTATCCAATAGGCGATCGGAGACCCGGGTATTTTTTTGAAATCATTGGCTGATTTAGTATAGAACCATCCGCAATCGTGATCATTTACTGCCTCTAATGTAAGGTCTGACATCTCCTCATCACCACCCTTATGATCTACAAGCCTTATGTATGAACCTGTTAGCTCAGTAATTTTCATGTTAATAAAAACATAAGCACAAATTTGTACTGTTGCGCCTTTGAAGCCAGTTAAAGGTAGCTCAACCAAGCCTCTGATTGTTTTAGTATCTATGATCATTTTCCTGAGTTGTTTATGAGATGAAATATACATCCACACATTTGGACTCATGATCCCTACGTAGCCTGTTGCTCCAGTAAGGCCTGAGCAACGTATCACAAAAGCAGAAAACAGATCTGACTTCACTTCAGTATATTTATCTTTTAAATATTGACTTAGACGAGTATTCATATTACCACTGCCCATGTATGGAGGATTAGCGACCACGACATGATATCTTTGACTCAAGAACTCCGATTGTTTTAAGAATCGCATAACCTTCGGGTGTATATTGCTCAAAAATAGGCTACTCATCGATACTTTGGCGTCAAGCTCAGCGGCAAGTTCGCCAGGGTTCGGGATGGTTATAGTTATGAGCGATCCAAAATTATCTGCCTCAGCGAATGCATTCAAGTTTGAGCGTAACTGACTTGTAAATAAATCAGAACCTGCGGCCGCCATGTATTCTTTAATTTCATCGTCGGTAAACACTATGTTTTGCAGCACGCAAATGTTTGGCTGTAGTTTGCTAATGTCGGCTTGCGGGTTATACGACTTAGCCTTCATAACAAGCGCAAAGTTAGCTAGCGAACCGGCTCGTTGGTCTATCTCTACACCATATAGGTTGTTTTTAAGTATCAGTTCAGGTATCTCAAGCTGGCTGTAACCTGCCTCGTTATAAATTTCGTATAGCAAGTCAAATGCATAGGTCAGCATGTGCCCAGAGCCACAGGCAGGATCACACACCTTCAGTTCTGTCGGGCTTTTTACCTTTAAGTAGTCGTCTTCTGCTGTTTCGGGCGCGATGTAGTACGGCATCTTAGCCGCAATTTTGGAGTGCGGGTTGTTAAGTAGCCATAACCTACCGAGTGAGTTTTCTACTAGGTAGCGTACAATCCAGTGCGGTGTAAAGAGCTGTGTTGCTGCCGGGATGTCTTTGGCTTCAGCCTTTTTGTTCTTTTTGAAGTTCGCAAACACCTCGTCTTTGCGCTCAGAAATATAGTACTGATACAACCAGCCAATAATCTCGACGTCTTTGCAGTCATCATCTGTTATGGTGTCGCGTACGTCCGAAAGTATGCTGTGCGCGCTCAGCAGGTCGTCTGGTAACAATAGTTCCGTATAGTCACTGATCTGTTCGAACATCTCGGGCATGTCGCTACTGAGCTTATTACAGCTCGCCAGCAGCAATTTACGGTACGCTAGACCTTGCGGATCTTTGCCGCCAGTCGTATCACCCAACGTACTCAAAACATCTTGCCGTGATACGTTCAGGCCATTTGGAACGATGCCGCCTATAGCATCCTGCAGTATCTCTGGTATGGTGCCTTGGCCACCCTGAGGCGTAACGATCTTTGGGTGTGTGTAATCGTTTGCATCCAAAAACCGTAGCGCAACAAAGCGGTTAAACCAGGTATAGGCAACTTGTTCTGCCAATTGTTGTTTTGTAAGCTTGTCGAGTTGCTGTTGCAGGCTGCTGTGTTGAGAGCCTATGCCAAGCGATTCAGCCTTTGTGCTGTCCATCGCTGCGTAGTAGTCGATCTTATCGTTGACCAACCCAATCAGCTTGGTGCGGGACGATACCGCGAACTTTTTTAGTTTTGACTGATTGATCATAGGGTGATGCCTTTGTTATCCCTCAGTGCGTCTAGGTAATCTTGGCGCATTTGGTCGACATACTCGTTTACGTCTTGCTCGGAGTCCAGTGTTGTTTTGCGGAAGTTTGGACGTAGGCTCGCTGCCTGAACGTAGCTTTTGGCAGGTGCTTCGGCGGTTGCGGTCAGGCTAGTAAGCCGGTTCAAGCACTCGGTATACACAGTGCCGATGTTTTGGCGCTTCTGCTCTACCAAAGGCATGTTGTCTGCCTCGCTGATGCTACTCACTAGCCCACTCAGCTCAGCGGACACTTGATTTTTGCTATTTTCGTCTAGCTGCTCAAACAAGGTATTTGAGGTCAGCTCGGAAAGTTTGGCATGTGCTTCTTGGTTGGCTTGCTGCTTGCGTTCCTCGAGAATTTTTTCGAGCTGCTGCTTGAGTTCGTTATAAGCATTGTAAATTGCAGGTATCGTACCGCCAGCATATGGCTTCGAATCACCCAAAAGGCCACGAAGTGTCTCTATAGCTCGTCGGTCGTTAAAGTAACTGAAGTTGACCTTATTGGCATCATAAAAGCTTTTTGCTTCTACATACTTGTCTTTTTGTCCACCATTGAAGAATGATTTGATCTGCAAGATATCATCTTTTGATTGCCTCAGCTCATTCATGGCTGGCTCGAGCTCAGTAAAGTAATACTCGTTAGGCTGGTCTTTGACGGCTTCGAGGATGTTGATAGTTTGCGACAAATTTTCAAGGAATGGGAACTGGCTACGCTGTGCGTATAGCCCTTTGATTTCCGTCAGCTCGTTTTGGACAATCTTCTTGAAATCTTCAACGACTTTTTTGGCTTCTGATTCTTCGATAGATTTGTTGAAATTATCCCTTGCAGCATCTTTTACAAACTTGATCTGCTCGGCGGTGTATTCTTGCTCAGGTGAGATCAGTACATTCGGGCGTTGGCGATTATTGGTCAGTGCATCGAATAAGTCCGCCTGCCCAAGCTCAGTACTCTCCCTGGTTAGTTTGATCTTGCCGGTTTTGAACAGCGAAGCTATACAGTTTGCTACGGCCCAAATATCCCAGCCATATGGCTTCGCTTTGAAATGACGGATAGTATCTTCGATAGTCAAACGATTTGACAATGTTTTTTCGAGAGTTATCCGCGACAGTATCTCTTGCTCGGGTGTGCTGAGCCCGCGGTCAAGTAGTACATTGTCGCTCTGTGTAATTGTTGCACGAATGTCTTCCTGGGTGGCTGGTTGCAGCTCAGACATACGAGGGTATGTAATCTCAGCCAGATGCTGCAAACCTGCAAGTACCTTTGTCTTTGCGTCGTTAGAATTTGCAATTTGCTGCTGTGAGCCATTGATGTACATTGGCGCATCTACGATAGCTTGGCGAAGCTCTTGTATAAGATCTGATCGCCTTTGGTAGTTGAGCGCCTCGTGTGCCTGTATAGTGGTGGACTTTTCAGGGTCAGATCCGTCACGTTGGGCAAGCTTGAGGTATTTTTTTGTTTGGCAGTAGCGCTGAAGCTCCGAAACTAGTCGGCTATTAGTCGGGACTGAGACCACGAGATCGTCAACACCCATACTGCTCGTCGCCACCTGTGATTCGCTATATGCGGTACTATCCATAGGTACGACAACGTTGACGTTAAACTCCTTTGATTGGCTCGCGGCTATCGGGGTATCGTTAATCTTTTTGCCAAATTCGTATGCGATCTTACCATTCAACAGTCGAACTGAGCTATCTGGAAGGATATCGTTAAACAAAAATTCCTTTAGGACATCCATCCTGTCGGTGTTTTCAATGAGAGTATTCTTGATCTCGTTATCGACATCTTTTTCGAGATCGGTCAGGTACTCGTAATGACTACCATTTTTACGAATGAATGTCTTTAGCTCGAGCTCTTCGAGCACGGCTTTGATGTCTTTTTTAAACGCATCAATCTGGAAGTCTGGGTCGAGCGTAGGGACTAACAGAATCGCAACGTTTTCTAGTGTTGGCTTAAATGATTTGACGTATTTGATTAGTAGAAGCGTTTTTAGTACTTTTATAGCTAGAGGGTTATCTGCATACTGTCGTTCTGCCTGAATAATCTCCGTAAGAACCTTTGGCTGAAAGTAGGGACGGAGACTATCGAAGAACTGAGAAAATTCGATAACTTCAGGAGTCTGACTGTCTGCTTTTGCCTTCAGTGCATCATGAAAACGTTTAAGCATAGATCGCTCGCCCACAGACTCGTGACTACCACTAAACACGCTGTGGTCTGACAAGCCTTTAATAACACTCATGAGCAAATCGAATTGATACGGTACGGCTGGGTAAGTATCGATGAAGTCTTCGGCATCACGGTACTTCGGATACTTCTGCGTATCGTCACTAAAATCGAATAGGGTTTTGAGATTGTGCTGTTCCTTGTCATATAGGCCGCCAAGTTCTTGATAAACCCCGGGCTTTTTCTTGAGTAGGCGCTGCTTTACGACTTGGTCGACGCTTGCGCTTGTGAGAGGTATTTTATACTCAAAGCGTGCCGACAGCTTGGTGAAGTCATATTGCTGTTCGGCCTTGTACTGGCCAACAAGCGTATTGATATCTGTTTGAGCGGTGGCAAATATCAACGCTCGGCCCGTTGTGATAGTACTAAGGCCTTCCGCAATCATCTGGAAAGACAGTAGCTTGGAGCTATTGTCGATAAACTGGCTTACCTCATCGGCGCAAAAAATAAGAGTTGTGTCATCGCCACGCGTAACCAAGTAGTCGGCCACAAGTTTCACAAATCCATCAGTATCGATCTTGTAGTCTTGACGGCGTTCGTCAATATAGGCTCGTGCAGCATCTTCGCTGACGTTTGCCACTTGGGTATAAACACTAACGAGGTTAGTATCGAATGCACCGATAACATCTCGCTCTTCCTTCCAATCGAGACCGGTTTTTTGCAAGAAAGCTTCTTTAAATTGCGAGAGTAAGCCTTGTTTTTCGATATCTCGTTCTATGGCAGCGATATTTGGCTGATAGCTATAACCGGCGTGACGATTGAACTCTTTGGTAAATGCGGTGAGAACAGGGTTATTGTCTGTGTTGGTGAACTGTACGGTAGCAATATCAAATAGGATAGTTTCAATTTTTGTGTTAAGGAGCCTTTTGTAGTTAGCCTCGAGTTCGAAGTCGCCAGCTGTCTTAAATATTTCTGCGAACAAGTCGCTTGCCTTGCTACCGTTGATCTGCCTGCCGGAGAGTGCATACGAGAGCATTTTGAGCAGGTGAGATTTACCAGAACCATAGAAACCAGAGACCCAAACAGATTTATTGAAATCTTTGTTGTTAGAGAGTTGTTCGATGAGCCCAGGAATCATGCCGCCATTTTTGATGCCGCTAATATTGCCGAGCATTTCATCAGTTAGAACGAATTCACTGATTTCGTCAGCAATGTATTGATCATCGAGTACTTTAACAACAGATCTAATTTCTCGTTCAATATTTTTTTCAAAAAGGTCTCGTATTTGCATATTCTCTCCTATATTTTTATTGCTCGATAATGATTACTGCTCAAATCAGACTCGATACCAAAGATATTTAGCGAATTACCCGTGTACTCACCGGGATAGAAAAAAACTATCCACTTATTAGAGTACTGACTATCGATAGCGTTTATGACATCATGAGCGCGGATGAACGGATAGACTTCACCGAGCCCTGTGATGAATACAAAATCGGCGTCCTCTGGGATGGTTTCATTCAGCTTTGGCAAAAACAGTCCTTGGATATCAAATTCCGTTTGCAACGCTGAGAGAAAGTGATTTTTTTGCATTGTTGGTTCCATTTTTATAGCTTGCTCTAACGTGCCACGCTGTTCCATGATGCCTACCGCAATATCGAACACATTCACCGTAAAAGCTTTTATGCCGTTCTGCTTAAGGTGGCTCTCCAATGCATCAATCTGCTTGCTTGCTTCATTTTGCTGGCTTATGTCGTAGCCTGTTATATATATCGGCTTGTTGGATGCTTTGTCTGCAGTCGCTGAACGATATAGGTCGAGCAGCGTAGCGCGTAAATCATTAAACTTAGCTTGGATGTTTTCTACTGGTTTGTTCACGAGCTCGCTCCTTTTATGGATTTTATGGTCGCGGGTTCAATAAGCATAGCTTGAAGCGTAAGGGCACTTTCATTTACTAGTAATTTAGCCACTGCAGGGCTTGGGTGGTTTGGCTGTGGTTCGTCTAGCACAAGTAAGTCCGCTTGAGCTAGCATCCTTCTCATAACTTGCTTAACCTTTGCTAGCGTCATCTGTGAAACTTTTGCTAATTCTGGGCTGACTAGTGCCTTTGAATCAATAAATTGATCGAGCTCGTATTTTGTAGCTTTTCTATCAAAGGACGTGATCTTGCGAGCAAGCACTTCGCTGCAATAATCCCTGAGCAGTGGGTATGCCTTCACGCAAGCCAAAAAAGCAATTTTAGTTGCATCCTCAAATGAACCGGACGCCAACATGTCGAGTTGCTCGTCATTTAGAGTTGCAATCCGTTTTTTGAATTCACTAAGTTTACGGCTAGCGGTTTTTGGGTTAATTTTTCCAAGAATATCGGCTCTCTCGGTTCCTTTGGCAGAGTCAGCCCAAGTATAGCCATTAGCTACGAAAGCCGCAGCACTTCGCCGAAGCTCTTCAACCTCGAGGGAGGCGGCCGTAAAGGATACGCCGTACTTACTTGGTATCGCACTCATTATTACTCATTATAACCCTGTTAACGATAACGAACCAATTATTATGCAACGAAAATTGTTACAATGATGACAATGCAATTATTAAAGTCCGACCGCATGCTCTATAAGCTTCGTCTGCTGTGGCTGTGGATGAAAAATTATATTTTGTGAATGCCATGAAAATAACTTGCCCAAACTGTAACTCCGCAAATACCTGCCGAATCATGTACGGCATGC
>CAYIYX010000021.1:0-13787 GCA_964367775.1 uncultured Candidatus Saccharibacteria bacterium | reverse complement strand
GCTTGATTTGTAGCGGCGTGTACTCTGCTATGGCTAACCTAGCTTGGTAGCCGGTCAACATCGCCACACCGCGCGCATGTGACACACTAATCGCCGTCGTCACATTCTGAGCAAAAAACAGTTTTTCAATCGACATAGCCTCTGGCTTCGTCTCCGCAATAATCTGGCTCAAGCCCTCATAAATCTCACCTAGCCGCTCTGGCAGGGGCGTATGCGCCGGCGTCGTAATCACGCCGGCCGTCACGAGTTGCGCCTTGTTCTTTACAACATCAATCACACCAAATCCCAAAATTCCCGTACCTGGGTCTATGCCAATAATTCTCATACTCCCCTAGTCTACTTCTTGCCGAGCTTCGCGACAACTTTTTGCCCAAAGCCACGTAGCTCATGTCGCCATTCGTACACACCATACCCAATAGCTCCCGTCGCTCCAACTGCGACTAAAGCCCCTGTCCAAACATTCCAGCCCGTACCTTTTGCCTCCTCAACGAGCGCCGTAGGAGCGGCCCCGGCCGTTGTCGCAGCAGCCAGAACCTTACGACAGCGATTAGTCGCCGGATTGCGCTCGTAGCCTTCGTCGCAGGGTAACAGTTCGGCCACTGCACTTGCTATACTCCGGCAGCGGTTAGTCGTCGGATTGCGTTCCTGCCCTTCGCCACAGGGAACTAACGTTGCCGCGGCTAAAACTTTCGATCGACATCTGTTTGTCGCAGGGTTACGTTCCTGTCCCTCGTCACACGGCGCGAGCTCCGTCGTTGCGCTTACTATACTCCGACAACGATTAGTTACGAGGTTTCGCTCCTGCCCTTCCGGACAGGCTGCAAGCGCATTAACCGCCTCTTCGACAGTCCGACAACGGTTGGTGTCAGGGTTTAGATATTTTCCGTCTGGGCATGTCGCCACAACTTCAACCAGTAGAGGCGGTAAACTAAGCTTATTCGGCATCCCCGGCTGTGGCGCGTTAGTCCACTTCCAAACATTGTCACTATCAAGCATCCAGCTCCAGGCTTGATGTTCACTGCTAAACGATGGGTACGAAATTGAATCACCATACCGTATACCTGCATATTTGTCTTCTATCCAAATATACCCACCAGAATTCGTCAAACTAAGCGGTTTACCGCTGTCGTCGTGTCGAATCGTCAAAAAATCGCTGCTCTCTTCGGCATTTGCCAGAGAAAACGTATTTGAAGTAGTCCGGCTTGATGAACTGTTATCTGTTCGCACAACGTAATCTTCGATGTTTTTTACAGACCCTTTCAACCTAAATTTTATATAGTCTCCGCAAAGTGGCGATATATCTTCAGGTGCGCAGTTACTGCTATAGGCATACACTTCAGACAACTCTACCTGCGGTGCTTCGGGGGTATCGTACAATCCATCATCAAACAATTGTATAGGCAGCGCAACTGACGCGGTAAACGTGCTAGTATAGCCTTCCCCTGTGGTACTGAAGCTCCGCTGCCAGTAAGATGTCCCTGTATCTGTGCTATCGAATTTGAGGCCGTATTCTACATCACGATAATCTGAAGAAGCCGTCGTATTATGCAAAATAATTTTCGCCTTATATGTCGAGCTCGTCGCCAGTACGGGGATGATCGTTTCTCCCGAAAGCTGGTAAGTCGCACCAGTTACTGCTGTGTTATAGCTCGCAATCACGTGCTTGCGTGGTTCAAGCCGGCCCTGTAATTTACTCATTATATCTACTGGCACAGACGACACCGGAATAACCGTCATATTCTGAAGTATGACCTGCCAATCCTTCAAATCTATCAAATCATCGCTGTTATTGTAGAGCTGGATATACTCCAAGATCCGCGGATTTGTATTTGCATTGAAAACTGTCCCAGGCCCTCGCAAGCGCCAACTATAACCCACAATTTGCAACGGACCGTCTTGCAAAAAATTCGTAGGCCCAGTTTCAATAGCTTGTTCAAGAGCTTTCGCGGGGCTCAATAACACAACTGACGACAGTAAAAGAGATATAACATAACCAGTGACAGAAAGCTGCTTCATGCTTATACTTACAATAACCTGATACGATACTGAATACAAGCTTATTAGTCTAATTCGGCTACAATATCTGCGTTGCTATGCACATTCACAACGTCATCACAGTCGTCTATAGCATCGAACAGACGTATAATTTTTTCGGCCACTTCCTTACTGTCTATAGCAACTTCAGCGTGAGGCACGTACGCCAACGCGGCCTCTTTGACGGTCAAACCCGCCTCTTTTAGTCCTTTCAAAACTGCGTGAAGCTCCTTGGCTTCCGTGTAGACTACCATTTCTCCATCTTCTTCACGAGCATCTTCCGCACCTGCGTCAAGCGCCGTTAAAAGCGCGTCATCACTTGTTTCCGCCACAATAATCTCGCCTTTTCGAGTAAACTGAAACGCGACACTACCGGCATCCGCCATCGTCCCACCGTGCTTTGTTATGGCTGTCCTGACTTCTGGATACGTTCGATTTTTGTTGTCAGTTGCAACTTCTACAAGCAACGCGATGCCACCCGGTCCATACGCTTCATACGTGATTTCTTCAAGAATAGCGGCGTTTTTATCGGCAACCCTGTCGATCGCCCGCTGAATGTTTGCCATGGGCATGTTCGATTGTTTAGCTTTTTCAATAGCGAGCGCTAGACCGGCATTTACTCCTGGATCGGTGCCACTTCGTGCCGATATAGCGATTTGGTTACCAAGTTTCGTAAAAACCGCGCCACGTTTGGCGTCTTTTGCGCCTTTTTCCCGTTTGATAGTTGACCATTTGCTATGACCTGACATAAAAATTCCTCGTTATTTCAGCTTTTTCTTCTCTTTATTCTACCACGTTCGTCCCCGTTAAGTCGACCCGTCGACGTTTCCATATAAATATGCCTACGCCGAGCAGTAAAAAATACCACAGCATAAATACCCAAATAGGTAGATCGACAGAAAGCCGCGCCCAACCTGGACTAGACAAAACTTCGACAATTGCAATAACATACGCCGCAAGTATACCCGCAGGAAGAGCCAAAACCGACAAAGCAGGAACAAGCCAACCAACGAAGCCCGCCACGAACGTAAAGAACATAGCAAACGGTATAACTGGCGCTACCAAAATATTTGCGAGCAATGCTAAAACCGGAATATAGCCAAATGCTGCCACGATTATAGGTAACGTCATGATCTCTGCCGACAGGGTTTCGATGATGAGCCTCACAAGCGCGCTCGGCTCTCTGTCTTTTGTATACATTACCCGGGTTAGTATCGGCGCTAACACTAGCACTCCAGTAAAAGCGGCAAAGCTAAGCAGCCAACCAAGATCTGTCCAAAGATACGATGGGTATAAAAATGCACTCACGCAAGCGACGTACAGTATCAGCTGCACAGGGTGAAATTTTCGCCCATAATACCAGGCCAACAGCGACAAAAATGTTACGACTGCGGCTCGATTCATACTCGGACTAAACCCAGAAACAAGTACATACCCAGCTACTAGAGTCATCGACCCAACAAACGCCAAGTACCGCGAACGACGGGCAAACAGCTTCCGAGCAAACCGCACAAAAATTGTCAAATTGTATCCGCTCGCCACAATGATATGCGTCAAGCCTACTGTTTTTAATTGCTCAGTTAGGTCATTCGACAGCGTTGACTTTTCGCCGACTAAAAACCCAAGATCCAAGCTCGCTTCAGGCTCAGGTACGACTTTTCTTGTCGCTTCTGCAAAACCATCACGCGCTGCCAAGAAAACGTCATTCGGACGGGATACGTGCTTTAGTTCCGACCGGAAAAACGACAACCGAAAGCTTCCAAACCCTTCCTGCGCCTTTCCGTAAATCGTCACGTCATCACCACGTTTTAGCGTCTCGTCGCTAACAATAGTCGCATACACTTCGCCGGTATATGTTTTATGGCCAACCCGAACATTCGTCAGCTGCGCCTGCCACATGTTTGAACCGTTTTTTACTACCGGGTCTTGTGAAATCATTCCAGTTAACTCCGTTTGCTTACCGGTAAAACCGCTTAGCTCGCTCAGGGATTGCATAAACGCGCCGCCCCGGAAAACCCCGAATGAAAACCCAACTAACATAACTATGACGCATGCATACCACCGTCGAGATTTTACCGACACGCCAATGACAAAAAATAAACAGCTATATACGACCCACTGCGCCGAAATTTCCATGAATCGCCCGACAAAAATCCCCACCAGCAAGCCAACCGCTAGCCAAGTCAATATATACGAAACATGAAACCGTTTATACCGCCAATTAGGCAATTTCATAGAAAATATAGCCATACTAGGAGTATTATGACAGTATGAAGTCACCACGAACAGCTATAGTCTTTTTCTTTCTAAACCTTGCAAATACGAAACTGTTCCACCTGCCTCTTGCAAAACAAAGAGCTAGGTTCGAAACAACATTCAAAACAATCAAACTGCCGAAGATGAAACAGGTCGCTGATGACACAGTAGATAGCGTGAATATTCGCCTATATAAACCATATACCAGTACCGCCGACACTATCATATATTTCCATGGCGGCGGTTTTTCACTCGGCAGCATAAGCTCCCACGACCAGATGGCTCGCATGCTTGCAAAATACACACGCCAGTCTGTAATCTCGGTTGAATACTCGCTGGCGCCAAGAGCGAGATTTCCGACTCAGGTTAACGAAGGCCTGGCGGTTATAAACGCGCTGCCCGAATTATCTAAAAAATACGCTTTTTCAACGAAACGGGTTTCCCTGTTTGGAGACAGCGCCGGTGGTTTTATAGCTCTTCACACTGCGCAAAAGTGCACGACGGAACTGTCAAACCTTATGCTCATATATCCGTGCATAACGCCGCAATCAACCGACCTAAAGTCGATGAAAGCATACGAAAAGAACCATTTCATTACTAAACAAAATATGCAAAGGTTCTGGAGAGATTTTCTTAAAACAGAAGATTTGCCCTCATATACGAGTACCTGGCTTGAAAAACTGCCTCCAACCCTTATTGTCACTGCTCAGTACGATATTTTGCACAGCGAAGCACACATGTTTCACAACAAACTCCGCAACGCGGGAGTGTCCAGTACTTTCATAACCTACAGAGACATGTGGCACGGCTTTTTGCATACTCCTTGGCCTGTAGGCAAACGCCGGAAAGCCTTTCGACGTATTGCACGATTTTTAAATACCTACTAGCCTTGCCAAAACAGAGGTGTTTTGCTAAAATCTTCTATGTTGCATGGGTCCGTAGCTCAGCTGGTTAGAGCACCTGCCTTTTAAGCAGGGTGTCATGGGTTCAAGCCCCATCGGACCCTCCATGAAAATCGTCCGACCTTGTGGTCGGGCGTTTTTCATATGATTGTTCTATTTCTTCTTCAACTCTTCAGGTGGTGGTGCAGGACGAATCAGCCAAATATCTACAATTGCTAACCCAATCATGAGCGCAAGCACTCCGCTCTGGTAGGTCATTACCCATTGCAGAAATGGCTGCATGAGTTTATCTGGAGGTAAGCTACTCGACAACGGCGACAACAGGAGAAACATCGCCATAACCGTAAACTCAGCCGCACCTACTAGGGCATCATTTCGTTTTTTATAGTGAGGGCTCTTGATAAACAAAATCATGGATGGTAGGAGTATAAGGAAAATTGTCGCCGCCGAAATTGCACTAAGCGGCTCCACGGGCACGCCGTACTGTGCGATCAATTTCGAGAGATCCTTTGTCATATAGTCAGCCAGGAGCGCCCCTGCGGCAAGCGCAAGTCCAAGTATGCCAAACCGTCGCCGTGACACATATGCCACCGCGAACAACGCAAGCGCGACTACCAGACTAACGATAACCGTCATAGCATTAGTATACTTCTATTTCATAAAATCAAAAACAACCGTCGAATTTACTTCGCGGTTGTTTTTATAGCTAGAGGAAAAAGCCCAGCCGGACAAAATAACTATTTTGACCGCGCGTCAGGAAAAAACCTTAGGTTTTGTCCTGAATTGGCTTACGCACCGACTTTGTCTTTTTTGGGACGGCGTTTTGCATTTTGCTCAATATACTCAATTACTTTCGTTGCAACATCACGCTTTGTGATCAATTCTGGTGTTTTTATACTTGCCGATGAGTTCACTTCCAGCACGAGCGGTCCGCGCTCAGAGCGCATCATATCTACCCCGCAAAACGATGATAGCCCCATGGCCTTCGCCGCTTTTACTGCCGTTTTACGTTCTTCATCGGTCAGCTTCACGGAAACACCTTCTCCGCCCTGGTGTGTATTGCTGCGAAAGTCACCATCAAGACTTTGGCGCTTCACGCCGGCCACCACTCTTCCACCTACAACAAGTACGCGAATATCTACGCCGGCCGACTCTTTCACAAACTCCTGCACTAAAAAGTTCACGCCTTCAACGTAAAACGCCTGCATCACGGCCTTGGCCGCCTTGGGGGTTTCGGCAAGCACAACACCGTTGCCGTGTGTGCCACGCGCCACTTTAATGATGAGCGGCGTGCCACCAGCCATGTCTATAACATCTGCAAAGTTTGCAGTCTCACGAGCAAAAACCGTCTTTGGTATAGCAACGCCCGCTCTTGCAAGTACTTGGTATGCGCGAAGCTTGTCACGCGAACGATTTATAGCTATTGAACTACCCATAGTAAAAGCTCCGGTCGACTCGAACTGCCTGACTATAGCTGTCCCGTACTTCGTATAGCTCTGTGCAATACGCGGTATGATCACATCAAAATGGTCGAGTGACTCTCCTTTATAGCGTATGACTGGATTGTCTTTTTCGACTGAGACATAGCACTTTGTGTAGCTAATTATTCTCACCTTGTGACCACGCGCCCGAGCCACTTCCTTTAGGCGCTTCGTGGTGTAATTGGCTGGGCCGTTCGAAAGTATCGCTATGTTCACTAGAGTATCTCCTTATGTTTACCACTTGCTATATATCTACGGCTCACGTCGCACACTATATGATTTTTCCGTAAAAACTTTCGGCCGAGCAGCATATCATAATGCATATCTGTACGATCATTGAGTGTTACCTTCATACTATACTCCTGCCCTCCAACTTTTACTGGTAATTCAACCATATATCTTGTTCCTGACAAACCATTGGATGATTTCACGCGTTTTTTCGTAAATTCTTCAAAATTCATCGATTTTCCAGCAATGGTACAGCGTAGTATTCCTCGTTTTTCTACAATATCGGTTGCGTGTACGCTTGCAGAATACGCCCCGGTGTCAACTTTAGCTATCAACTTCAATGTATTTTCTATATAGACCGCTTCAAGCCAGCCAAATACGACCGACTCGGAACCCACAGCCGCTACCTGGGCGTCTCTGACCGTGCGACGCATAGCCCTGACTAACCAACCAGCTTTTTTAGCTTCAAAACTAGCGCCTTCAATCTGGGGAGCTCGGTTAACTTCTAGTATGTAGTGTGCCTCGGTATTTTTGTTAAAGATTACATCCACACCTGCGCAGTCCCTGCCAAATACCTCTGCCGCTAAAACGGCATCATGCTTCACGACGTTTGACATATCTGCAAGACGCATCGTCGTAGCCGCACCGCCTTTGGAAGTATTATTTAAGTGGCTCCCTTCGACTGCCTTGCGGTAAATTATCCCTCTCAAGGTACTACCCGCTATAAAGAAGCGCATATCGCCATCGTTCGGTATAAACTCTTGGATTAAAAAGTGACGTTTTTCGTTCTCCACAAGACGCGCAAGCTCTTCCAATGAATGTACGAGATAATTGGCGTCACCCCGTGTACCACCAGTCGCCTTTGCGATCAAAGGAAATGAGAAATGGTCCTTGTAGCGGCTGCTGACGAGTCGCAACAAGCGTCGGTTGTTCCGACAATACAGTGTTTTCGGAATAGGTAATCCAACAGACTGCATCATGTACATTTGGCTCAATTTATTACGAGAGTTTGTCGTCGCGATCTCGCGGTCGTAGAACGGAATCCCGTGATTTTCTAGGTACAACGCGGCTGTTAGCATTTGCTGCATAACTGCTCCAGCTTTCCTAAAGTACACAAAATCGTATTTCTCCAATGGCCTGTGGTTTCGATGGTCACGAATACTTACTTTTCCATTCGATATAAAATACGACAAACTACGCGCATACGTCACGTATATCTCCATCTTGACATTATTTGTGTCTATGTACGTATCGAGTATCCGTTTCAATTCCTGGGGATCGGCCGTTCCATTTTTCAGCGAACTATTCGCAAAAACAAACAGCGCTTTAATAGTCTTGACGTTATGCTCCGTAGACATTGGTATCTCCTTTTTTTCGGAACGCTTCAGTTTCTGAGGCCATGACATATAAAACGTTTCTGTGTTCCGAAGACTGCACAACGTGACGAACTGCTTGAGCGTCACGGTCGACAATAAACGGCCCAGCCCAAGAAACAACACCCTCTGCTTCTTGCAAAATCAGGCTGCGAAGCCGCGTCTTGTAGCCACAAAGTGCAGCGCACACCAGAAATTCAAACTTATTGTCCAAAGAAACGGTAAAATATTGACTCTCAATACTCGCCTCTACTCGCCGACACATTTCTGTGTAGACTTCCCCGTTGACTGGTCGACTATAAAACAGCGACTCGCCGATGATAGCATGGGTGAGTAAATAAATCTTGAGCTTCTGTGCATCCGACGCCTTTAGCTCTCCTGAAGCCACAAGATGATCGTATTCATCACTCATAGTCAAAAATAGTTGTGGATCAACCTCGGTACCAAGATAATTTTTTAATAGATAAAAATAATTTATAGCATGAGTAGAAAGAACCCGTATGGCATCGTGGTCATTTAGAAGCTGGTTAAATACTTCCAGAAAATCTGCATCTGGTACTTGCTCTTGTATGTAAGACTTTAGGTCTACGCCATACAAGGTTCTTGCAAACAAATAGCGAAACAGGAGTGAATTGTAGAGAGCAAGATTAGTATACTTCTCGTAATATTTCTGACGGTACACCTTGTTCTGGTTAACGCTTTGCGCTACTTCATTCCCGGTACAGAGCGAGACTATTTTTTCACGATATGCAGCTTCATCCTTCCCGAGATACCACTCTTTCATGTCTATCAAACGTTCCTGGGACCATGCATCACGGGACCATAGCCAACGACGTGACGCATAATGAAACAGGTCATATGGGTATAGTTCAAGACTATTTTTGAAATACGCGTCGACAGTCGCTGGAAGATCCTTCGAGGCCTTCCAGTCAAGTACGGTCTTAACGTACTCTGCCACTTTTTTCGCAACCGAAACGCCGGTTGTATTCGTGAATCCGCGTTCGTTCATCCACTGAGGAATCGTGTTCACTTCTAGTACCCTGTACTCACCCGTCTTAGCATTCCGAATGATGTCTACACCGCAAAAACGCAAACGGAACAATGCCGCTGTTTTCGGAGCTATCTTGTACAGAACCTCCAATATTTCGGGGTCTTGTTCTGTGACGGCGTGTGCTCCTTGAGAGATGTTGTTCAAAAATGAACCATTTTGGGCAAGGCGTTTCATAGCGCCTATGGGCCGTCCGCCGATGATTATGACCCGCCAGTCACCGTCATTTTCTATAAACTGCTGAAAAACGTAGTCGCCTACGTTTAATTCAAGTGCGTCAACATCGGCAACTTTGCGAATCAAGGTAATTCCCTCGCCGCGACAGCCACCGTTCGGCTTGGCGATTACTGGTAAAGAAAGTGTCTGATTGTCTATAAGTTTCTGAAAGGATTTTTTGCCCTTCACGCGGTAGGTTGGTATAACAAAGTCTCGTAAGCCAGGCGTGCTCGCAAGCGTTTGTTGCTGATAATACTTCTCGGCCACACTTGGCTGCAAGAAAACTGCTTCGTTAATCATATAGGTTTTGTCGAGGTAATTACCGACACCGGGGCGCTGTATTCGGTTGTGTAATGATGACGATCGCCAAATAGTTACATCCCCTAGCTTCTTAACTCCCTTGACTAGCGGCCTTGTTGGATCAAAATCAACAATGTCGGTTGTGATACCGACGTTCGTAAGCTCTGCCCGGAGATCATCTACGTGATTATTTTCGCTGGACGAACAGACTATCGTGACACTCGCTTTTTTGGGCACTTCTGTACGCTTCCCTTCTTAAATGATTTTGTTAAATGATACTACAAAATTGATATTTTGTCAATACCACTCACTCTGTTTATAAGAAGCTTTTTTTCGTACTTTTCCAAAACTCTTCAAGCAATTCTTTTTGTTTACCGTTTAGCTTGGTCGGAGTGTCGACGACAATACTAACGATATGAGCGCCCCGGGAGCTACCTTTTAGGTGTGGAACGCCGTGACTAGATAACTTGAAGTCGGTTCCACTTTGCGTGCCAGATGGAATTTTCATGCGTACCATGCCGTCGACTGTTTCGACGTCTATCTCTGTTCCAAGAGATGCTTCAACTATACCGATATGCTCTTCACTTAAGATTATGTCACCTTCACGCGTGAACTTTTTGTGCGGTTTTACTCTGAGATGCACATATAAGTCACCCTTCGGGCCATCTTGGGCCGCTTCGCCGTGTTCACGCAAACGAATAGTCGCACCGTCATCAACTCCAGCTGGAACTTTTATAGTTAAATCTTGTTTTCGTCTCGCCACACCACGTCCGCCACAGGTCGTGCAAACTTTCTCAGGAACGCGACCACGTCCGTGACAGCTTGAGCAAATAGTCGCTTGCTGAATAGGCCCAAAAATTGTATTCATAACCCTAATCTGTTGACCCGAGCCCTGACAGGTAGCGCACGTTTTTAGTTCGTAGCCAGGTTCGGCACCATTACCCTTACAGTGGCCACACGTGTCTTCAAGGTTCAAAGTCATTTTCTTTTCTGTACCAAATATCGCTTCTTCAAAGGTCAGGTTTATGCTGGTTTCAACGTCATTTCCTCGTTCTGGGCCACGCTGTCTACCGCCCATACCGCCACCAAAAAATGAACCGAACAAGTCACCCAGTCCGCCTTCGCCAAAATCGAAGTGTACGTTTTGTCCCTGAGCGCCGCCAAATCCTTCAAATGGGTTACCGCCTCCACCAGATGCGCCACCAACGCCGGCATGACCAAACTGGTCATAGCGTTGCCGTTTTTGCTTGTCCTTTAGCACCTCATAGGCTTCGTTGATTTCTTTGAACTTTTCTTCGCTTCCTCCCTCTTTGTCGGGATGGTGCTGCACGGCAAGCTTACGAAATGCTTTTTTAATTTCGTCATCACTGGCGTTTTTACTAACACCTAAAACTTCATAATAATCTAGTTTGGAACTCATACTACACCTCCTTTCAGGCTAGGAAGCTGGGTATTTGCGAGCGAAAAATACGAAGAACGAGGAAGCTTAGTCGACACTATGTTGACGAGTTGTGAGCATTTTGCAGCCGCAAATAGACGCTTGATAGGCGAAAGCGAGGTGTTGTATGTGTTCCATTCCATCTGTTACTAGTGTACCCTTTTGGCACTCAAAAGACAAGAGTGCTAAGGGTTTCAAAAAGTAATCATAGAGGACTAATTTTATAAACACCCCAAATACACAGTCTGTCTACTATACTATACAAATACCGGCCTTTTGACCGGTATTTGTATAGCGAGAGTAACCGTTATTTTTCGTCTACTACTTCGCCTTCGACGGGTTCGTCAGATTTCTTCTCATCTGATTTTTCGTCGGCAGGTTTTTCCTCTTTCGCCGCTTGTTCGTACATCTTGGCGCCAATCGGCATGATGGCGTCGTTTAGGGCTTTAACTGCTGCCTCAAGTTCATCCTTGTCTTCGGAATCTTTGTGCTTTTCGGCTTCAGAGACTGCTTCCTCAATGACCTTTTTGTCGTCATCGCTAATCTTGTCTTTGTACTCATCGGGCATTTTCTTTGCTTGGTAAATGGCGTTTTCAAGTTGGTTCTTGGCGTCTACTGCTTCACGACGTTTTTTGTCTTCATCGGCATGCGACTCGGCTTCTTTTTGCGCCTTTTCGATGTCGTCTTTACTCATGTTACCAGAGTCCTGAATTGTCACTGAATTTTCTTTACCAGTTCCTTTGTCTTTCGCAGTCACGTTCAAAATGCCGTTGGCGTCGATGTTAAAGGTAACTTCAATCTGCGGAACACCCCGAGGCGCTGGCGCGATACCATCGAGGACGAATGTCCCAAGACCCTTGTTGTCAGCGGCAAATTCGCGCTCACCTTGCAGAACATTAATCTCAACTTGCGGTTGATTGTCGGCGTACGTCGAGAACACTTGACTCTTACTGGTCGGGACTGTGGTGTTGCGGTCAATCATGGCCGTACGAACACCGCCAGCCGTTTCAATGCCAAGAGTCAACGGTGTGACATCGAGAAGTAGAACGTCTTTGACGTCACCAGTGAGTACGCCTCCCTGGATTGCTGCGCCGATGGCGACAACTTCGTCAGGGTTTACGCCCTGCATCGGATCTTTGCCGAACAGCTTTTTGACGCGTTCAACCACTGCTGGCATACGCGTCATACCGCCGACCAAAACTACTTCGTTAATGTCTTTTGCATCAAGCTTCGCGTCCTTTAGTGCTTTCTTGACTGGATCGTTCAGACGATCGAGCAAAGACGCAACAAGCTCTTCTAGTTTGGCGCGAGAAAGCTTCAGCTCGAAGTGTTTTGGACCATCCGCATCGGCGGTGATGAACGGAATGTTAATCTCGGTTTCGGTTGTGCTTGAAAGCTCTTTTTTGGCCTTTTCAGCTTCGTCCTTCAGGCGTTGCATGGCTGCATTGTCCTTTTTCAGATCAATGCCGTCAGTTTTCTTGAACTCATCTATAAAATAATTCACGATGACGTTGTCGAAGTCTTCACCACCAAGGTGCGTGTCACCGTTAGTACTCTTCACCTCAAACACGCCGTCGCCCAATTCGAGGACGGACACGTCAAATGTACCACCACCAAGGTCGAAGACGACGATTTTCTCTTCTTTTTTCTGATCTAATCCATACGCCAAGGCCGCAGCCGTTGGCTCGTTGATGATACGCTTTACCTCAAGACCAGCAATTTTGCCAGCGTCTTTGGTAGCCTGTCTTTGTGAGTCGTCAAAGTACGCCGGAACCGTAATGACAGCCTCGGTGACCTTTTCGCCAAGGAAAGCTTCAGCGTCGGCTTTGATCTTTGAAAGAATCATCGCGCTCACCTCTTCTGGCGTATAATCTTTGCCGTCCATCTTTACGGCTACACCGTTTTTGTGGTTAACAATTTCATACGGCATGATGTCGAGGTCTTTTTGTACTTCTTTGTCCTTAAATTTGCGACCAATTAAACGCTTGACACCATAAATGGTGTTTTTAGCGTTCGTAACGCGCTGACGCTGGGCTACTTGGCCGACAAGGCGTTCGCCTTTCTTGTTGATAGCGACCACGCTCGGTGTCGTGCGATTACCTTCAGCGTTCGCGATTACCTCTGGTTTGCCGGCTACCATGTAGGCAACTGCGCTGTTGGTTGTACCGAGGTCAATTCCGATAATCTTACCCATACTCTGTATCCTCCTTTTATTTACAAAAATCTTATGTTCGTGCTGATTCTATTTTAGCACTCCTCGCAGGCAAGTGCCAAAACTACTCTTAGTATAGAAAACTAGCACTCTCATGTCAAGAGTGCTAGAAACTTCTTTTTACTGATTTGACTTATCGTTTTGTCACTTTGACCATGCTGTGGCGCAAAACGTCATCGCCAAGCATGTATCCTGCTTGAAGCTCTTCCGCAATAACTTCAAGCTCGCCGTCAGATTCATCGAATTGAACCGCCTCGTGAAACTCTGGATTAAACAGACTCCCCGAAGAAGCATCGATC
>CAYIYX010000020.1:10948-13954 GCA_964367775.1 uncultured Candidatus Saccharibacteria bacterium | reverse complement strand
TAACAGGGTATAGTTGAGCGTATGTTCAAGAGTGTTTTCGCGAAATATCAGCGACTGTATGGCTATGCGTGGCGAACTTATGTGCAAAGTAATCCGTATCGTCTCTCGCTTGTATTGCAGATTGTGAAGAATGGTTTGAAGTATGTCGTACTACCGATTTTATTGACCTACATGCTCGTGGCGATTTCAGGGAAGCAGTTTGATGAAGCTATGCGCCATGCGATTTTCTTTGGTCTCTGCTCGGCCCTGATAGGTATCACCGCACCGTTCGTAAAGTACGTTGGCATGATCGGCGAAAATAAAGTGTATAAGCGTGAAACGACTGAGTATTTTGGAAGATTGCTTGAGTCGGATATTGATTATTTCAACTCGAATTTGTCGGGCTATCTGACGACGGCAACGCGCCAGTATGTCGATAGTGGCGTGCAATTTGTCCGAGCATTTCGCGATGCGTACTCACAGACAGTTATGGCGTTTATTTTTCCGGTCATTGTTATAGCGCTGACGAATTGGATGCTTGGTTTGATTGTGTTTGGGCTGAGCATTCTCCAGCTTGGGTATCTCATTTGGTCGTCGTATGCTCTTGAGCCGTATCGTGCACGGTCTCGGGAGCTGTATCGCCGGCATTCTGGCGTTATGGCAGACGCGATACTCAATATACTGGCCGTAAAGGCGGCGGCACAGGAGGGGCATATGAAAACAGTTGTTGGTGAGAATGCTGGACACGAGGCTTATGCTTTCAAAAAACGGTATACGGTTCGCGCGAAGTTGACGGCTGGACGAGAAGCGGTGACGGTAACGGCCTACATTGTATTTTTACTGGCTATCATCATGATGGCAAAGAGCGGTTCCCTGTCGCTCGCAGGGGCGATATTGGTTGCGACGTATGTATCACCAATTCTGACGGCGATTTACATGCTTGCCGAACAGCTCGATGAACATGATGATTTTATAGACAAATTATTGCCAGGTCTTGAGCTCATAGAACAAGAACGGCGGGTGCGTGACCCAGCAAAGCCAAAACCGTTCGAGAACGTGAGAGGAGCAGTTTCATTCAAGCAGGTTGGTTTTTCCTACGAAGAACATGCGGTGCGGTCAGAGGTATTTCATGATTTTTCTCTCGAAATTCCAGTTGGACAGAAAGTTGGCGTGGTTGGTGCGAGTGGCGTTGGGAAAAGTACTCTGACAAAACTCCTGCTTCGTTTTAGCGATGTCGATAGCGGTGCGATTACAGTCGATGGCATTGACATCCGTGATGTGCGACAGACTGACTTACGGCGACACATTGCATATGTGCCACAAGAGCCACTGTTATTTCATCTGTCCATACGCGATAATATTCTGTTTTCTCGCCCTGACGCAAGTGACGATGAACTATTCGCAGCGGTTAGCTCTGCGCATGTGAAGCAGTTGATGAAGGAATTACCCGATGGTCTGGACAGTATCGTTGGTGAACGCGGTGTGAAGCTCAGTGGTGGGCAGAAACAGCGAGTAGCTATTGCCCGAGCAGTGTTACAAAATGCACCAATCATGGTTTTAGACGAGGCAACGAGCGCACTTGACTCAGAAAGTGAGGCAATTATAAAAAGTTCGTTCAAGGACATATTGAAAGACAAGACGGCAATCGTCGTTGCACATCGACTGAGTACGCTTAGCGAGATGGATAGAATAGTCGTTATGAAAGATGGTCGTATAGTTGAAGACGGAACACACGATGAACTCTTGAAATTACAGGGCGAATACGCCAAACTTTGGGAGTACCAGCAACGCTTAGAAAGGGATACGCTTTAAACATGAACCAGCTCGAACAAAAACTGTATGACGAAAACGTGCGTTTATACCGCGAAGCAACAAGCCCGTTACGGAGTCATGGGCCAGATCATCACTTGAGAGTGTACGAAAACGCGAAGGTGTTGGCGCAGAAAATTGGCGTGACGTATGACGAAGAGGTGCTTGCCGCCGCGGCGCTTTTTCATGACATGGCGGCGTATTACCCGGAGGAAGCTGGGGACGCGTACCACGAGCACGACCACGTAAAGGCAAGAGAGGTTTTGGTACGAGTAGGTTTTCCCGCTGACAAATTAACGGCAGCAGTTACGGCGATCAAAAATCACGGCTCAGATCCGAAATATAAAGACATGAACGAGCCAGTAGAAATAACCTTGTTACGTGACGCCGATAAGCTCGATGTGTTTGGACCGATCGGCTGTGCGAGAATCGTGATGGTCCGAACCCTTCAAGGTGACACACTGAGTGATATAGTAGCCGATTTTTGGACCGGCGGACATCTTGAGCGAAAATGGCAGTCTATAACGTTTGACGTTGCGCGCGAGATGGGCAAAGAGGACTACCAGTACTCCAGAGAGTTTTTCGAGCGGCTGGCAAAGATTTTGTTCTAGCAAAAAAACTGTTGCAGTATGTACTGCGTAAGTCTATGATAATGCTATGAAGTTCGTTAGTCTAAACAATCCAGATGATGAGGTTAGTTTTGAGGAAGCTCTAGCGCGAGGCATACCCGCAGATGGTAGCTTGTATTACCCCAAAACAATTCCGTCTTTAAGTGATCCCGTAGTCAGTTCTTTGGTTGGTATGTCCGTGGCAGAACGTGGTAAAGCTATGTTAAGACCTTGGGTGCAAGATGAACTGGATGAATCTGAGTTAGATTCGGTCGTTACAATGGCGGCAACGTTTGATACGCCGGTTGTACCGGTCGGGGATAATCTTGTACTTGAGCTGTTTCATGGTCCAACAATGGCTTTTAAGGATGTAGCCGCTCGATACTTGGCCGCCTTCATGAGCCATTTCAACCAGAAAACAGGACGAGTGTCGACGGTTTTAGTGGCGACCAGTGGTGATACCGGTGGGGCGATTGCCCATGGTTTTGGCGGTATAGCTGGCGTACGGGTCGTAGTTTTGTATCCAAAAGGGCGCGTTAGCCGACTGCAACAAGAACAGCTTCGTCGAACGGCAGATGAGCGCCGCAGCGAAGGTCAGATTCGGCGAGGC
>CAYIYX010000020.1:0-10938 GCA_964367775.1 uncultured Candidatus Saccharibacteria bacterium | reverse complement strand
CGTCGAACGGCAGATAATGTATTCACACTTGAAGTCAGGGGAGATTTTGATGATTGTCAGAGGCTTGTCAAAGAGGCGTTTAAGGATGAAGCACTGTCCGAGAAATTAAATCTTACGTCGGCTAACTCTATAAGCATTGGGCGATTATTGCCACAAACAACGTACTATGCAGGCGCTTACGGTCAACTAGGTAGAGACGACATTCGTATCGTGGTGCCGACAGGTAACATCGGTAATTTAACAGCTGGAGTACTAGCTCAGCGCATGGGCGTGCCGATAGCTGGATTTCTGGCGGCGAATAATGCAAATAATGCTTTGTACAGACTGACTCAAACGGGTACGTATGAACCGCTTCAAACCATTCCGACCGCATCTAATGCCATGGACGTAGGGGCGCCGAACAACTTACCTCGTCTCATGCGGCTGTACGATGACTCGGTTGAAAAACTGCGTACCGGTGTCGATGTGACATGTGTCGATGATACTGAAACCGCTCAGACCATCACTTCTGTATACGAAAGCACAGGGTACTTACTTGACCCTCATACGGCAGTGGCTTGGCGGGCGGCTGAAAAAGTGCCGGCAAATAGTCAAGCGAATGTGATTGTATCTACAGCTTCGCCGCTCAAGTTTGCGGAGGAGATTAAAAAACTGACAGGCATCGAAGTTGACAACGAAGCAGAGCTTGAAAAATTGCTTGGTATACCAGAAAAATATTCGGAAATTGCTGCGACCTTCGAGGAGTTTCGAGGATTTCTTGAGAGGTTATAGTGAAGCCGCTAACCGGTGAAAAGTATTGTGTAGCGGTCATGGGCCTGTCTGGTGTGGGGAAGACGACATTGGCTCGAAAGTTGCCGAGTGACAAATGGTTTCATTACTCTGTTGACTACCGTATCTGGACGCATTATCTTGGAGACGAACTAAGCGACTACCTGAAGTTGCTCGCCAGAACTCACCCTGTCTTGAAAGATTTACTTCGGACAGACGCGATAAGTGTTGAACCCAGGGTGCATTTCGATAATCTTCGAGTTACGTCGGTTTTTATGGGGATGCTCGGCAGCCTGAAAGAACACGGCCTCAATGAACGTGAATTTGCTCGACGGATGTCTTTGCATGCGGATGCAGAGAAGCTAGCAGTACAGGACATAGTGGAGTTTAAACAGCGTGCCTGGAAGTTATATAGGTATCCGCATTTTATTGCCGATTTAAGCGGGAGTTTGTGTGAAGTTGTCGAGCCAGAAAATTCTCATGACGACACTCTGTCGTTTTTAAGTAAACACTGCACGCTAATCTATATTCGGGCAACAGACGAACACAAGCTCGAGTTAATTCGTCGGGCGCAGGCAGATCCGAAGCCTATTTACTATCGACAGGACTTTTTGAATGAAACGCTGCCGGGGCTGCTAAAAGAGTACGGAGTCACAAAAGTAACAGATTTATCGCCGAAAGTAGTAGGCGCACATCTGTATGACAAACTTATTTCACACCGGGTTGAGCGATATGAAGCTATCGCAAAGCGTCACGCAGTTGTGCTTGAAATGGACGAAGTGAAGGCGATTGACGGTGAGCAGTCACTGGTTGAATTGATTCGTCGGAAACAGGGCTGATTTTTCAGCTTTGTTTCAGGAAAGGGCTATACTATAAGGGTCTATGAAGCTACTTATTATAGAAGATGAGAGAAAAATTGCTCGAGCACTCAAGCTTGGGTTTGAACAAGAACGTGCTGTGGTGGAAATTTATTACGATGGGCCGAGTGGACTGAGCGCAGCGCTGGGGGACGACTATGATGTAATCGTACTTGACCGAATGCTACCGGGTGGCAAGGACGGAGTGCAGATCTGCGAGGAACTCCGTGCCAAAAAAAATCAAACGCCGATAATCATGTTGACGGCGAAAGGTCAAATACGCGACCGCGTAGCGGGACTCAATGCCGGGGCCGATGATTACCTTACGAAACCATTTAGTTTTGAGGAGTTACTCGCTAGAGTTCGGGCGCTTTTACGTCGTCCTCAAGACATCGTAAGCAACACCCTGAAGGTTGGCGACCTTGAACTTGACACGGTAGGGTATTCGGTTAAAAGAGACGGCGTTGTCGTCGAATTGACTCAAACAGAGTTCTCACTCCTAGAATATCTCATGCGGAATAGTGGTCGGGTACTGAGCAAAACGAACATCATAAACCACGTATGGGACTTCGATGCGGACATACTGCCGAACACCGTCGAAGCGTATGTCGGCTATCTTAGAAACAAGATTGACAAGTCATTTCCAAAAAAGCCGTCATTGATCCAAACGATACGAGGGTTTGGGTACAAAATCGAGGCGACGTAAGCATGCATGGCGGTAAAAGACTAAGTCTATTTGAGTCAGCAACACTACAGTTGACTGCGTGGTACGTGCTACTTCTTATGGCTTTAAGCCTGTTATTCAGCATGGTTTTGTATGGCATAGGGACGAATGAATTTAACTACGTACTAGCTCCGCCACGAGCGAGCGAGATAATCCTGTTTACTGATGACAATCGAGCATTGGGTGCGCGTGAGCAGCGCGTGAGAGAGAGTAGCGGGCGTTTACTAGCGAGTCTCATAGTATTTAACGTATCCGTCCTCGTTGGGGGCACGGTGCTGAGTTATTTGCTGGCGCGACGTACGTTGAAGCCGATCGAGAAGGCGCACGAGGCGCAGAGTCTGTTTGCTTCTGATGCGGCCCATGAACTCCGGACGCCGCTCGCGGTCATGCAGACTGAGATCGAGGTGGGTCTGCGTGATAAAAAAGCGACTACTGGCGGACAACGTACCATACTCGAGAGTACGCTCGAAGAAGTTTCTCGTCTTCGCACCCTAACGGACAGATTGTTGCAGTTGGCTTCCCAGCAAGAAGTTTCTGTTAGTGAAGTCGATGTTGAGTCCGCGACAGTAGAGGCCGTGACCAGAGTCGTTTCTCTCGCACAATATAAAAAAATTGAGATAGATAACCAGGTCGGTAGGGGTATTGCAAAAGGTAATTTCGACAGTATCATAGAGATACTCGTGATCTTGTTAGACAATGCCGTGAAGTATTCACCAAAGAAAAGTAAGATTGTACTGCGTCACACAGAGACTAGCCATAGCTTAGATATTCAGGTGCGTGATGAAGGGCCTGGAATACCGACTGCAGAGCAGGCGAAGATTTTTGAGCGATTTTACAGAGCGGACTCGTCGCGGTCAAAGGAGAATGTCGCAGGGTACGGACTTGGCCTTTCTCTAGCGAAACGTCTTGCGGAAGAAATGGGTGGTCATTTGTCTGTTCAGAGCAATGGGAAAAAAGGATCGGCATTCACGTTAACGCTAGTGAAATAAGGTATAATTAGAAGCATATGAAGTATATCGTTGCTGTGTCCGGCGGCCTTGATAGTGTCGTACTTTTGCATATGCTACATAGCCTACGCAAGCACGACAAAGGTTTAGAGCTTGTGGTCGCACACGTAGATCATGGCATACGAGAGGACGGCGATGCAGATGCATGGCATGTTTCAACACTTGCTAAAAACTATGGTTTACCGTTTGAAGTAACCAGGTTCAATTTGTCAGGCGCGAGCGAGGACCAGGCAAGAGACAAAAGGTATGCATGGCTTGAAGCGGTGCGCACGAAACACCGAGCAGATGGCATTGTTAC
Source organism: uncultured Candidatus Saccharibacteria bacterium (assembly GCA_964367775.1). GTDB lineage: Bacteria > Patescibacteriota > Saccharimonadia > Saccharimonadales > Saccharimonadaceae > JAPUDS01. The sequence continues at coordinate 7,284 of CAYIYX010000020.1, read as the reverse complement.
GGCGCATCACCAGGACGACCAGCTAGAAACTATTATTTTGAATTTTCAGCGGGGTACCGGTTGGCGCGGGTTGGCGTCACTGAGAACGAGCGAGGAAAAATTGCGCCCGCTTCTAGGGCTGTCAAAGGCAAATATTTTGCGGTACGCGATAGATAACAATCTTCGTTGGCGAGAAGACAGTACGAATGGTGATATTCGATACGCGAGAAATTATATCCGGCATGGTTTGTTGCCGAAACTTGACGCTTCAGCGCGAAAAAAACTAGTTAGTCTTGCGTCACAACAGAGACGCCTGCGTGATGAAATTGAAAAGGAAACAGGGAAAGTGCTGAGCGATTTGCACAACGGCGTAGGCCTTTCTAGACATGGACTCATCATGATGTCAGACAAGGTTGCGCTCGAGGTGCTACGAGAGGCGACTAAGGGGCGCCACGAACCGTTTCAGTTGCGTCGACTGCTTCATTTTACAAAAACAGGTCGGCAAGGAGCAGCTCTAAATCTTGGAAAAGGGCGAAATGCCCTGCTTACTCGCCAGAGCCTTATAGTATAGATGTGGTAAGATATAACACGAAGAATATAGGAGGAGTTTTAAAGTACTATGCCAAAGAAACCATCACCATCACCAAAACGACCAGTTTCCCAGTATGTCCGAACTGGCTTGTTCTTGGCTGTAATCGCATTTTTTGTTTTGACATTTTTTGCCATATTTATGCCGAGCTCTGATCTTAAAGACACGCCAATATCTGAAGTGATATCTCGCGCCAACAGCGGCGGAATCGTCAGAATATCGGGGTCGGGCGACTCGTTACTCATTACCGTTAAGGGTCAAGATAAACCCAGCGAGAAGTCGTACGTACAAGGGGGTATAAGCACGCTTTTGAAAGACAAGTCGGTCGATGCGTCGAAAGTAACGCTCGATGACGCGGCACCATCTGAGACGAATTCTACTCTTATAAACATTGCGGGAATTTTAATCCCAACTATCCTCATAGGTGCGCTAATTTTATTCATGTTCCGTCAGGCTCAGGGTCAAAATAATCAAGCACTTGGGTTTGGTAAAAGTAAAGCGCGTCTGTATGGCAACGAAAAGAGCAAAGTTGTTTTTAAAGATGTCGCCGGTAACAACGAAGCGAAACAAGACCTTGTTGAAGTAGTAGACTTTTTAAAACACCCAAAGAAGTTTCTCGATGTCGGGGCAAAAATCCCGAAAGGTGTCTTGTTAGTAGGCCCTCCTGGAACCGGTAAGACGATGCTTGCCAGGGCCGTAGCGGGAGAAGCAGGAGTACCATTCTTTAGCATCTCTGGGTCGGAATTTGTCGAAATGTTCGTCGGTGTCGGTGCTAGCCGAGTGCGTGATTTGTTTGAAAAAGCAAAAAAGAATGCTCCGTGCATTATCTTTATCGATGAAATCGATGCAGTCGGACGCCGCCGCGGATCTGGCATGGGGGGCGGTCATGACGAGCGAGAACAGACGCTCAACCAGATTCTCGTTGAGATGGATGGTTTTGAAACCGGAACAAATGTTATAGTCCTTGCGGCGACGAACCGTTCAGACGTTCTTGATCCTGCCTTACTCCGCCCAGGACGTTTTGACCGTAGGGTAAATATTACACTACCAGAGCGAAAAGACCGCGAAGCGATTTTGAAGGTTCATTTCAAGGACAAGCCCATAGATGAGTCAGTAAATATCGATGCCTTGGCTGCAAAAACTGCGGGAAGTTCAGGAGCTGACCTTGCAAATATAACGAATGAATCTGCGATCATCGCCGCTCGAGCCGACCGCAAAACTATCAACAACAAAGATGTCACGGAAGCATTCGAAAAAGTAGCCATCGGCCCAGAACGTAAAACGAAGGTCATGAGCGACCATGAAAAGGAAATGACAGCTTACCATGAAGCGGGCCATGCGCTTGTTGGGCATGTTTTGCCAGATAGCGACCCAGTGCATAAAGTAACGATTATTCCTCGTGGCGGGACTGGTGGCGTGACCTGGTTTATACCTCCGGAAGACAAAAATTATACGAGTATTGTCGAGTTCAAAGATGTACTGGCACGAGCCCTTGGCGGTCGAATTGCCGAAGAGATCGTGTACGGCAAATACAAAGTGACGACCGGTGCCGGGTCTGACTTACGAAAAGCGACAGAAGTTGCACGAGATATGGTTATAGAGCAAGGCATGAGCGATCGCCTTCGTGACCAAGTCTTTCATGGAGACATTGGTGGCCTCATGTTCGATAAAATGACCCATGAGCGTCCATATAGCGATGAAACGGCGGCAATTATCGACGAAGAAGTCGCGAAACTCATGCAGGAAGCTGCCGAACGGGCGCGTATCGTTCTAAAGGCCAATCGTAAGCACCTAGATGCTTTAGCAGAGAGGCTTCTGAAGGAAGAGACTATAGACGAATTAATCGTCAAAGAGGTGCTCAAAGGGGCTACGTTGCCAGAAACTGCAAAGTTATATTAAACACCCCTGTTACTCAAGGCTCTCTCGGGTTATACTATAGACATGGGTCGCGTACAGGCGTTTATGGCTCGGGCGAATGCGCGCATAAGTGTGCAACTCGCTGCGACATTACTTGCTAGCTCGAGTTTGTTGTCGAGTATTTTAGGGCTGCTGCGAGATAGGCTGTTTAACTCGTATTACTACGGTGGTTCGATCTCAAACTACGCCGATGCTTACACGGTGGCGTTTATCATTCCGGATTTCATGTTCTTTATTCTTGTTTCTGGAGCGCTGAGCGTGACATTTATACCAGTGTTCAATGATCGTCTGCAGGCAGGAAATAAAAAATCTGCTTGGGAGCTTTCAACGAGTCTTTTGAATTTTCTGGCTATTGCGACTATGGTTGCAAGTATTCTAATCATCATTTTTGCCGAGCCTCTCGTGCGGTATGTTGTAGGGCCAGGACTGGACGAAGTTGGGCGTGGACTTGCGGTGAGTATGATGCGCGTTATTGCCATAAACCCGTTCCTGTTTGCTATTGCGAGTGTTATTGCGAGTATTCAACAAGCGATTGGACGGTTTACGTTTTTCGCATTATCTCCGGTTTTGTACAACGTCGGCATCATTACGGGGTTGCTCGTTTTTACGCAGGGTATAAACATTTTTGGCGTGCAGATTTTTGCGGGCGGTATCATGGGGGTTGCGCTTGGGGTGGTTCTGGGTAGTATATTGCAACTCATAGTTAGCTCTATAGGGCTTATTGGTCTCGGGTTTGACTATCAGTTCAAAATTTACTGGAAGAATAAGGGTTTTCGACAAGTACTAAAGAGCCTTCCGGCGCGTTCGCTTGATCAGGGGATTGATTACTTCAATAGTATCGTCGAAACAAACCTTGCGTCACGCATGGTCGAAGGAACGGTTCGTGCATACAACGGAGCGATGACGCTGAGCATGGCGCCCGTAACGCTTGTCGGTGTGGCAATATCGACAGCCGCGTTTCCACAGATGACGGAGCGCTTGAGCCAGGGACGGCCAGATTTATTTCGGCAAGAGCTACAAGGAGTCCTTCGGGTTATATTGTGGTTGGCGCTTCCTATTGCGACCATAGCATTTTTTACGCAAGACTATCTCGCGAGCTTCTTGTTTACTCAGGGTGCTCCGGTCGTTGCGACAACATTGGGAATTCTATGTATCGCCATAGTGTTTCGTTCGGTGTATCAGATTGCTTCTCGTAGTTTTTATGCTCAAAAAGATACGAAAACGCCGCTTTTTATCTCTATATTTACCATTTCTCTCAACATAGCCCTGGCCGTGTTCTTTAGCTGGAAACTTAACCAAGGTATTTTTGGACTTGCACTGGCGCAGTCAGTCGTAGCTGCGGTAGAAGTAGCGATATTATTTACTATTATGTCGCGACGTATTCCGCATTTATTTGATACCGAGTTTGTCAGCGGTATTGTACGTATCATATTTTCGACCGCTGTCATGGCGTTAGTGACCATCATCACAGTTGCCTTTATTGGCCCAGCTCTGGCAGACCAAGGTTTCTATATACTCTTTCCGAAGTTCGGGCTAGTCGCTTTATTGAGTTTCATTGCCTATACGTTTATCGGTAGAGCCTTTAAGCTAGATGAAGCCGACCATGTATATAACCGCGTCAAGTCGGCGATCATGAAGTTGGCGTTTGCCCAAATACGCTCTGATTCCCCGAAGGACCTTTAGCTACAATGAGTTTAGTGCCCCGCCAACCCCATCCTGCCGCTTCCCGCTCGTCATCAACCGCGCCAGACGCGTCATCTGATCTTCATGGTAGCTACGGCTACTCTTCAGATACATCTGACACCTCTGGCACGGTCGCTAGCAACCGGATAATTCATCACGATAGGGTTGGCGGGGCACTAGACCATATACGGAATTTTTGCATTATCGCTCACATAGACCACGGCAAGAGTACGTTGGCTGACCGCATGATGGAGTTTACTGATACGGTCGAAAAGCGCGATATGAAGTCGCAGCTACTCGATAGTATGGATTTGGAGCGCGAAAAGGGCATTACCATAAAACTGGCGCCTGTGCGGATGATATATTCACCCAGCGAAGCACGAGGCGTTAGCCGAGCTTTAGGGGGAGGAGATGCGGTCTCGAATTCATTTCGAGGCAAATCGGAGGGGCCGTGTCCCTCCTATGACCTGAATCTCATCGACACTCCTGGTCACGTAGACTTTAGCTATGAAGTTTCACGTTCGCTACAGGCTTGCGAGGGTGCGGTGCTGGTAGTCGACGCTGCTCAAGGTATTCAGGCGCAGACGTTGGCAAACGTATACCTCGCTATTGAGCAGAATTTGACGATTATTCCGGTGTTGAATAAGATCGACTTACCAGCGGCTGATGTGCCACGAGTGAGTCGCGAAATTATCAACTTGCTTGGCTGTGACGAGTCGGATATTTTGAAGATTTCCGCCAAAACTGGCGAAGGCGTGCGTGAGGTTTTGGATGCAATCGTCGAGCGAGTTCCTTCGCCCACTGGTGCGGTTGACTCGTCGACGCGTGCTTTGATTTTTGACAGCTATTATGACGATTATCGCGGGGTTATTTTGTACGTGCGTATCATCGACGGCAAAATAGCGAAAAATGACGCCATACGTATGCTGGCGACAGGTGCAGGTGGCATAGCGCTCGAGGTTGGTCATCTTGCGCCAGCCATGAAAGCAGACCCCGAGCTTTCGACAGGAGAGATTGGGTATATCGTGACGAACCTGAAGACCACCCGAGACGCTCGGGTGGGCGACACAGTTTCACTTCAGAGAGCGTTGTCGAGCGCGCCACTTCCTGGCTACAAACACATTAAACCATTTGTGTACGCTGGGTTTTTTCCGGTAAGCAATGAGGACTATAATGACCTAAAAGACGCCGTTGAAAAACTCAGTTTGAGTGACTCGGCGTTGCAGTTTGACCCTGAAAATTCACCCGTGCTTGGCTTTGGTGTGCGTATAGGGTTTCTTGGTCTGCTGCATCTCGATATCGTCCGTGAGCGGCTGGAACGCGAATACAATCTTGACCTCGTCGTTACTAATCCGTCGACCGACTATGAGGTCATGCTCAACAATGGCGAACAACTAGACATCAAGAGCGCCAGCGACTTGCCCGATCCGACAAAAATCAAAGATATTCGCGAGCCGTGGATCAAGGGTGAAATCGTCGTACCGCGCGATTATTTAGGGGGCGTACTACAGTTAATCGTAGAAAAACGTGGTCGCCAAACCAACCTAAGCTACATAGACGAACGGGCTTTAGTCAGCTTTGAGGCACCGCTTGCAAATCTACTGACGGACTTTTACGACCAGCTAAAGAGCGTGACAAGTGGCTACGGCAGTTTCAACTATGAACTTGACGATTATCGCGTCGAAGATTTGGTGCGAGTAGATTTTTATGTTAGTGGTGAAATGGTTGACGCACTGAGTGTGATGGCGCACCGTAGTGAATCGTTGTCGCTTGGCCGCGTCGTAGTCAGCAAACTTAAGGAAGTTATTCCTCGCCAGAATTTTCAAGTTAGTTTGCAGGCGGCAATCGGCGGTAAATTCATCGCCCGCGAAGACATTAGCGCGTATCGCAAAGACGTGACGACTGGCTTGTACGGTGGCGATGTCTCACGAAAAAAGAAGGTGCTTGCCAAGCAGGCAAAGGGTAAAAAACGAATGAAACGGTTTGGGAAAGTCGATATTCCAAGTGAAGCGTTTACGGTCATGCTAAAACGTGACTAGCACTCATTGACGGAGACTGCCAAAAACGCTACAATAAACGCATATGACAGCGCGTCAAATTAGGATTTTACAGGCTATCGTGGAGCAGCACGCCGAGATTGCGGCGCCAGTTGGTAGTGTGATGCTCGCCAAGCTTTTTGGTGTGAGTAGCGCTACGATTCGTAGCGAGATGGCAGCGCTTGAGGAGCTCGGGCTGATTGCGCAGCCACACACCAGCGCTGGTCGTGTACCGACAGACAAGGGGTACCGTCAGTATGTTAACATCATCAACGATCTGCCGCAGGCCAGTCAGCCGCAGTTAGCTGACCGGTCTACAAGGGCGATCGATGCTCGCGTGGCGACGCAGGGCGATCGTACAGACAGAGCTATTCGGAGCGCCGTCGACAGTTTAGCTGAGGTAACACACAACCTTGGGCTAGCGACTATCGGTGATCAGCTATACATGAGCGGCATGGGTAATTTGTTTTCGCAGCCAGAATTTATGGCTAGTCCCGACAATGTGCAGCAAATTGCGCGCCTGCTCGACAACTTGGAGCCGTGGCTACGCGAAGCGGCACCAAATGAGCCACTCAATGTGTTCATTGGCGCCGAAAACCCCATTGGTAAGAGCTCGCAGGCCAGTCTTATCATTAGTCGTTTTTGTTCGCCGTACAGCGATCGTAGCTACATAGGCGTACTTGGTCCGACCCGTCAGGATTACGCCAAGGTGATGCGGCTCGTGCGACATACAGGGTCGATGTTAGAGGAAGTACTATAGTAGAAGTTAGATGATAGATTTTGGATTATAGCATGAAGCGACAAGATACAGCACAGATAGAATATAGAACGGGGATTATAGGATGACAAAAAAACATGAAGATTTAGAACAGCAGGTTGGTGAGCTGACGCTGGATTTGCAGCGAACGCGTGCGGATTTTGAAAACTATCGCAAGCGTACAGAACTAGAGAAGTCGATGGCTAGGGCTCATGGACGCGTCAGCGCCATAGAACAGCTTCTGCCGATTATTGACGTTGTAGAGAGAGCAGCGACGCACGCACCAGAAGATTTGAAAGACAATGCTTGGGTGCAGGGTATTG
>CAYIYX010000019.1:0-14061 GCA_964367775.1 uncultured Candidatus Saccharibacteria bacterium | reverse complement strand
ATGATCATAGGAACATCTTCGGTCCAGCGGTGGGCTGAGTTGTTTGAAACGACTGCCACCCCGGCGCTCGCGTAGTCTATTTCAATCTGCTGCAGGGTCTCTTTGTCGAGATCGAGCGCAGAAAATACCAGGTCGACGTCTTGGGCGATCGACAGGAGGTCATCAACAACTGAGCGAATGGTCAATTTTGCGACGTTCTGCGGAATTGCGGTTTCCATGTGCCACCGACCAGCTACGGCTTCCTCGTACGGCCTGCCCGCTGAGGAGGGTGATGCAGCTACTACTACAACCTCAAACCAGGGGTGATTTTCGAGCAAGCTCACGAACCGTTGACCGACCATACCGGTTGCGCCGAGCACCCCGACGCGTAGTTTTTGACCATTTTGCATGTGTTTACTCCTTTTCAACTAGCTGGAATATCTGATGTAGGCTTTTGAGTGCTGTGACCGCTTCTGAAGACTCAACGACGAACGAAATACTTTGTTTTGACGAGCCATAAGAGATTGCGGTGACGTTGACGCCGCTGGCACCAAGTGCGGTGAAGGTTTTACTGGTGATACTCTGAAGACTGATCATGTCGTTTCCGACGACAGCGACGATTGAGAGGCTATTGTTTAGCTGAACGACGTCGATATCTTTTGAATTCATTTCGTCGGAAAGAATACCGTGGACACTTTCTACGGCCAAAATACTACTCTTCCCCTTCACGACAAACGAAATATTATGTTCGGATGAGGCTTGAGAGATAAGAAATACGTCAATCTTGTTGGAAGCCAAAGCTCTGAAAACCTTAGCGGCGACACTCGGGACGCCTGTAACTCCTTTACCTTGAACGGTGATGAGGGATAATTCGTTCATGACCGTTATAGCTTTGACGCCACTGGCGCTCACTGCATCGGAAATTTTCGTGCCTTCTGCGGCCGGTTCGAATGTATTTTTTATGAAAATTGGGATATTCTTTAAAGAGGCAGGCACCATGGTGAGTGGGTGCAAGACTTTTGCGCCGAAATAAGACAGTTCAGCTGCCTCCTCGTACGACAAGTGGGCAATAGTTTTCGCTTCCGGTATAAGCCGTGGATCGGCAGTCTTTACTCCGGTGACGTCGGTCCAAATCCAAACCTCTTCTACGTCCAAGCAGTACCCCAGAATGGTTGCCGTATAGTCGGACGCCCCCCGACCGAGAGTGGTGATTTTTCCGCCTGCCGTCTTACCGATAAATCCAGTAACGACAGGGACGATACGTTTTTCTACGAGAGGCAGTAGCACGGCTCGAGCCATTGGTTCAGAAGCATCGAGTAATGGCTCGGCATCGCCAAATTGGTCTGAGGTGACGATAATCTCAGTTGCTTCGACCGGGCTCGATTCTACTCCTAGACTTTGAACTGCTGCTGCAACGAGCTGGATGCTGAAACGCTCACCGAAAGACACCACGCTGTCGTAGTGTTCAGGTGAACAAGTTTTCGCACTGCCAATTGCATCGAGACGTTTTGTGAGCTCCGTGAACAGATTTTCAAGCGTCGCTTTCGTTGGCGCCGCTAAAGCATCAGACAAATTGAACTGTTTTAAAGTATGGAGGTGTTTTGCCCGAAGTTCGTCAGTTAACTTCTCAAGTTCTTTGGTCTTTTGCTTGACGGCTAGCTCGGTGGCCTGAATGAGTATGTCTGTTACGCCGCTCATTGCCGAAGTGACGACAATCTTGCCAAGGGGGTTTTTAGCGATAATATGGGCCACGCCGAGTATTCGCTCAGCGTCACCGACGGATGTACCGCCAAACTTCATGATGGTTAAGGCTTGCATGATCTAATATCTATTTTACCTCAGTTGACGGCCGGAAGCTAGGACTTCACGGTGTATACTAGAACATATGAAACGCCAAGCTATACACGAAAATGAATCGAATGTTGCATCGTATAATCGAGTTTTCACTTATGTTATTAAGAGCGCCAAAGGATCGATTATTCGCGACGAAGAAGGTACGGAATATATTGATTTTTTCAGCGGTGCTGGAGCCAATAACTATGGGCACAATCCAGAGCCAATGAAAACAGCCCTTGTAGAGTATATTCAGGCAGATGGCATAAACAACTCGCTCGACATGATGACTTCCGTAAAGAGTGATTTTATCGATGCGTACGTAACGTATATTTTGAAGCCACGTGGTCTTGACTATCGGCTGCAATTTACCGGTCCGACAGGGGCAAATACCGTAGAGGCGGCGTTAAAACTGGCTCGTCTCGCGACCGGTCGTAGCAATGTCGTTGCATTTAGCCTAGGTTTTCATGGGGTGAGTCTCGGTGCGCTTGCGGTAACGAGTAACCCGTATTTTCGAGATGCCGCTGGAGTTGAGCTCAAGTATGTCGACTTTATTGACTATGATGCCGGAGACGAACAGGAAGCGGTTGTACGCCTCGAAGAGCAGTTCAGGGCCTTAGTTGAAGAAAAAGGCGTGCCGGCGGGCGCGATTGTAGAGTGTATACAAGGCGAAGGCGGTGTTAATGCGGCGCGTCCTGCGTGGCTGAAAAAATTGCGTGAGCTCACAGAAGAGCACGGCGTTCTTCTCATTATCGATGATATTCAGGCTGGTTGTGGGCGGAGCGGAAACTACTTTAGTTTTGAAGAGTCCGGCATCGTTCCTGACCTCGTCACGCAGTCGAAGTCGATTTCTGGGTTTGGGGCACCAATGTCACTACTGCTCGTTAAGCCTGAGTATGACATTTGGAAACCGGCGCAACACAATGGCACGTTTCGAGGAAATAATCATGCTTTCGTGACCGGTACGGCGACGATTGAATCATTCTGGAAAGACGACACGCTTATGCAAGAGGTTGCTCGTAAGGCAGCGGTCATATCTGAAGCGTTCGATGCTATCATCGTGGCTCACCCAGAGATGAAACTGGTTCGTAAGGGACGAGGTTTCTTCCAAGGGCTTTCTTTTGCTGACCCTAAGCAGGCAGCGGCAACCAGTAGAATGGCATTCAAGAACGGTCTCGTCATCGAGCGCGCCGGCCCAGATGATGAAGTTGTGAAAGTGTTGGCCGCCCTGACCATTGACGATGCAACGCTTCGCAAAGGTCTCGAGATATTGGCTCAGAGCATCGATGAAGTCGCAAAGAACACGTAGTCGTCGTGCTGCTATACGCCCAAAGTTTCAAAACTACTCCACTCCCCATGCTCGCTCAACCGCAAACGGTGATTTTCTGTCTTGGTTGAGCTTTTTGCAGGTGCAAAAAGAATGGGTCGGGAGTAGTTTTAAACCTTTGGCTTCTCTATGTTTAATCGAAGATTTCAACGTTTGTGCTTGGAAAGTACACGAAACGGTAGTTGCGCTTTAGGGGGTGGAAGTCCTTTTTCGAATTTATTTCGAGGAAGGACTGGAGGGGTTAGCCCCTCCTAAGGTTTTTCGTATTGCTTCACGGACAGTTTCGGGTTCGTCCCATGGGAAGATTTTGTCGCCACGCTCGATGGTCTTTTCGTGTCCTTTACCGAGTGTTATGACGACGTCATCCTGGCTGCTCGCTCGGGTCATGGCGAAGTCTATAGCGTTGGTGCGATTTTCTATAAGGAAGAGGTCTTTGCCTTTGACTTTACCGCCTTTTTCGGCTCCCGCGGCCATGTTTTCAAGTATCTGCATGCCCGGCTCGTCCCGGTTTTCTTCTTCGGTCAAAATCACCTCGTCGCAGTATTTTGCCGATATTTCACCTTGAATTGGTCGTTTGGCAACGTCTCGGTGAGCGGGGCTGCCGTAGACGCACACGAGCTTTCCTTTCGTGATTGGGCGCAGAGTGCTGAAAACTTTTTCGAACGCATCAGGCGTACCAGCGTAGTCGATTATGACCCGAAACGGCTGACCTTCGTCAACGGGCATCATGCGACATGGAACACCGGCTAGTGCGGCTATGCCGTGTTCAATCTGTTCTTTTGTGAGTCCGAGCTCGCGGCCAACACAAACCGCGGCGAGTGCATTTAGGACATTGAAAGCGCCCGGCATATGCATCGTCAGGTGATACGTTTCGCTCCCAACCTTGGCCGTAAACGTACTGTAATCGGCGGCTAAGTTTACTGTTGTAGCAAGTACATCAGCTTTGTCGAAACCGTAGCTGACTCGTCTTGGGGTAGTTTTCAAAAACAATTCAGCCGCTGGATCCTCCGCATAGGCGATTCCAAGACCATGTTTGTTCTTGGCGGTCAGTTTAAAAAGTTTTCGTTTGTCTTCGCGGTAGCGCTCGAAAGTGCCGTGATAGTCGAGGTGTTCGTGCGTGACGTTGGTCATGATAGACATTTCAAAGTCGAGGCCCCACACACGGTTCTGAGCAAGGGCGTGACTGGTTGCCTCTATAACGAGCCATTCGGCACCTTGTTCGACAAAGTGCTTCAGCCGCTTCTGGAGTAGTGGCACCGGTACGGTCGACATATGCTCTTTTTCGTCCTGTAGGTCGTCCAAGTAGCCGTACTGCGTTGAGCTAAGTATTGCGACCTTGTATCCGGCCTCTTTCATCATGGTAAAAATCAGGTTTACGGTTGTTGTTTTACCATTGGTTCCGGTGACGCCGATACACTTCAGTTTACGCGCCGGAAAACCCTCTTTCGCAGAGTAGAGGACGCTTTCGACGAGATGAGCTGGCCGCTCGACGCGGTGAAACGCACTTTTTGGTATAAGTTTCTTGATGTTTTGACGAAGTTTCGAGTTTGTCATATCTGTTAGTATACACCAAAAAATGGTAGAATAACGACCGATGAAAGTCCTTGGAATTGAAAGTAGTTGCGACGAAACGGCGGCGGCGATAGTCGAAGACGGCTACCGCATTTTGAGTAATGTTGTGAGCTCGCAGATGGACGATTTTGCCAAGTACGGCGGGGTTATACCAGAGATCGCGGCGCGTTCGCACATCGAAGTCATACCGAGCGTCATAGAGAAAGCATTGGCCGAAGCAGATTGTTCGTGGAGCGATGTCGATGCTATTGCGGTGACGTACGCACCCGGGTTGGTCGGCAGTCTCCTCATAGGCACGCTTACGGCTCGAACGCTCGCGTACACGAAACATATTCCGCTCTACCCCGTGCACCATGTCGAAGGGCATGTGTATGCGAATTTCTTAACACAAGACCTAAGACCTAAGACCTTAGATCTAAGAGAATCGCAGTATAAGACAAGGGCAATTCTCAGAGCTCAGAGCTCAGATCTCAGATCTGGATTGCTCTCCAAGCAGCCTGCCTTTCCCATGCTTGCGCTCATTGTTTCTGGTGGGCATTCCCAGCTAGTTTTATTTCATGATCATGGCGACTATGAACTCTTGGGTCAAGCACAAGATGACGCCGTGGGCGAGGCGTTCGACAAGGTGGCGAAAGTCGTCGGCCTGCCCTACCCTGGCGGCGTTTCTATCAGCAAGCTCGCCCCCGAAGGCGATGCATACGCCTTCGAGTTTCCGAAAGCTCGTCTGCAGTGTCCGCCGAAGTGTACGCATGAACCAAACCGTTTAGTGACGCAGGAAGATATTGACTCTGGCGCTGTTATGAAGGGTGGACGAGGTGAGTATTTCCTCAAAGAACGCTGCCACAAGTACGATTTTAGTTTTTCCGGCCTTAAGACAGCCGTTCTAAGGGCGGTCCAGGAACAGGTCGGTGTCGCACACACCTTCCCTTCTCATGACCTACCAGAGCGCGTCTCGGACGTCCTGAGAGCTAATGTTGCCGCCAGTTTCCAGCGTACAGTAGTCGAAACACTAGTCGAAAAGACTTTTGCCGCCTTTCAGGTCTATTCCCCTGCCTCGGTTGTTATCGCGGGTGGCGTGGCGGCCAACCAGGAATTGCGTCGTCAGCTCAAGGAAGCGTTGCCCATAGCTATCGAATACGCGCCTATGAGCCTGTGTACTGACAATGCGGCTATGATTGCTAGTCTTGGCTACTTTATGGCCCAGAAAGTTGAGCCGACCGATCCGTTAGATGTCGAGGTTCAGCCGAGTATATCGATGACGAAAACTGCCTGGGGCGGCAAGCGTAGTCTTTGATTGACAAAACGGCTTCCGCGCTGTGGTTTGTCCGCTTGCGTCGTCGCCAAACTTCGTTTGCCACGTAGCTTCGCTCGACTGCGGGTCCTGCCGCTCGGTCCGCCCCTAAAATAGTTTCGTCGAACGAAACTATTTTAGGGCTGCCCCGCCGAGCGTCACCCGCTTGCTGGTTTTTCGGAGCTATTTCTTAGAACTTAGATCCTTGCTCCTGACAGTGTATAATCACTAGCAATGAACCAACATTTCTTACAGAGTGAGGCATGGGAAAAATTTCAGCAGACTCTTGGCCACAAAACGATTCGGCGTGGGGGTACGGGGTGGTCGTACCTCGCACTTATTGAGCGGAGCGGCGGTCTGACAAGGCTGTACTGCCCGTATGGGCCAACAGTGTGGTCTCTTGAGGCGCTTGATGAGGCGATCGCATCGCTGAAAACAGAAGCGAAGCAGGTTGGTGCGGCATTTTTACGTGTACAGCCCTGCCCTATGCTTATGACCGGAGATGGCGCAAATGCTAGAGGTATGAAAGCCATACGCTACTCTCAACCAGAGGCGACGCGCGTCATAGACCTTTCGCTGTCATTTGAGGACTTGGTTGCAGCAATGAGCCAGAGTAAACGCAGTGTCGTGCGAAACTACCAAAATAAAGGCTTGACGTACCGCATGAGTAAAGATTCGGCCGATGTCGAGGAGCTTTTACCGCTTATACATGCCATCGCTGAACGGAATCGTATATTGGTGCACGACGACGAGTACATACGAAAACAAGCCGCCGCGCTTATGCCAGAGAACGCGTCACTCCATTTCATCGAACAGGATGGCAAGGCGATCAGTGGCGCTCTCCTCTTTGAAGATGCCGATACTGCGTATTATGCCCACGCTGGTACCGCGGCGGAATACTATAGACTACAGGCAAATACCGCCTTGGTAGGCGAACTTCTGGCATATGCGAAGAAACAAGGGAAAAAACGGTTTGACTTGTACGGTATTGCGCCAAATGACAACGCCAAACATCCATGGGCGGGCGTTACCGGTTTCAAGGCTGGTTTTGGTGGCGAAGTAGTGCTCTATAACCAAACATACGACCTTCCGCTCAACAAGCTAGCATATCGTGCCTACACGCTGTTACGAGCCGTCAAAAAATGTTTCAAAAAGTAGTTCCTGAGAGTCCCAAAACTTCCCCTCCGACGAGCATTGTGCCATTCCGGCACAGCGAGGCAAGACAAATCAGTAGTTAGCGCCGAGCGAATGCTTGGAGCGAGGAGAAGTTTGGGACTCTCAGAGGTATCAGAGGCAGTTACTTTGCGTAGTTCGTCCGGTTGCGACTGGCTTTGCTCCATAGCGTATAAAACGGAGATAGCGGCAAGATAAACGTGCCGCGGTCGGTGAATTCATTGCCAAAACCGCGTTTTACGTCAGATTCGTTCTGAGGGTCCGCTCCTTCGATGTCATAAACGGGAACACCCCATCGTTTTATGCGTCGGATAGCCTCCCAACGAAGGCCGTAGTCGGCTGATGTTTCGAATCCCCTTCTCGAGATACCGCTATATAGCTCAACCGCCGTCGATTCGCTAACGGCAAGCCAGAGAAAGCTCAAGAGGTCGTCTCCTTCAAAGACGCCAAATATCACCGAGAAATCCCCTAGTTTGTCGTTTAGTTCGTGGAAGTATTTTTCCTTGTAGGGTTTTTCGTTGCGCCTTAGGCAGGTTTCTCTGTATAGCTTGTAGCATGCGGCAATATCTTCGGTGCTACCCAGTTTTTTGACGGTTAAATTCGACTGACCCGCAGCTCGGATATGTTCTCTGGTAAATTGGTCCATTTCTGCAAGGAGAACGCCGTCAGCTTTCTCGAGTTTGAGCAGGATTGTTCTTGGGGCGAGTGAATGAATAGCGCTTTCTCTCCAGCCATTACCACCGGGCTCCCCTTCGCTCGTAGGCTCCACTATGAGAGCTACCCCGTGATAAGCCTTCTTCACGTAAGAGATGACCTGTTCGTACACGGCGGCTTCATTTTTGACAACCAACGGCCCTCGCGGTATATACACGCAGAGCCCGAACGGACGCGTCAGTTTTTTGACAAAGAGCTGAGCCGCGCCAATCTGTCGATCTTCCTCAACGATGAATATTCGGTCAATCTGCCAGCCAAGCGTCGCCCTAGCGTCTCCCCACCCCCAAAGTTGTAAGGGGTGACCATTATGCTCAAGAATAAACTCGTCCCATTGGACTTTTCCGTCACATCTTTCGATACGGTACGATTTTTCCTCCATATATGCATCATTATAGCACTTGTCTGTCGCCCATTCTCGTACGCAATACCCGCTCCCGTCGTCGCAACTTCATTTAGGGGAAGTTGCACCTAGGTCGCTAGGCGCAGGTCCTGCCGCTCGGTCCGCCCCTAAAATAGTTTCGTCGAACGAAACGTATTTTGGAGCCGCCCTGCCGAGCGTCACCCACTTTTTGCCGTCTTCTCTTCCGCTCTATACCTTCCTGCGACTCTCTAATGTCCAACATCTAACATCCAACATCTGGCTATGGTATACTAATTGACGAACACAAACACGTGAAATGGAATGTTCTACAAGGGGTACCAAGAGAAGTCCCTTGTTTGCTTTATACTTTTCACGTGAAGGATTATTGAACGACTGGAGAAACCATGAAACTACCAAAAGTGTATGAGCCAGGGGTGTATGAGCCAAATACATACGCTATGTGGGAAAAAGCGAACGCGTTCGCGCCAACGGGGAAGGGCGATCCGTACTGTATAGTCATGCCGCCGCCGAACGCGAACGGTAACCTGCACATTGGTCATGCACTTTCGTTTGATCTCGAAGATATGCTTGTTCGCTACCACCGTATGAAAGGGCGCGACGCTGTACTTATACCAGGAGCAGACCACGCCGGTTTTGAAACTTGGGTAGTCTACGAAAAAGAGCTCCAAAAGCAAGGGAAAAGCCGATTTGACTTTTCACGTGAAGGATTATATAATCAGGTTTGGGATTACGTTGCCGCTCGCCGCGGCGACATGGAGCTACAGCTTCGAGCCCTTGGGGTGGGAGCGAGCTGGGATGATTTAGTTTTTACCTTGGACAAAAAGGTTACCGACACGGTATACGAAACCTTTAAAAAACTCTGGGACGAGAAGCTTATTTACAGAGGCGAACGTATCGTAAATTTTTGTACGAAACACCAAACAAGTTTTGCCGACATAGAGGTTGTTTACAAAGAATTGCCAGGCAAGCTGTACTACGTGAACTACCCGCTGCTCGACAGAGTAGGGGAGATAGAGGTTGCAACCACCCGCCCCGAAACTATGCTCGGCGATACGGCTATAGCGGTGCATCCCGACGACGAGCGCTACAAAGACTTGGTTGGTACGACCGTTCAGGTGCCTATAGTGCACCGCGAGATTCCTATAATCGCTGACGAGGGAGTTGACCCGAACTTTGGCACCGGAGCCGTCAAGGTTACCCCAGGACACGATCCACTTGACTTTGAGATCGGGGAACGTCACAACCTGCCAATCATCACCGTGATTGACTTTGACGGAACCATAACAGCGGAAGCGAGCCCGCAATTTGCCGGACAAACTGCCCTTGAGGCTCGGGAAAATGTTATAAATATGCTGCAGGCCGATGAGCAGCTGAAAAAGGTAGAAGAACATCCGCATAAGGTGGGGCATTGCTACAAGTGTGGCACGGTTATAGAGCCGCTCGTGAAGGATCAGTGGTTTGTGAAGATGAAACCGCTTGCCGAGCCAGCTATCGCGGCTATAGAGAAAGGGGACATCAAATTTACCCCGAAAAGCAAGGGCAAGCTCATTTTGCAGTACCTCAAGAACTTGAAAGACTGGAACATATCTCGGCAAATCGCATGGGGTATACCTATTCCCGCGTTTCGTAATGCCGAAGACCACAATGACTGGATATTTGACGACCGCGTTGACCAGGAGTTTATAGAGGTCGATGGAAAGAAGTACATTCGAGAGGAAGACACCTTCGACACCTGGTTTAGTTCTGGCCAGTGGCCCTTTGTCGTAACTGATTATTTAAACAAGGGGAAACTGAGCAAGTTTTACCCGAATTCCGTTATGGAAACCGCATTCGACATCTACCACTGGGTTGCGCGTATGATCATATTTGGTCTGTATAGAACAGACAAGGTGCCGTTTGACGACGTGTATTTCCACGGCCTTGTGCTCGATGAACATGGGCAGAAAATGAGTAAAAGCAAGGGAAATGTCATTAGTCCGCTGGAAAGCATCGCCGAGTACGGGTCAGATGCGCTACGACTTGGGTTAATTATGAACCGTACGGCCGGTCAGAACCAAGCTTTCTCGACTGCAACAGTAGTGGCGGGACGGAATTTCTGTAACAAACTGTGGAATATTGCTCGATTCATTGAACCAGTTGTTGAGAATCTTGGTACAACGAAGCCGGCGCCGCTAAGCCTTGCTGACCACTGGATTATGTATCGTCTCGATGATGCGCGGAAGAACATCGACGAACTCGTCGAGAAGTATCGTTTTGCCGAAGCAGCCGACACGATCTACCACACTATCTGGAACGACGTGGCCGATTGGTATCTCGAGTCATCGAAAGATCAGCCAAACAAGAGCGTGCTCGAATGGGTTCTCGAGACTGTACTGAAGTTGGCGCATCCATTTGTGCCGTTCGTAACAGAGACAATCTGGACGACTATAGAAGGAGATCGACCGCTGCTGATCAATGCGCCGTGGCCGAAAAAGCCCGAGTATAACCAAATTGCGGCTGAAGAGTTTGAACGGCTCAAGGAACTTGTCGTTGAGACACGGTTTGTTGCGAAAGAACTTCCAGGCGGTAAACAGACACTCTTGTATGAAAATGACAGCCTCGTTGCTGACAACGTAGACACCATAAAGCGTCTAGCGGGCCTAGAGGCCGTTACGCATGTCGAGAAGCCAGAAGGGCTACGCATAGCGGTGCCGAACCGTGAGGCGTGGCTGAAGGTCACCCCTGAGGTCTTGTATGAGCATCAGAGTAAACTTGAAATGCGTCTTGCGACATGCAAACAGCGTATTTTACAGCTTGAAGGTAGGCTTGCGAATGAGAGCTACGTTAAAAACGCTCCGAAAAAGGTAGTAGACGAAACGCACGCCGAACTTGAGACTTTGCGAGGACTAGAAGCGCGTTTGGGTAGTGAGCTCGAAGTCATCTAGTTGTTACGCAGTAAAGGGCAAGCTGATATAGACGCCGAAGAGCAAGATATGTTCGCTCAGTCGACCCCACAGGCCAGGATCTTCTTCATTGAGCATGTCGACGTCCTCACGTGAGCGATTACTCATAACGAAATGGTCACTCGTACCACTCTTGTCAAAGGTCTTGATGACTTGTTTGTCGACATGGTCATGGAGTTCACGGGTAGCCTTGGCTGAAATATCATGGTATTCAACCTGACTCGCCGTCGCAGCGTCGGTGTAGTGGACGATATCCTTCGCATGTACAGAGAGCATGAAGACGCTCGATGCGAGGAAACAGGCGATTGCGAATACGATTCTATCTTTTAAGCTTATCTTTGTTTTTATCATAACGTTAACTATACTAGCATAAGCTTTACAAAAAGTCAAGCATAGATGTTTGCTAGTGGTATTGCCGAAGGCTCTCTATAGGATTCTTGCGTGCGGCTTTAACTGCCGGGTACAGACCGAACAGAATGCCGGTCGTAAGGGCCATGCCGAAGCCAAGGGCGGCTATCTGCCATGTTACCGCGGGCTGGAAGGCGAGTTGCATAGCGATGAGATACGCGAGTCCATACCCGAGAGCCATACCTATAACACCACCGGTGGTGCACATGATGAGGGCTTCTATAAGGAATTGTCCTAAGATGTGGCCATCGGTTGCGCCGAGGGCCTTGCGTATGCCGATTTCCCGAGTACGCTCACTGACGCCGACAAGCATGATATTCATAATACCTATGCCGCCGACAACAAGCGTCACGGCTGCAACGATGGCGGTCATAGCAACAGCGGCTTTAAACGATGCGTTGCCGTGTTCGGCGACAGTCTGTCCAGCAAGAACGGTAAAATCGTGTTCGCCTTTATGGCTCGAGAGTAATGCCGCGTCTATGGACGATTTGACGGCGGCGGGAGAGGCGCCAGCTTTAGAAGATACGAGCATTTGTTGTATTTGGGCGACTCCTTGGTTAAAGCTCTTGCCGTCATCAAAACTGATTATGACGGCGTGGTCTAAGTCTATACCAGAGAGGTTAATGGGGGTATTTGTAGCCTTCAGAACGCCTGCGACCATGTGTGTGCGGCCTTTTAGGGTAAACTGTTGCCCAAGTATCTGGTTGCTGTGGAAGAGCTCATCTGCGAGCTTTGCGCCGATGACAGCTGTATCTCTAGTGGTGGCGTCGTTCACGAATTCGCCAGGCTTGACTGAAAGGTTAAGAATGTCGGGGAACTCAGCGGTCGTCGCGACGATAGGAACATTTTTTGCACTGTCTTGGTTCGTCGTGACGCTTCCAGTCAGGAGCATGATTGGGGCAGCTTTGTCTACGTTTTTGTCGAGTCTGATAACGTTATAATCTTGTTCTGTCAGAGAGGTGGTTGCATTAATGCTGTACGGGTTGTAGCGTTGGACTGTTTCGACAAGAGAAGTATCGGACCCTGAAGATACGAGAATTACGTTGTCGTCGAGCTTGCTTACCTGGTTATGGATAGTGTTTTCAACCCCGTTACCGAGAGCTAGGACAAGTGTCAGGGAAGCGACACCGATGATTATTCCAAGCGTGGTGAGTCCGGTTCGGGCACGATTCATTTGGAGTGACTGTATGGCGATTCTGTACTGTAGCATGATGATTATTCCTCTGCGTAGGCCTTCTCGACAGCGTCTTTCAAGTACGAGTTCAAAGCGCGCTTTCGTTGTTTTTTCTCGCCCGCCTTCTTGCGAGCGCTGTCACGGGCGATTTTCCCATCTCGCATTTGTATAATACGGCTCGCGTAGCTGGTCAGGTCTGGGTTGTGGGTGACCATGACGATCGTATTGCCCTGACGGTGAATCCCGCGTAGCTCGTTCATGATGAGCTCAGAGCTTTTGCTGTCGAGGTTTCCAGTGGGTTCATCGGCAAGAATGATTGATGGCGAGTTGACGAGAGCACGAGCAATGGCGACGCGTTGCGCCTGTCCACCCGCCAGTTGGTAGGGCATGTAGTATTCACGCTCTTGGAGTTCAAAAGTTTTGAGTATTTTACTCGCCTTGCGGAGTTTATTGTAGCGAAACCCACGCTTGTAGTTGAGGGGTAGTGCGACATTTTCGATGACGTTTAGGCGAGGAACTAAGTTGAAACTTTGGAAAATAAAGCCGATTTGGTTTCCGCGTATAATAGCTTGTTCTCTGGAGCTAAGTGCTGAAACTGGACGACCATCGAGAGAATACTCACCGTCCGACGAGCTGTCGAGAAGTCCAAGGATATTGAGAAGGGTAGTCTTGCCGCAGCCACTTGGGCCCATAATGGCAACGAATTCACCTTTTTGTATGGTCAAATCTATACTGTCGAGAGCGCGGACGGCTGTTTCGCCGATTCCATACTCTTTCACGAGCTCCTTGAGCTCGATTACAGGAAATTCTACCGGTGCTGTTTCAACCTTTTTCTTTCTAGGCATATCGTCTCTAGTATAGGCTGTTTAAACAGATGAAAACAAGAGAAATACTACTATATTACAACACATAATTAGCACAAGAGGAACGACGACGCGTTTTCATGTATACTGGACTAGTCAGGAAGGATGCAGGAGTGGTTTAACTGGCACGCCTGGAAAGTGTGTGTGGGGCAACTCACCGAGAGTTCGAATCTCTCTCCTTCCGCCACAGAAACTAAACCCGCCCTTTCAGGCGGGTTATTTGTTTGTTTAGGCTTACAGGCTCACAACGGATACATGCAGTCTTCGGAGATTCCACAACCCGAGCTTGAGTCGTGTAGGCCGGCCGAGTTGAGTGTCGAGAACATGAGGAGTATGACAACTATCAGACCAAGATGGACGAGAGACCATTTAAAGACGCTTTTTACCCCAAAGCGCGCCATGT
>CAYIYX010000018.1:0-14384 GCA_964367775.1 uncultured Candidatus Saccharibacteria bacterium | reverse complement strand
TGATAGCACATATTTGACTAAATTGCAATACCCCATTAGCCCGCTTGTTTAGCAAGCTTATTCGCATGCTCTATGAGCCTCGAGTTGCCCGATTTTAGCGCATAGTCACGCATGCGATGGACTGTTGCTGAATGAGCCTTAAGCTCTTCAACCGTGCGCACATTTTTTAACATGTCCTGTTCTTTCACAAACAGCCTTTCGTAACAACGTTTCACCATATCTTCCTCGCCTGCCCGACGAAAAGCCGTGATCGCCTCATGGTATTTGCCTGACGAATAGTAGTGAGCGGCTTCGTTATGGTTGATTACCTTTTGTAGCGACGCGGCACTTTTCGTATACGCCGCAAAATGGCGAGCGCGGACAAAGTTATCGCTTTTCATGTAGTGAATCGCCCCGTTATGCCCCACTGTTTCGACCAACTTCTCCAACCGACTTTGCTGCGCATACTTGAGAGCTTGCCCGAACCGTTTTTGCTCCAACAACTCTTTTACGGCGTTGTTATAGGCCACTTCTAAGTTGCGCGCAACCAGCTTGCGCTCGCTACTCGTCAAGTACGCCATACGCGCTGCTGGCAAAAAATTTTCTGCTGAAACCGTGTGTGTCTGAAAATATTCATCGCTCGTGTCGAGCAAGTTTATGCTGACAATCTCTCGTACTGGCACAACCGCCAAGTCTTCTCGTTTGTACTGCATAAACGTTCCGTTTGTCGCCTCAACATCCACCCCCTGAAATTGCAGAGCCACGTGGCCGGGATACGTCACGAGCTTCAGGTCATGCACGTCGTACCGCGTCGAATACAGGTATATGTACAGTGTGACAATCTGGTTGCAATCCCCTTCAAGCTTGTGCCGCGTCGGATCTTGTAGTAAACGCCCGAAGGAGCTCGAGGCATGGTAGGTATACACCCCCCTGCTTGGGCGAAAATACGCCATAATACTAGCTAAATACGCTAGCTTTTCCGGCTGAGAACGCGCTAGCACCGTATTTGCCGAAACCTGCGCTACCTGCGCGACGACCGCGTCCTGCGAAAGCGGATGCAGTGCGGTAAATGCTTCAAAATCGGTTCGAATCTTCGCTAAATTTTCGTACAGCTTCCGCCGAGTCGCTTTCGTCAGATACTTGTATCCTTTATATTTATATTCTGCCCAAAGATTCAGCACCGCCACGTCGTGTTGGATGAATCTCGTCAACTTGTCGTCGGTCGCGTACGTCCCATCACTCTCCTGAAGCCCGGCAAACATGGTCGCTACTCGCCGCTCTTCAGCGTTCACGTACGGCGTAAACCAGTAAAAAATCTTGCGTAAAATATGCATAGTGCTTACGTATAACTATACCGCAATAACGCATTTGATACCTTATGAACAACAAGGTATGATAGAGCTCATGAATATATCGCGTGGGGCGTCAGGGATGAGCGGACTACAAATGCCGGTGCGGAAGCGGACAAAAAAATGGCCTTTTTTGTTGGTAGGCCTGATAGTTGTCAGTACGGGCGCCGTAGCCTACAACTATTCTCGGCCTCTGCCAAAGCCCACTATAACCATCACGCTGAACACCCCTACTACTGGTCAACCCGTGAATCTTACGTGGCCTACAGAAGGAACGGCAGCAATTAGTGCCGACGGCTACGATTTTGTCGCTCATAAGGGAGACCTGGACGAAACGTTCTCGGCGGCAAGTATGATCAAGATTCTGACCGTACTTTGCGTGCTGGAAAAGCATCCCTTGGCTGCTGGAGAAAGTGGACCGACGCTGACAATGACCGCGGCCGATGTCGCGATGTACGACCACGAAATTTCTCGTGACGGTAACCACCTAAAAATCGTCGCCGGTGAACAACTGAGCGAATATCACGCACTCGAAGCAGTGCTTATAGAGTCGGCCAACAACATGACGGACACTATGGCCATTTGGGCATTTGGCAGCCTTGAAGACTATAAAACGTACGCGCTCAATTTCCTAAAAAAACACGGCATGACCCACACCCAACTCGGTAGTGACGCCAGCGGCATGGACCCAGCCACGACCTCTACTTTGGGAGATCTGATTACCTTGGCCAAGCTCGGCTTTAACAACCCCATCATCTCGAAAATCATCGCAACCCCATCGGCAACATTCACAAACGGCGGCACGGTCATAAACCGCAACAAACTGCTCGGAAATGGCATATTACTCGGCGGAAAAACCGGTAGCCTAGACGACATAAAAGGCTCCTACCTCTTTAGCGCCACAACCAAAAATATTTCCGACCTCGACATACACATGGTCGGCGTCGTAGCCTACGACAGCAGTGTTCAGGGAGCGATTCGCGACAGTGAAGCACTCGCAAAAAGCGCCGCCAGCCACTTTGAAACTGTCACCCTGGCCCGTGCCGGTGATTCCGTCGGAAGCCTGTCAAGCGACTGGGGCCAACGAGTTCCAATCACGTTAACAAAAGACCTCGCAATCACTCGTTGGCGTGGCTCAGACATCACCCTGTCTCAAAACCTGAAAGATGTCAGCGGCCAGTCGACCGAAGAAGTTGGCACCATAACCGCGCAAACTGACGGCAAAAAGACCGAAGCTCCGCTCTTAGTCGACCAACCATTGCCCCCGCCAAGCCTGCTGTGGCGCGCCACTCGTAAACCTTGACCTTATAGTATCTGAGCCTCAAAACTTCCCCTCGCTCCAAGCATTCGCTCGGCGCTAACTACAGATTTGTCTTGCCTCGCTGTGCCGGAAAGGCACAATGCTTGTCGGAGGGAAATTTTTGGGGCTCAGGTCTCAGCATCATGGTACAATATCCTCATGAAATTACTCGCAAGCTCGCAACAAATCGACCATGCCATAGAAGAAATGGCGGCGGCAATAGTCAAAGAATTTAACGGCACTCAGCCACTTTTCGTCGCCCTACTTCGCGGCGCAGCGCCATTTGCTTCCAAGCTCATGTTCGAAATAACCAAGCAAGCCCCTGACATGCACCCAGAACTCGACTACATGACCGTCAGCACGTACGGTGAAGGCCGACTGACCGGAACGCCACACATCGCTATGGAACTTGCGCCTGACACGGTCGTGAAAGACCGCGCTGTCATCATCATCGACGACGTACTCGACCGCGGCGTCACGTCATCATTCGTTTCAAACTACATGTTCGACAAGGGCGCAAAAGACGTTAAGCTCGCCGTTCTCGTCGAAAAAGACATCGTACGTACGGACAAAGCACACGCAGACTGGTCGGCGTTCCACGCTGGCCCAGAATGGCTCTCTGGCATGGGCATGGACGACGCTTCTGTTGCCCGCGACGGCTGGCGCTGGTTGAACGAAATCCGCATTGCTGACTAATGCTTAATGATTAATCTTGAGCACGTAGTCTTTAGCCCCGGGTTTAACCAGCGGGCGGTCGCTGTGTTCACTGTAGACATGTTCCATAAGTCGAGCCATTCGCAACAACGTATGAGGATCGTTTAGCCCTTTCGTCAAACTTCCGTACTGCTGTGTTACCGTGTCGATCACCGCCCAGTACCGCTGCTTGTTTTCTGGACTAACGTTTCGCATACCTTTTAAGACTTCTTTTGGGGCCATACCGTTTCGTAGACGTATGAGCGCCAGTGCGCCATCTTTGTGAACTATGGTCTCTTGATGTTCCTGATCCATCACCGTTTCGTGTGACATAAATATGTACGCATGTGGACTTTTGTGCACTTCGCCTATAACAGACTTCAACCGATTATTTTCGTGTCCGCCCTTCCAGACTTGTTCAATTTGACCAATCGATTCAGTAGAAAGTAGCACGTCTTTGCCTGCCTCGATTGCTTTCGCCGTCAGCTCGACGACTGCAGCATCTTCCGCATCTTTCGCCCCGTCTTCGCTCAGCAGCACCTCGTCGCCCGCTGCCATATTTGTTCCTTTGAGATTTTCTTGGATGGTTTCGCCGGCGATGTGCGACCGTAAACTTGATTCAATTTCGCTTTTGTCTAGCGACAAGCCAATTTCTGCAAGTTCTTTTTTAACATTTTCTATAGACCGTGCGATTCGTTCTTCAAATTTAACTGAGTCAATGTGGCCTTCTTTCGCATCGCGAAGGTTGCCCATAGCGCCAGTATTTGTCGCCACCTCGCTTTTGTTCGTACCCATAACTGGGCGCGTCCCACGATCCAGCGACGCCGCCGCTTCTTGGTCGTTAAAACCATTATTTCTTGCCGACAATGCCGTTTTGCCCAGATCAATTTTCTTTGCAAAACCTAGTATCTCCACACTACCTAACCTGTCGACTGAAGCACTCGTCGGTACTGCAGCAGGATCTTCCTCGCTCGCTGGACTTTCAGAGCCTTTGGGGCTGTCTGTTATAGAGGAAATGTCGTCCGGAACCTCAAGCTTATACATGTCTTGAACGGTCAAGGGTGTCCTGGGCGCTCCCTCGGGCGTACGCGTACCGCCCTCAAGCTGTTCGTCTAGTCGCTCAGGATTATAGTCTGTAGTAGAAGTGGTATATGGCATATTTTTTGTTTTTAAATACGAACCTATATAAGATAGCATAAGTTTTTTAAAAAGTCAATTATATGTCAACGCGTCGGCCTAAGCCTCAAAACCCCACCTCCGACAAGCATCGCAGCTTTCCGCTGCAGTGAGGCAAGTCAAATACAGCCCTACGCTAGCTCAACGCTTGCTTCAGCCCACTGAAGTGCGTCGAGCGTTTTGGCGCGCGCCTCGACGGCTCTACGCGTCGGTCGGTCGTCGCCCCACCATAGCCGCCACGCCCAATCGTCGGGGTTCAGACACTCCAGGTTGTCTTGATGCCTCGGTGACCCGTCTCGAAAATGCGTGTTTCTTTCGGTATAGACTACGGTAAAACCTGACTTTTCCATCGCCTTTAAACTACCGCTGTTTCCTTGAAATACCGCCGACTTCACGCGCACAATGCCAAGTTGTTTAAATGCATATGCGAGAGACGTCTTATGCACGGCCGTTGCAACACCTTTACCCCAGTACGATTTATCAACTATCAGTATGCCATTCGTCGCTTGTGCCAAAATCTCTCTGTCGATATTTTTGAAATCAAAACTGCCTATCAACTTACGTTCGTCGCCAATTACCCATATACCCCAAACGAGCCGGGTTTTATCTCCAATCATCTGGTCATACCAAGCCTGTTCGGTTTCGGCGGTTTGCGCTGCCGCAGAGGAACTTAAAAATCTCGTCACACTTTTTCTACTTAACCCATCAGCAAACTGCACCACTTCCTCGCGCGTGAACGGCGCGAGCTCGAGTCGTAGCCCTGTGTCGGTTCGTACTGTCATAATCGGTCCAAATGCCATGATGTGCTCCTTTGTGACGTATTTGTGTTGTATTATAACACGTATGCGCTATACATTCGCCCAAGCCTGCAAATCTCTTTGTGCAACCGACCTGTCCTTTAGCAGCCGCGCGGTACTCATCGTCCGAAAAATCAACTTTCTTGTCACTCTAGATTATACTGTACATATGGAATCAAACGATGTTCGCCGCGTCTGTGTTCGTGGCATTATATACCAGGACGGCAAGCTATTTTGCCAGGAGCTCAAAGATAAAAATAGCGAAGACCCTGCCTTCTGGGGGCGTGGTTTCTGGGCAACTCCTGGCGGCGGACTGAACTACAGAGAATCACTCACCGACGGCGTAAAGCGTGAGATATTCGAAGAAACGGGCGTAGAGGCCAAGGTCGGAAAACTCCTTTTTGTGCAGCAATACAGCGGTGAGATCAATGACAAATTTCGTGAACGTGAAGCCCTCGAGTTCTTCTTTCACATCACGAACCCTGAAGACTTTGAGACAATCGACGAAAACGCATCACACTTTGCGGCCGAGATTGCCAATTACGGATTCGTCGACCCCAAAACGGCCAACATACTCCCTGCGTTTCTCAAAGATATCGACATTGCCGACTATATAGAAAACGACCGCCCTGTCTACGTTCACCCTGCCTTTGAAGCATAAAAAAATCCCGGTTTGTGACCGGGAATTTTTCAAAGCTTACTTCTGTTACTTGCGAAGGCCCAGTTTGGCGATAATCGCCTGGTAGGCATCAAAGTCTTTGTCCTCCAGGTAGTGCAGCAACTTTTTGCGTTTGCTGACCATCTGGATTAGGCCACGGCGCGCCATGCGGTCGTGCTTGTTGGCCTTCAAGTGCTCCGTCACCTCTTTGATGCGAGCCGTCAAAACTGAGACCTGCACCTGAGGAGAACCGACGTCGCTCGTATGAGTTGCGCCGACTTTGATAGCTTTTAACTTGTTCTCTTGTGTTATCATTGCCGAACTACTCTAGCATAGTTACATCTGTTACGCAAGCTAGTTATTAGGCTTCAACTTCTTGTAGAAATCGTCAGCGATCGCTGCGATTTCCTGGCGTATAGCATCTAGTTTGGATACTACAGCGTGTCATAGAACCATCCGAGCGGCCTAAACTGATTCAGTACTTTATTATAACAAATTATGAATATTCTGTCAATTTTCGCCCCTGTTATGGTATACTAGCGCTATGCGTGATGATGACCCAAAAAAGTCGCCAGAGTTTTTAGACGAAACCAAGCCCGAACGCAATGAGCGTTCATTCTTTGAGCGATTGCTCGGTAGAGAGTCCGAGGAAGAAAAACTCCGCCGGAAGCTCGACGAAGAGCTGAAAGAGGCTGCCCGAAAGCGTGCTACCGACTTCGAAGAAGAACGTCGCGTCGAAGAAAAACGCGAGGTTTCGGAAACGAAAAAGCTAAAGAAACGCTGGCGTGCCAAGCTTGTCGAAAAATCTCAGAAACTTCTTCAAGACGCTGCCGAACGAGGCGATGAACCGATCAATGGTCTCGAAATTGCCCGACTCATGGTGGCCGAGCGCATAGTCAAAATTCATGACATGCTCCAAAATGAAGACCTGCGCCGTTCCGAGGTAAAAACTCTCAAAATCCATATAGATTTCATGGGGCTGTTGTCTGAAAAAATTGACCGACCCGAGCTCGAAGTGCCAGAAGAAGTGGAACAACTCTACGCAACCATAGCCGAGTCAGTAGAGGCGGTTACTGGTGAAACAATCCCTCATGCGAATCCCCCACAATCCCCAGAGCAGTCTATAGCCGCAAAACCCGAGGCCTTACCGGCGTCAGAGGCCGATACGGAATACAGTCTGTTCGCAAGTAGTATCGTCCGTGCCATACAAAAGGTTGTCAGGCCAGCCGCTGCATACCAAGGGTTAGGTGCGGGCGTTGACCAAATTTACCCAGATGACGCTACTGGATCAGCCGAACGCAGAGCAACGCTACAAGAACAAAACACCTCTCAAGTTACAGAAAAAATTCTGTCTGTCGTCAAAGCGGCTGCTCTTTCTTCGGAAGTCATACGTCAAGAGATTTTCCATGCCGAAACTGTCCGAAAACTCGCGAATGTCGTTGAAAAGGCTGAAAGGATGCACGCGCGCCCAACGGTAGAACCTTCTTCTGAGAAATCGTCCGTGCGGAGGCTCGTTGCAGCTGCCGTTCCTGCTGTTGCCTTGTCTGGAATTGTACGCTCAGAGACGACTCGCGACCAGCCACGCCGTTCTCCTGAAGCATCGCACGCGACAACGTCATACGCTACAGCAGGATTCCCAAGCCCAGAAAAAATGCTAGACATCGAAACCCGCATAGAAACGAAACAACGTTCACAGAAGCGTATAAAAGACATGACAGAGCTTGAACTCGTGACGCTCGCAAAAGGTATCGAGGTTGGCGATGGGAGGCTCTTGTTTGATGTATACAAGCGTGGTGAGATTGACCGCGAAGGTCTCGTAAAAGTACTTGAAAGCCACAAAAAGGGGCTCGACTACCGAAGTGAGCTCGCGTATAGACGATACACGTGGCGTCGTCACCGTGAGGAATCTCAGGAATACCTCGCGCAACCATCAACGACGAGTACTCAAACTGCAACTGTACCCATCACCAAGCCAGAGAGCGAATCGCATGAACGAAATAAACAGAAAGCCCCAAGAACCCAGAATCCCAAGGTAGCAAAGCAAACCGGCGACAAACTCCGAAACATTGGACGCACCTTGGCTCATCCCCTGACCACTCAAGCGGGCACTGAGGCGAAACGCGTCGTGAAAGCCGCACGGGAGCAAATAGAACGCCAAAATCAGGTTGTCGTTTTATTTACTTCCGTACTTCTCGTGATCGTTTTGGTTCTTATACTTATAGGCTTAGACGGTCGCTAGTACTTCGTCTATAGTCTGCGCTTTAGAGATATTGAGGTCTCCAACCTGCGTGCGTCGAAGGGTTGAGCAGTATGCCCCTGTTCCGAGCGACTTACCTATGTCTTCGGCAAGAGTGCGAATGTACGTCCCGCTCGAAACATGTGCTCGAACGGTCAAGAGCGGATATTCGTACTCGAGAAGCTCAAGAGAATATATAGTAACGATACGCGGCGGGATGCTCACCACTTTACCCTGTCGAGCAAGGTCGTACGCCCGTTTTCCGTCGATCTTTATGGCACTAAACGCTGGCGGGGTTTGCGAAATCTCCCCAGTAAATTGCGCTAAAACAGTTCGAGTAGTGTGCTCCGACGGAATCGTACTGCCAGTTGTTCTGCGTACTTCTCTAAGATCTAAGCTCTCAGATCTTAGATCTAGCGACTGGGTTATGTCCCCCTCGGGATCACCTGTCGTACTCGTCTTGCCAAGTTCTATAGTCGCTTCATATACTTTGTCGAGTTTCAAGAATTCATTTGAGCGTGAGCAGGCGTCTCCGAGTAAAATGACCAGTAAACCTGTCGCAAACGGGTCAAGCGTGCCGGTATGGCCAACCTTGAGTTGTCGTTTTGTTGGCTTTTCACCACGCGCCGTATAGGTCGCACGAATAGCTCCTCGAATCTTGGCAACGACGTCAAAGCTTGTCCAGCCCACTGGCTTGTCTACAAATAGGATATCTTTCATGACCTAAAGATTATAGGCTATAACCAGAAAATTTCTAGTTTTGGCCTGGTAATTTGAACTGCTCTGGGTCGTTGCCGGTAACAGGAAATGCAGTATTCATCGACGGTACGGAAGGCTCAAGTTGTTCTGGTAGCCCAAAAGAAGGAATTGCAGTAGGCGATGTCATGGCGATCGTTTCTCCTGGAAGCGGCGGGAGGGTTGAAAAATCGGGCAATGGCGGTAACCCTGGGACGGCCGGGGCGGCTGTCGAAGGGCTTGTTGCTGGCATGAATGGAGTATCCTGCGGTATACCAAAAGGTTGAGCGTTCGTGGTGGCGACCGGAGGTTGGCCTGCTGTGCCTAGCGGTTGATCACCAAAAGCGACGTTTACCGCCGCCCGAGCGGAGTCGAGAGGGTCGCTAGCAGCTCTCTGCTGTTCTTGCGTCCGCACTTCTGCCTCAAGGTCTGCTAAGGTCTGGTTAATGGTCGGGGCTGTTCGCGCTGGAGCTGGCGTGTCCTCGAACGCTAGTCCGGTCGAAGGACTAGCCGTAAAGGCTTGCATAGCACTGTTCGGCGATACAGGGTCTTCGGCAATCGAAGCTGGTTGAGCGGACGGTGTTGCAGGGCCTGAAAATATATCTTGCACCGTTGGCTCGCTGTCGGCAAGCGTTGTTGCGTTGAGTACTGGTGGCGTTGCAAACGGAGTCTCGCTCACGCTTGGGTCGTCATGAGAAAGTATGACATGATTTTGGTCGTCCTGCTCTTCTCTGAGTTTGTCTTCTTGGGCCTGTTCCGCGGTTGCGCTCAGAGCCCCTCCGGTACTTGGAGCCTGGACGGGCATATTTCGCCACGAACTTACTTTCGCGTGCGACATAGGCGGTTCTGCCGGCTGCACTGACGGTAGCTGTCGGTCAGGTGTCCTGGCCAATTCCTCATTTACCGCTTCAACAGCACTAGCACTTTCTGCTGCCGCTACTTCTGCGGCTTTAGTATCGAGTGCATCACGATATTTTTCAGCTTCTACTGGAACAGCGTTCTCGTCTTCATGCTCGATCAACATTTCCCCGTCGCTCTTTTGCTGACTAGGGACGGCCGTCGGGTCTTCTGCGCTATTGAGCTTACCCGTACTCACGGAATTAGCTTCTTCAAGTTTTTCAGCGATAAGTTGTTGGTTTGCTCCCGCTGCCATGAGTTGGGCAGCCATGGTCATGACCTTCGGGCTCGTCTTGTCGTTGCTAAAACGATCGGTCACCGAAACAAGCCCGGTCAACATAGCGGTGGCGATTGATTTATCGAGTAAACCTGGCTGTAAGGACTCAGTAAGACTCATCAGCATTTCACACAGACTACTAGCCGACACGTCGCTCCAGTCAATCTCACCGATGGAGCTGCCGCCGTCTAGTTGGTTGATGGTAATGACGCTGGAATCGTGCAAAATACGTCCGTGCGCCGTAATTGCGGTGTCAAGATCTTCTCGTTTCTCTACGCCAACAGCCACTATAAGATCAACATTGAAATCGCCTTCCGAGAACGTCAGGTCTTTTTCGGTAATGGTCGTCTTGTATGGCGTTATAAATACCCGTACGACATCGTCTTCAACTTTGTAACGAAGCCTGTCTGCCTTGCCCTTGTCCAAAGCGATGATAAAGTCCCTGAGACCATCGACATTTGTGTCGAACGTCTTTCCCGGTTCCAAAAACTCAATTGCAGCAGGTATTTGCCCTGAAAATACGGCCGTCGCGACTTTGTCCATCTTCTCGAGTACTAAAGTCAAGGCTAATGCGGCCGATAGTTCATCGACGCTTGGGTTGCGACTGACGGTTATTAAAATATTTGAGGCGTCTTTGAGGCGCTGAGTAATTATTTGTTTGGGAGTTTGATCTACAGGCATAATTTTTGTTTAAAAATAGTTTTCCTAGTTACTATACCATGAGCTTTTTAAATACGTCAATAGTTTTTTCCTAGAGGTGCCCCTCTTTACAAAAAACCCCGCTTGCGCTATAGTTTTCTATCGACTAATCATAACAAGCTAACCTCTTACAGGAGTAACTATGCCAATCATCAAATCAGCCATTAAACGAATGAAGCAAACCGCTGTCCGTCGCGCTCGTAACGTCGAGACAAAGAAATCGGTCAAAGCCGCTGTTCGTGCTTTTACCGACAAACCTTCTTTCAAAGCTCTGTCAGAAGCGCAAGGCGCTATCGACACCGCTGTGAAGAAAAATGTTTTGAACGCTAAAACCGCTGCTCACCGCAAAAGTAGCCTGGTTCGCATCGCCAAAGAAGCTGGCGTCAAAGTTGTAGCTGTGAAAAAAGCTGCGGTAAAAACTACTGTCAAAGCAGCTCCAAAAGCTGCTGTCAAAACAGTTGTAAAAGCTGCTCCAGCCAAGAAAGCCCCAGTGAAAAAAGCTGCGGTAAAGAAGCCTGCTGCTAAGGCTGTCGTAGCAAAGAAACCAGCTGCAAAGAAGTAGATCTGAGTTCTTAGTTCTTAGAAAACAAGATGCGTCCAGAGTGGGCGCATTTTTCATTACCTCTGTAAACTAGTCAAAAATGAGTGCATTTGCGCCCACGGCTCGACGGCACGCGACTTCATATTTGCATCGAGTTCAGCCAAGCGTTCCACCAAGCCTTTTACCTGTTCGGTAGACACACTGCCCGCCAAACCACTCACCTTCTTCAAAACAAACGGGTGCACGCTGGTCTCTTTTGCAACTTCGTCGGAACGTTTTCCTTTTGCTGTAGACATGAGGGCTATTGCGTACACTTGTCCGGCGATGAGTCCAAAAAACATGTACGGGTCTTCGTCACGAGAAACTATACCAAATATTCGTTCAAGTTCCTGTACGTCACCCCGAAAAGCTGCGTCCAAAAGCTCGAAGCTTGTTGCTTGTGGCGTTGGCTCAACCAAATGTTCTACTAGTTCTTTCGACACTTCTTTCCCTGAAAGTCGTAATTTTTCTAGCTCACTAGACAGTCGCCACTGATCAGTACCGACATATGCAACAAAAAACTCTGCCACGCTCCTGTTCAAGGTCGGGCTCTGTAGCGGCTGTTGCATGACCCACTTCACCGCTTCATACGGCTGCAGTTCTTTCGCCGCCACAACCTCAGCATGCTTCTCCAGCCACTTGTAGGTCTTTGTACGCTTGTCTACGCTCGTTTCAACCAAAACGATGTCATTGTCAACTCCCTTTTCAAACCACTCGCCAAGAGCTGCCCAAATCGGCTTATTTTGACTGGCGCCTTTTATACGAATGAGTCGGCTCGAACTAAAAAGCGTGACACCTGCCAAGAGGTCCGGTAACTGGTTCAGTTCAAGTTCACTGCCATCGACCTTTTCGACCTCACCAGCAAAATCGGTGGCGAGTTTTTTCACTCGTTGCTCAATTTCAAATGAGTTTTCTCCCCAAAACAGATATATCATTACAGACTATTGTAGCACTTGGCAGTTTGGGCAGATGTGAGTGCCTCGAGCGGCGACGCGGATTTTTTCAATGGTTGCGCCGCACCTTGGGCACGACTTGCCTTCGAGCCGGAAGACATTTGCAAATTTGAGGTAACTTCCCTTTTTCCCTTCGGCATCGACATAGTTTTTGTCAGTGCTGCCGCCGTATTCAAGCGAGAGATTCATGACTGATTTGATAGCGGAAGATAGATTTTGGATTTCGGATTTTGGAAGAAGTCGCACGAGAGTTGCAGGGTGAATTTTAGCAGCCCATAGCGACTCGTCTGCGTAAATATTTCCGACTCCCGCAAGCACTGTTTGGTCGAGAATTGCCGCTTTGATGGTGGTGTTTTTTCGCCGTTGCAAGCGTTCAAATAACAAATCACCGGTAAATGAATCTTCCAGTGGCTCTGGGCCAACCTTTTGCATAAATGGCAGCTCACTGACAAGGCTGGTCGGCACAAGTTTCATGTAGCCGAATTTGCGCAGGTCGTTGAAATACAGCCGCGAACCATCCATGAAATCTATGTGTTCACGCGTCGTATTGTCGGGTAATATTCCAACAAGTGAATCGTTTGGATGCCCGCCACCCCAGCGGTTAGATTTTAGATGTTGGATATTGGATGTTAGGGATAACGATTGGATGGAATCTGCTGTATCGGCGTCCGACGAAGGCTTTGCCTTTCCGGCAAAGCGAGGCAAGACAGTTTGGCCTTTGGCGCCGAGCGAGCCCGAGGAGGACGCTGATACAGCAGATCCCGTTCCACGAGAGCCAATGAACACTAACTGTCCGGTCATTTTGAGATGAACGACTAGCGTATACTCACTCGAGAGTTCAATGAGCAACATTTTTGCACGGCGTTTTACCTCTGTGAGTGTCGCACCAACCACAAACTGTGCGACGTCGGCCGACGAGTTTGGAAAGCTCTTTTCACTGTTGTAGTTATGGACAGCCTGAACGACTTTACCGACTACTAACCGTTGCAGCCCCAAACGAATTGTTTCGACTTCTGGAAGTTCTGGCATGAGTACTAGTATACGCTTTCACGCCTTTAGCATGGTTTCTGGCTGCTAATTGCGATGAGAAATGAGTCTAGTCTACTACTTTTTGTCGCCAATGATGAGCTTAGCTGCTTGACCGTCGTCCTTCAGGTTCTCAAAGAATATGACCTGACTCTTGGCAATGACCATTTCGTCCTTTGGCCCATGGACGGCGCTCGTGAGTGGGACTAACTGGATGTTCGTAGAGCCAGCAGCGGCAGTCGTGTCTTGTTGGGTCGCAGCAGTAGAATTACCGTTTTGAATATAGTAGACGTTCGAGATCTTCATGTATGAATCGTTAACAATCTGCAATTTACCGAAATATACCTGACCGTTTGTCAAGAACACCGCCTGGTAGCCTGAATCTATCATGCCGCCGGTACTTACTTTGAAGAAATAAAATGCAGCACCAAGCAGCAATACAGCGGCAATAATAACGCCTATGAACGGTAATTTCCGCTTCAAAGCCGGTTCTTTACGTCCAGAGCGCTCCACGCGAGACGGCGCGTCTGTTGCTGGCTCGGCTGGGCGAGGAACAACTGGTCTTTCAGGCGTGACGGCCCGGTTGTTACTACTCGAGCGCAAGTCAAATCTTTCCATAGTATCAATCCTCCTACATATTCTTTATTCACGTCAATCATACCATAAACATTTACGGTAGTGGAGGCCCGGAACTTCTAACATCAAACGCAACCGTTAAACTAAATACTGTAACCATAGGAGCTACACAGAGAGTCATCTAACGGCTGCGCAAGGGGGGCAATATTGAAACATTGCTCCAAGAGAAGTATACAAACATAGAGATAGCAGAGAAAGTCAGTAAGCACGAGACAACCATCACGAAAGAGGTCGCCAATGGTCTAGATGGCAGTGGTATTTACCGTGCCTAGATTGCCTAGGCGGCGTACGAAACCAACCGTAAGCGCTGTAAACAGATACCAATCCTGACTATCCAGCCAACCACCGACTCAGGGGTGTGGCGGTAACGTACGTTGAGCGCGGCTGGGATCT
>CAYIYX010000017.1:0-15448 GCA_964367775.1 uncultured Candidatus Saccharibacteria bacterium | reverse complement strand
GGTCGAGCAACTTGTCAGCATTCATAACCGAAAGCTGCCACGTTCCTGGTTCACTTGAAACGGATTGCTCTATGGCCAACCAATCACTCTGATATTTCTCTTTATTGAGTCCCTTCGGTGATTTTCTCGTAAACAGCATGACTGCAAAAAGTAGCCCCGCCACAATCAACACGCCAAGCAAAAACAACACTGGCATACTGCTACTAATTTCTTGCATATAGCTCCTCCAGCGTTTCCGCCGCATTCAGAACTACATCATCCCGCCGCATAGGAGCCATCAACTGTATCCCGACGGGTAAATGCTCCCTTGTCCTACCGGCCGGAACGCTAATTGCACTGATTCCTGCCAAACTTGGCGGAACGGTCATAAGGTCGGCTAAGTACATCTGCACTGGATTGGCGGTATTTTCACCAAGCTTGAAAGCAGGCATCGGCGCGGTCGGGCAAAGTAATACATCGTGTTCACGAAAAGCGGCAGCAAACTCATTCACGATAAGCGTTCGCACCGTTTGCGCTTTTTCATAATACGCATCGTAGTACCCACTCGACAAAACGTAATTTCCTATAAGGATTCGTCGTTTGTTTTCATCCATAAAGCCGATACTTCGACTCTTTTCATATACTGCTCCGAGTGTCGGCGCATCCTCATTGCATCCATATTTTATACCATCATACCGCGCCAGATTGGAGGTCAATTCTGCTGGAACAACGATATAGTACACCGCTAGCGCATACCGAAATGTCGGCATATCTACTTCTTCAACTACATGCCCAGCGTCTTTCAAACGCTGAACGGCCTCGTTTGTCAGGCTAGCTACTTCGTCATCGACGCCTTCACCGAAACACTGTTTAACCACGCCAATCCGTAACTTACCCTTGCTGGAAACGAGCGGCTCAATGTCTATGGTCGTACTGTCTCTTTCATCGACACCCATAAGCACGTCGAGTATCAAACGCGCGTCGGCGACATTTGTCGTAATTGGACCAACGACATCGGTACTACTGGCCATGGCGACGACACCGTATCGACTAACTGATCCGTACGTTGGCTTCAGTCCAACGACACCGTTAAAACTAGCCGGTTCACGGATAGAGCCGCCGGTATCGGTGCCAAGCGCAAACGGCACGATTCCCATCGCAACCGCAGCGGCAGATCCACCGGAACTACCGCCCGCTACCCGCTCATCATCGTGAGCGTTTTTAGTCGGACCAAAGTATGAATTTTCCGTACTTCCCCCATGGGCAAACGAGTCGAGATTTGTTTTCCCGATACAGATCGCCCCTTCGGCTTCGAGCTTTTCTATAACTGTTGCCTGATACGAAGCTTCAAAATTTTCAAGCATGTGCGAACTAGCCGTGGTTTTACTGTCAAAAGTCAAGATGTTGTCTTTTGCAAGAAACGGCACTCCACCAAGCCGACCGATGTCTTCACCCTTCTGGATGCGTGCATCGAGTTCATCGGCCCGCTGAAACGCTCGGGTCTCGATCACTTCAAGTACGGCATGTTTCGCGTCTGCTTTTGCCCGGGCTACGGCCGCTTCGACGACCGAACGAACGCTCGCCCCTTCAGCTATCTGTTTTTGTATATCTGAAATCGTCACGCCAATACTCGCTTTACTTTTATCTGACCATCTTGCTTGTTTGGAGCATTTTTCAAAAGCTCCTCGCGGTCAAGTTTATAGTCTATAATCTCATCTTCCCGCCAAACATTTTCAAGTCCTGTTACCTGATACGTCGGCTCTAAGCCACTGGTATCAACCTCATTTAACTGTTCAACGAAGGTTAGAATATTTTGTAGTTCGCCCTGCAGCTGCATCGCTTCTTTTTCGTCTAGCGACAAGGCGGATAAGCTTGCCAGTTTTTTTACATCATCAATAGTAATAATGGTGGTCATGTTGTCTCTAGTATAGCACCTTTATTGAATTGGCGCAGGCTGTGGCGTGTCGTTGAAATAGTATTTTTGACCAGCATCAGCCTGTAACTTGAAACATTGTTCACCGGCTACATGGGAGTAAAAAGAGGCGTATGTTTTATACTCGACGCTCGTATCGGCCGCGATATAATCACTGTTATATCTGTCGTGTGCGTCGGTTATGAAAGTTGCACATAAGTCATAGCGTGTATCGTCAACTTTCGTGTATGAGTATTTCGACAAACGCTCCTTGATATCTACCTTTGAAAAAGTAAGGCTGTTGAGGGTACTCGGAAGAGTGCTGTTCTGGCTTTGATAAATTTCAATTGAAGACTGAATGGCATTTAAATCATTGAGAGTCGCGTCATCTTGTTTTGCCCCCCGAATCGAGCTTGCTGAGATACTAAACAACACTAGGGCTAGGGTACCTGCAACGGTCACGAAAATCGTCGTGAAAACACGTCGACTGGGTTTATTTGATTTCGGACAAGCGAACATCATCCCAATATGTACAAGCACGGCTAAGCCAGCCGGCACTACAACCCGGACTAATACCTCTGTCGCTGACTCGTCTGGACTAACCGCCATACGAACGAGTGCGTAGATTGCTGCGAAGGCCAGTCCCGTTGCCCCGATGATAACGCAGAAATAGTAGATAGACGCCAAGACTTTAAAAAGAACGCTCTGTTCGTGAGCAGGGTTACGTAGACCCTCGCTTCGGCTTCTAAGATAAAAAACGGCCGTAACCGGTAGCCATACGATCATGGCAGCGATAATCCAAATCGTAAACTCACCTACGTAAGAAGTGTCGTTACCCGCCCCGCGAATATAGTTAACGAGAGCAAAAATACAATAATCTACTACGATGAGCGTCGTGACGAGTCCAAAGAACGCCATAAACAACTCGAAGCCATACATACTCGTTCTCTGGAAAAAACCGGGCTTTTTCACGACTTTCGATTCTTCTGTAGACATTTACATTCTCCCTTTTATGTCTTGTATTGTATCACGTAGCTCAGCCGCTTTCTCGAACTCAAGATTGGCCGCCGCTAACTCCATTTGGGATGTCAGATCCTTTAGCAGGCTCGGATATTCGTCTTTTGGTATCTTTTTGAGATCGACTCTTGACTTTTCGTCTTTCTTTGGAATGATAGCTCTCAAGCCTTCGTCAATAGCTTTCGCAACACTTGTCGGGGTAATGCCATGTTCTTCGTTGTGCGCCTCTTGGATGCTTCGTCGCCTATTTGTTTCATCTATTGCTCGCTTCATGCTGTCTGTCACGACATCCGCGTACATCAGAACTTTACCGTCAATATGTCGCGCTGCCCGACCTATCGTCTGAACGAGCGCCTGGGAAGAGCGTAAGAACCCTTCTTTGTCTGCATCCATAATGGCCACCAAAGACACTTCTGGCAAGTCGAGCCCTTCGCGCAGTAGGTTAATTCCGACCAGAACGTCGTAAATACCAGAACGCAAGTCACGCAATATGTCGCCTCGCTCCAATGTGTCAACGTCGCTATGTATGTACGCCGTTTTTATACCCAAATCGTGCAAATAGGTCGAAAGATCCTCGGCCATACGTTTCGTCAAGGTCGTCACAAGTACGCGCTGACGTTTTTCGGTTCTGTCTCGTATTTCAGCTATCAAATCATCTATTTGTCCGTCAATCGGCCTCACCTCGATCTGTGGGTCCACGAGACCCGTTGGACGAATTATCTGCTCAGTCGGCTTTGGACTATGCGATAGCTCGTACTCTGCCGGCGTGGCCGAAACGTACACGACTTGATTGATATGCTTCGTAAACTCGTCAAACCGGAGCGGTCGATTGTCGAGTGCGCTCGGTAAACGAAAACCGTGTTCAACGAGTACTTCCTTACGGGCGCGGTCACCGTTATACATACCTCGAACTTGCGGCAAGGTCATATGACTTTCGTCTATAAACATCAGGAAATCATCTGGAAAATAGTCAATTAAGGTCATCGGCTGCTCACCCGGCTCACGGTCCGTCAGGTATCGACTGTAGTTTTCAATACCCTTCACAAAGCCGGTCTCTTCCATCATCTCAAGGTCAAACTTGGTTCGCTGAGCTATTCTCTGCGCTTCAAGGTATTTGTTGTTTTTCTCAAAAAACTTCAATCGCGTGTCTAGCTCTTCTCGTATGTGGCCCAGCGCACCCTTCAGCTTTTCTTCTGGCGTAACGAAGTGGCTTCCGGGAAAAATAGTTATTTCGTTCGGTTCGCTTATAACTTCACCCGTCAACGTATTGATTCGCGTGATGCGCTCGACCTCGTCGCCAAAAAACTCTACTCGCACCGCCGACTCGCCACCCGCCGGTACTACGTCGACAACATCACCACGTACCCGAAAGTTGCCTCTCGTAAAATCGATATCATTTCGGTGATACTGAATATCCATCAGATGTCGCATGAACTTGTCACGCTGACGACGCTCGCCTTTTTTAAGATGTATCGCCATGCTCCCGTAGTCGTCTGGCGAACCGATGCCATATATGCAGCTGACGCTGGCAACGATTATAGTGTCGCGATGAGTCAGGAGCGCATCCGTCGCAGCATGCCGCAAGCGGTCGATTTCTTCATTTATAGCTGAGTCTTTTTCTATAAAGGTATCACTGCTCGCGATATACGCTTCTGGCTGATAATAGTCAAAATAGCTTACAAAATAATGCACTTCATTGTCAGGAAAAAAGTTCTTAAACTCGCTATACAACTGTGCGGCTAACGTTTTGTTATGCGCGAGAACCAGCGTCGGCTTATTTCGATTCGCAATCACGTTCGCCATGGTGAATGTCTTGCCTGACCCCGTAACTCCAAGGAGTGTCTGCTCTTTTTCACCACTTTCAAGTCGTGCTATAAGCTCGGCTATGGCCGTCGGCTGATCGCCGGTGGGCTGATACGAAGAAGAGAGATGAAACTGATCCATATCTCTATTATACCTTCCGTCGTTAAAATGATATCGCTTATGGTATAATTTACTTGAAATGCCCGATACAAACACGAATCACGACCACCGTTCATGGAAACCTAGTCTGAAAATGATCAAGGTTGAACGTCACTCTAGACATCACCTGCTTGGCAGTGATGAAGAGTTCGTGCGTGCTTTTGAAGTCATCGACAAATACCCAAAGCGCGTGACTTTTTTTGGGTCGGCTCGAAACGTTACAGCCGGCGAACCATACCGCGACGCCGCCTATAAAATCGCCTATGAACTCGCTAAAAAAGAGTACGCCATAGTCTCGGGTGGCGGGAGAGGCATCATGGCTGCAAGCAACAAGGGCGCGTATGACGCCGGCGGTGCTAGTATCGGCTTCAATATCCGGCTTCCGCAAGAACAACACCTAAACCCGTACACAACCGAAAATCTTGCTTTTCATTACTTCTTTACTCGGAAAGTCATGATGACATTTTTCTCGCATGCCTACGTTTACTTTCCTGGTGGGTTCGGTACTCTCGATGAGTTGACCGAAATTATCACCATGATTCAAACCAAAAAAATGCCTCCGTTGCGCATCGTACTCTTTGGTCATGAATATTGGGACGATTTTGATGCATTCGTAAAAAAACATATACTTGGAAATGAGTACATGTCCGATGGCGACGAAAAAATCTACACTATCACTGATAGTATTGATGAGGCTGTCCATTTGGTTGACTGTGCCCACCCCGACCATCCGTCGTAGTAGCTACGGCGGCGACGCAGTGTTAAATCTTGTTTTCAGTCATCTTCATATCGTGAAGTTGTACACCGGCATGCAATATGCCATCTTTTGCACCAATCTTCATGACCACGCTTGTCGAGTTCGCGCTCGCAAACAAGATTGATTCTCGTAATGTCTTACCCATGACCCACTGACTCAAGAAACCGCTCGCAAAAGCATCACCCGCGCCAGTTCTTTCTATAGCGTTGACGTCATCATAAAGACCAGCTGTTATGATACTTTTTCCATCACTAGCGCATACCCCCTTGGGACCATCTGAAACAATCACCGTTGGGCAATAGTTAAGTCCGTGCATGACGAGCTCTTCAATAGTAGTTCCTTCGACAAGCGTCTGCATTTCCTCTTTGTTCAAACATAGAACATCCACCGCATCCAGAAGTCCCTTTAACTTCGCTGTGTCCCTAAGCTCGCTTCCTGCTGGGTTTAACATAATTTTTACCTCATGTTTTTCTGCCCAACTAATGATCTTTTCTAGAACATCAATTGACCCTAGCGCAGTCGGATATATCCAGTCGGGCATCTCCTTCACTTCCTGAAGCAGGCGCTCGACATCCTTCGCTCCTGGCATTGCACCGTGATAATTCAAAATAG
Organism: uncultured Candidatus Saccharibacteria bacterium; assembly: GCA_964367775.1. Lineage (GTDB taxonomy): Bacteria > Patescibacteriota > Saccharimonadia > Saccharimonadales > Saccharimonadaceae > JAPUDS01. The sequence continues at coordinate 9,209 of CAYIYX010000017.1, read as the reverse complement.
TTCGTTCGCCGTTCTTGGCAACGAGTATAGACGAGTAACTTGCCTCTAACGACTCGTGCTGTATTACCAGTGATGTGTCTACACCTTCTTCATCGAGAACCTTTAAGCTCGTTTCCGATGATGGATCGAAACCAAGACCCCACAGGTACTGGGCATGCAGTCCTTGACGCGCGAACGTAACCGCAACATTTGTTGCGTTGCCACCGGTCGCATAGTGAAGTTCTGCTATGTCGAGTTTTGCGCCCAGTGGTAAATGGGTGTAGCAGACCTTACCCTCGCAGTAGGGGTCAAATTCGTCATCACGCAAGAAGACATCTTGCGTCGCTTTGCCGATGCAAAGTATTTTCGGTACGCTCATCGAACCGCCTTTCCAGCACTTCCAAAACCCTGAATTTTCTCTTCGACAACGGCTTGAACTGCATCTTTGACGCGGTCCATAAGTTTGACGACAGCAAATTCGTCAGGATCTTCTTTCAAAGCTTCTTCAAGCGTGATACGGAACGCATAACGCATATCACTATTTATATTGATTTTGCTCACACCAATTTTGGCAGCCTCCTCAAAGAAATGGAGCGGCGTACCAGAGCCACCATGCAGGCTGATTTGGCAGTCAATACTGTCGCGAATCCGCTGGAGTAGTGCAATGTCAAGTTCTTTTGGCACTGGGTACTTGCCGTGCAAATTCCCAATTGCCGCAGCGTACGTGTCTATACCAGTCGCGTCAACAAATGCCTTAGCTCCTTCGGGCGTAGAAAATGTCTTTTTAATCTCCTCATAGTCGATGTCTTCCGTATGCACGTTCGAGCTGCCGCCAAAGTAATGCGGCTCGCTCTCGACAAGCGCCCCGGTGAACTTTGCATAGTCCACGACCTCTTTCGTTTTCGCGATAATTTCTTCTTCGGTTGCATCATGGTTCGCCTGAGAAATGTCGATATGAATAAATTCAAACCCAGTGTCGATAGCCCGCTTGCAGTCGTCAACCGTTGGGCTATGATCAAGATTTAGATACATCTCGACACCGTATTCTTCGCGGTAGTTGTCGACCATGTCGCGGATGTTGTCTAGACCGAGCGCTTTGACTTCACCGTCGCTGACCTCTACTAAAACCGGCGCGTTCAGTTTCTGTGCTGCCCGAGCCACTGCTATGAGCGTTTCTTGATTGTCTATGTTAAAGGCCCCAACCGCAAAATGCTGCTGACGACTACGCTGCATCAAATGCCTCGCCCGAACGCAGTTGTCTCGAATTTCTTTTATTCCTAAAGCCATGTATGCCTTTCTGTCGTTATAATCATTACATACAGTATAGACGATTATGCCAACTGTTACTTAACGTTAATCATGAAGTCATGAGTTGATCGTGCAATTCCATCAGCGTTCAGCCCAAAATGTGCAAGTAGTTCTTCGGGCTTGCCTGATCCACCAAAGGAATTCTGTACGCCGATACGCTTTATGGGCACTGGCATTTTTTCTCCCACAAGCTCAGCAACCGCACTGCCGAAACCGGCCGCTACTTGCGCTTCTTCGACCGTAATACCACGACCAGTTTTTTGCAGGCTCTGTAAAATCGTCACCTCGTCGAGCGGCTTTATAGTCGGAACATGTACAACCTCGACACTTACACCGTCTGCCGCTAACTTCTCGGCCGCAAGTAGACATTCATATGTCATAGCGCCGGTCCCGAGCAGAGTAACATCATTCCCTTCGCGTAAGACATAGGCTTTGCCGATCTCAAACGGTGTCAATGCCGTTGTGAAAATAGGAGTCGCTTCGCGCGACATACGAAGGTATGTTGGGCTTGGCGTCGTAGCGATCGCTTGAGTAGCTTTTTCTGCTTCAATACTGTCGCCAGGAATCACGACGACCATGTTTGGCAGTACTCGCATAAGTGCAATGTCTTCGAGCATTTGATGCGTCGCGCCATCGGGACCAACCGACACGCCGGCGTGTGAACCAACGATTTTCACTGGTTGGTTGTTGAGGCAAATGGTCGTTCGTATCTGTTCCCAGTTCCGTCCTGGACTAAAAGCGGCGTAGCTCGCTGCGAAAGGAATACTTCCCATAGCCGCCATACCTGCCGCAACAGTTACAAGATTTTGCTCAGCAACGCCAACTTCTACAAAGCGTTCAGGAAATGCTGCTTTAAACAGGTGCATCTGTGTACTTTCCGTCAAATCTGCGCACAGTGCGACAACCCGCCTGTCGACCTCACCAGCTTGCTTCAGCCCTCGTCCAAACCCAGCGCGAATCGATTCACGTTCAATAGCACTGGAATACAACTTGGGTGATAAATTAACATTACTCATGCTCACTCCGTATCTTGCCGCCAAGCGTGCGAAGTTTTTTCAGCGCATCGCGGGCTTGCTCGCTATTTGGTGACATACCATGCCAATGATAGTCGTACTCCATAAAATCAACGCCCTTACCGGGAATCGTGTGTGCTAAAATCACACTCGGTTGATTGGTCACAGCTCGAGCCATCGAAGTTGCGTCTATGACGCTTTCTATGTTATTTCCATCCACTTCTTGTACGTGCCATCCAAAACTCTCCCACTTGCCACACAAGTCTTCAAGTGGCATAACATCTTCAGTGTTTCCGTCTAACTGAATATTGTTCCTGTCAACTATGGCGACAAGATTTGAAAGCTTGTATTTACTTGCAAACATCGCTGCTTCCCAAACATTCCCTTCGTTAAGCTCGCCGTCTCCTAAAACAACATACACCCATTGATTCTGTCTTGGTGTGATATGTTTCAGTACATAGGCCATACCACTGCCCTGACTCAAGCCTTCTCCCAGGGGTCCGCTAGTGGTCTCTAGGCCTGGTAACTTAGTCCTTTCCGGGTGCCCCTGTAGCCGCGAACCAAACTTTCTGAGCGTCCGAAGCTCGTCTACTGGAAAATAACCTGCCCGAGCCATCGCCGCATACAAAACAGGATTTGTATGCCCATTACTTAGCAGTAGCCGGTCGCGCCCGTCCCAATTTGGATCTTCAGGATGAAACTTCAATATAGAAAAATACAGCGCCGTAAAAACGTCTGCCAGCCCAAGCGCGCCTGCACTATGACCCGAGCCAGCCTCCTCAAGCATGCGTATAATATCCTGACGAATCGTGTTCGCCATCTCTTCCATCTGTACAAGCGTCAGTTGCCCACTCATTTCTCTAGTATTTTACCACAAGCATTACCCTGCAAGCGAGAGGAGCTTTTGATACACATGTTCTGGGTCTTCGGCATTTCTAAACGCCCCGCCCACATTGATCACATCGATTCCGGAACCAGTCAGTAGTAGTACATTACTCTCATTAGCCCCTCCGTCCCAGCCGATCTCGATACCTGAGTCGATATCCACAAGGTCAGAGTGAATTTCACGAACCTGAGTCACTTTGTCTAAAGCAGCTAACTCAGCCTGTCCGCTACTACCGAGCTCTCCACCAAACAGCAATACATGGTCAGCGATCTCGATCAGTTCACGCGCATCCTCAACAGGAGTAGCGCGAAGAAGCGCTACGCCGGCCTTTATACCAGCTTCTTGAATCTGCCGCATGACTTCTGGCAAATTACCGTGAGTTTCAGCATGTACGATAATCATGTGCGGTCGCTTCGCAATTAAGGTCGACAGCACTTCCTGCGGGTAGAGGTACATTAGATGAATGTCGGCTTTTATACCTTCTGGCCACCAAATCTTGTCAGGGTCAGTGTTCCTGTTCGGCGCAAAATGTCCGTCCATCAAGTCAATTTGAAGACGCGGCGACACCTTCCCCAGTCGTTTCATCATTGTGTCAAATACTTCTTGACTATCGCTCGTTGGCATAATAGCTGGACAAATAATTGCCATATGCCTACTTTCGCCTTGCAAATAACAAACCGACTAATATACGAATTGCCAGCACAAATAACGCGGCAATAAGGCCTATAACCCGCAGTTTATTCCCGCTTGCACCAATCTGCACTAAACTCGGTACGACAAAAAATGCCGCTAGTACTAAGTCGCCGAGCATGACCGCCCATCGATCTACTATCTTGTTCAGAGTTAGCGCCCGAGCCGCTACAACATACCCTAAATCTAGCATCAGTAACGTGCCAAGCCCAAAAATAAGGAATATTATCTCTGTATCTATGTACTGAGACGCGCTGTCGCCAGACAGGTTCAAAAGAAATGCAAACACTATGAGTACGCCGACTAGCATAAAACGAGCCGTCGTCCCCCAATAAGACAGCGAGCCGAGTAGACCATGAACGGTCAAGTGTGACGGCGTATTTTTTTTACTTTTCTTTTCTGTCATATTCCCCCTTTTATTTAACACAGTTCGTCAATTTTGCTTATTCTACGAGCATGCCGGCCCGTATCTTCAAACGGCGTATCTAACCAAATTTCAATTGCCTTCTTCATCTCTCCCAGTAACAAAAATCTGCCGGACAAGCTTAAAATGTTTGCGTTATTGTGCGTACGAGACAGCCGAACTATCTCATACGGGTCGTCGCTCATAGTTCCCTCGGCGTCTATAGCAACTTTCGCTAAGACTGGACCATAGAACAGAGCACAGCGCACGCCTTTGACTCGGTTGGCCACAATTGCTTCGCCCTGTCCGCTTCCGCCCATTATAATCCCACGTTCACATGCTCCCGCCGCGACCGCTCGCGCCGCTGGAAAAATCAAGTCAGGATAATCATCGTCTACATCGAACTGTTTTGGACCATAATCAACGCACTCATGTCCGAGACTCTCCAAAAATACCCGCAACTCTTTGAGTGCCTCGTAGCCACCATGATCGGTTGTGATTGCAATTTTCATACGCCCTCTACTTTACTATATTTTATACTATTACTCGAGCTGATCGAGCATTCGGATACGCCGCCTGAAACGCGCAGCCCCTGAAAATGACGTCGCCAACCAGGTATCGACGATATCTTTCCAAAGAGCCAAATCATCACCGGGTAAATCAAGTAGTCTGGCCGGCAAGCACAAAATATTTGCATCGTCATCGGCACGGCTTTCTTTGGCTTCTTGAGTAGTCGTTACGACAACCGCACGTATCCCTTTAAAGCGATTAGAGGCTATGGCCATGCCTTGCCCATTTTTGCATACGAGAATAGCCCGAGGGTCATCTTTTTCTTCTTCACCTATAACCCGAACCGCTGCCTGAGTGGCGAACCGAGGAAAATCATCATCCGGGTCAAGCTCCGTATCTCCCACATCTTCCCAATCGTACCCACGCTTCGCTAGATAAGCCTCAAGTTTTTCCTTGAGATAATACCCGCCATGGTCAGATCCTAGAAAGATTTTCATCGGTTATTCCACGCTTTTCGCAACGTCAGATGTTAGCTCCACGAGACGGTTTGAATAACCCCACTCATTGTCGTACCACGCTACTACCTTCACAAGATTACCGGCAACAACAGAGGTGAGCGGCAAGTCTACTATACAGCTGTGCGAATTGCCTTTGAAGTCGCTTGAGACTAATTCTTCTTCAGTTACTGTCAAAATTCCTTGGTAGTACGGCTGGGCGGCCGCTTCTTTGAAGGCGTTGTTTACTTCTTCCACGGTCACATCGCGCTTTGCGACAAAAGTAATGTCACTGAGCGAAACAACTGGGGTAGGAACCCTGACGGACAGTCCGCCAAACTTGTCTTTGAGACTTGGAATGACCAGAGTCGTGGCAATAGATGCGCCGGTCGTTGTAGGGACGATGTTTTCTGCTGCCGCACGCGCTTCTCGAAGATCTTTGCTCGGTGCGTCCAGAAGCTTTTGGCTAGCGGTATAGCTGTGAACGGTTGTCATCATAGCCTTTTCCACGCCAAAAGTATTTTCAAGGACACTCATAACCGGGGCGATACAGTTGGTCGTGCAAGAAGCATTCGAAACAACGTCAGTCACACCCTCTTTGAGCTTGCTGTCATTCACGCCAAGTACGATAGTGTCTGCGCCATCACCTTTAGCAGGGGCCGAGATGATAACTTTTTTAGCACCTGCGGGGTCGATGTGCGCCCGCGCAAGTTCTGGCTTGACGAAGAAGCCAGTAGACTCTATAACCACATCAACACCGAGCTGTCCCCAAGGAAGTTTGGCTGGGTCGGTTTCTGAAAAGGTTTGGATGCGCTTGCCGTTAACCGTCAATGAATCATCGTCGTACCGCACATCGTGATGGTATTCGCCGTAGCTCGAGTCGTGCTTCAAAAGATGCGCTAAAGTTTTATTATCGGTCAGATCGTTTATAGCGACAACCTCTATGTCCCCACGCTCGAACGCAATTTTGAACGCATTTCGTCCAATCCGTCCGAACCCATTGATAGCTATTTTCTTCACTGAAAATCCCTCCATCTTTTACCATTAGCTTTACTAGAATTATAGCACGGAGTTACCGATAGCAGACGAACGATATATGACAGAAAACAGAAAACATGAACCTGAACGTCCAATGTCTACGGTCTATCGTCTATACTATAGGTATGAAAAAGCGTGAACTGCTAAAACTGGCTGAGCCATTGTATGATGAAGACCAGCTCGCCGAACTTTCGAGCGCCATCAACTACGCAACAGAAAAACACGCTGGACAAACGCGCCTGAGCGGCGAACCGTACATCTCGCATCCGCTTGCGGTTGCCGCACTGTTAGTCGACTGGGGCATGGACGTCGACAGCGTGTTAGCAGGAGTCCTACACGACACTATAGAAGATACCGATGTGACCATAGACGACATAGAGTCACTGTTTGGCCGCGACGTTTCTTTTCTTGTCGACGGGGTGAGTAAAGTCGGCAAAGCCCGTTCCGGCATGCGTAATATTAACAGCTATCTTCCTACAACAAAAGACAACCTGACAAAACTCCTGCTAGCCGTCGGTGCAGACATCCGTGTCATCATCATAAAACTGGCTGACCGCCTACACAACATGCGCACACTAAAATACAAACCCCGCGACCGTCAGTTAAAAATATCTCAGGAAACACTCGATATTTTCGCCCCTATAGCCGACCGGCTAAACATGGGGCGACTGCGTGTCGAACTAGAAGAACTAGCGTTTAGCTATCTCGAACCAGAAACCTACAAAAAAATCGGTCAAGAACTCAAAAACCGCGTCGGAAAAAGTGAAAAACGACTTCGTAAGGTTCGCCAAGACGTGGATCGTACATTAGACAAAGAAAAGATTTCTCATGTTATGGATGGGCGTGTTAAAAGTGTATACAGCCTCTACAAAAAAATACAAAAGGTTCCCGACATCGATGAAATTTACGACCTCATAGCGCTTCGCATTATTGTTGAAGATATCGACACATGCTACCTCGTCCTCGGTGTATTACATTCCCTATACAACCCCATGGTAGAACGCATAAAAGACTACATAGCCCGTCCAAAGCCAAACGGCTACCAAAGTCTCCATACAACCGTTATGACGCCCGACGGCCAAGTCGTGGAGTTTCAGGTAAGAACCGAGCAAATGCACGAATATTCTGAGCGCGGACTAGCCGCTCACTTCCACTACAACGAACAAAAAATGACCGACGCCTACCGCAAAGGTATGATTGCCGAAATGCCAGCCGATCTTGCGTGGATTGCCGATCTACAAGAAGCCGCCGCCGCACTCGGAAGTGGCGAAGACATAGACATAAACTCACTCAAAATCGATCTCTTTGGTGACAGAATTTTTGTCTACTCACCAAAAGGTGATATTTATGACTTGCCGGAAGGAGCTTTTCCTCTCGACTATGCCTATAAAGTACACAGCGCTATAGGCAACAAAGCTGCTGGATTTATCGTCAACGGCAAGATGGTGCCCTTCGACTATCGCCTCAAGTACGGCGACCATATAGAAGTCATTACCAAAAAAACGGCCAAACCCAAAACCGACTGGCTAGATCACGTGATTACGACGCACGCCAAGAACAAGATCAAAGCCTACCTAAACAAAAGCCGGGCTTCCGCTGGGCGACCCTGAGCCTCAAACCCTCCACTCAGACAAGCATTGTGCCTTTTCGGCGCAGCGAGGCAAGACAAATAATCAGCTGGCGCCGAGCGAATGCTTGGAGCGAGAGGAGAGTTTGAGGCTCAGGTAGGTAAACTACCCTTTATAGCGCTCGATACATTCGTTGACGACGCCAATCGCTTCGGCTGCGTCACCCCAACCAAGCACTTTTGTGCTTCCTGGTTTTTTCAAATCTTTGTAGTGTGTAAAATGATGTTCAATTTGTTGACGCCATCGTAGCGAGAGATCATCTAAGCTTTGTACCGCATTCCCCGTATTTCGGTCATCTGCTGGCACAACGATAACTTTGTCATCCACCTCGCCATCGTCCTCAAATCTCAAGACACCTATGACTTTCGCTTCAAGATAGATACCCGTCGTCAAAGGGTTATCTGTCACGATGAGCGTATCGAGCTCGTCGCCGTCTTCATCAAGTGTTCCAGGTATAAAACCGTAATTAACTGGTTTTGCAAATATGCCCGGGTCGACTCGATCGAGTTTGAACGCGGCAATCTTTCGGTCCCATTCAATTTTATGACACGAGCCTTCAGGTATCTCGACAACGGTGTTGACAACCCCATCTTCAGCCCAAGGTGTCAGTACTTTGTTAAAATCAGGCATATTTTGAAACTCCTTATTTCGTTACAATTTATTGTACACTATCATCTAAACCCTTTGCTCTATATAATTATACAAGCATGAAATTACTGACCGTCAAAGAATACGTTAAAGACGCTACTCGAGCTATAGAACTTGCCGAAAAACGGGTTTATCTCATAAGCACTATTCTCGATGACGACTCGACGACCGAGGCGTTTCTTGAAGCCATCCGGGCGGCTGCTAGACGAGGACTTGAAGTGTTACTAGCCGGCGACGCCTACACATTTACCGAAATCGGTGGGCATTTTCGACTAAACTCGCAGTTCAGCAAGCGCCTTCGTTCCGTGAGCGGCCTGAAGCGTTCATTCGAGAAAGCCGGCGCTAAGTTTGTTTGGCTTGGGAGCGATACGTCCACGCTGTTAAATGGGCGTACTCATTCCAAATGGCTCATCGTCGATGACGCAGTGTACTCCTTTGGTGGTGTCAATCTGTATCAAACAGGCATAGAAGCCACTGACCTCATGTTAAAAACCCTCGATCATGAACTCGCTGAGCGTCTCATAGGAGAGCAGCGTCGTATCGCTGCGGCCGTAAAAAATCGCCATGCCTACCGCAGTCATTCGTTTAGTCTTAACACAGACCAGATCCACC